>NZ_JBEXIK010000018.1:53504-135908 GCF_040608515.1 Micromonospora sp. NPDC005173
ACCGCAACCGCGTGCGGCTCGCAACCGCGTGCGGCTCGCAACCGCGTGCGGCTCGCAACCGCGTGCGGCTCGCAACCGCGTGCGGCTCGCAACCGCGTGCGGCTCGCAACCGCGGTGCAGCTCGATAACCAGATATGGGGCAGCTCGACAGGGCGGTGGGCGGTCACTGCTCGTCAAGCAGCCAGCGGACCACCTCGAGCTGGTGCGGAAGCACCGCGTCCCCGTCGATGCTCCAGGCCAGCGTGTGCCCGATGGTCCAGCCTCGGACTCGCTCCCGGTCCAGCCCCAACTCGGCGTTGAGCCGGTCCAGCCGGTGCCGGACGGCGGCCGGCGAGTGGCCCAACTCCCGGCCGCGCACCATCGGCACCACCGAAAACTCCCGCTCGCCGGTCAGCGGCTTCGGGTCGATCACCAGCCACGGTTCCCGGTCGGCGGCGAGCACGTTGCCGGCGTGCAGGTCCTGGTTGACCAGCACCTGCTCGCCCTGGCTCGATGCCAGCCCGGCGAGCAGGGCGAGCGCGGCGTCGAGCAGCCGCCGCTCGTACGGCCGGCCGGCCCGTTCCCAGGCTTGGGGCATCCGGTCGATCCAGCCGGCGGCCTCCTCGGCCAGTGGGGTGAACGGCGTGCCGGCCGGGCGCCACAGCCGGGGCAGCAGCCCGGTCAGCACGTCCAGCGCCCGATCCATGGGCAACTCGTGCAGTGCCGTCCCGGGCCGGCAGCGCTCCACCAGCAGCGCCCGCCGCTGCGGGTCGTGGTCGAGCAGCCGGATCGCCCCGTCGCCGTCCCACCGGGCCAGCGCGTCGGCCTCGTGCCGGCTCTCCCCATCCGGGAACTGGAGCTTCAGCACGGCCACTGTGCCGTCGGGCAGGTCGGCGGGGAGCGCCAGCGAGGCGAAGGCGTACCGGAAGGGTGGCCCGAGTCGCAGCGACCACCGTTCGGCGCACTCCGCCAGCCGGCCGGGGAGCGTGGCCAGCCAGTCCCGGCCGGCGGGTGATCCGCGTACCCAGTCGAGTCCCTCGGGCAGCTCCATCCGGCCATCGTGGAGCATCCGCGGCCGCGCGGCTGGCCCGGGTCGTCGCGGTGCCGATGTGATGTGGCAGGGAATTGACAGCCGACGGGTGCCGGAGCAGGGTGGGGGTCGAGACAACGATGTCAACGGGCAAATGGGAGGAATCGTACTCATGATCCTTCCCGTGACGCGGCCGGCCGGTTCGCGGCGTCCCGTTGGCGGTTTTCCGGCGCGGACCCGGTCCGCCCGCCGATCCTGACCGTATGTCCCTTTCCTACCCGACGGTGACCAGCTGAGATGACCGACGTGCCCCGATCTGACGCCGAACTGACCCTCGCCCCGGCCGGGGCGCCCGAACTGCCCGACCTCGAAGAGTTCCTCGCCGACCAGGCCCGTGCCCTGCTCGACACGGTCCGCCGCGCGGTCCGGCCCGAGGGCGGCTTCTGGTGGTTGACCGACGACCGCACTCCGGACCCCACCGAGCCGCTGCACACCTGGATCACCTGCCGGATGACCCACGTGTCGGCCATCGCCTACCGCAACGGCGACCCGGACGCCGCCGCCCTGGTCGACCACGGAGTCGCCGCGCTCAGCACACTGCTGCGCGACGACCGGTACGGCGGCTGGTTCAGCGCCGTAGACCAGCAGGGGTCGCCGACCAACGAGCGCAAGGCCGGGTACGACCACGCGTTCGTGCTGCTCGCCGCGTCCGGCGCGGCGCGCGCCGGACGGCCCGGCGCGGACCGGCTGCTCGCCGACGCGCTGACCGTGGTGCGGGACCGGTTCTGGGACGACGAGGCCGGAGCGGTCCGCGAGTCCTGGAACCGGGACTGGACGGTCACCGAGGATTACCGGGGCGCGAACAGCAGCATGCACATGGTCGAGTCGTTCCTCGGCGCGGCCGCCGCCACCGGCGATCCGAGCTGGACCGACCGGGCCCTGCGGATCGGCACCCACCTGGTGCACGGGGAGGGTGCCCGGCACGACTGGCGGCTGCCCGAGCACTTCACCGCCGACTGGGAGCCCCTACCCGACTACAACCGGGACCGGCCCGCCGACCCGTTCCGGCCGTACGGCTCCACCATGGGGCACTGGCTGGAGTGGGCCCGGCTGCTGCTGGAGCTGGAGGCGGTCCTGCCGCAGCCGCCGCGTTGGCTGCTCACCGACGCCCGCGCCCTGTTCGCCGCCGCCGTGCGACGTGGTTGGGCGGTCGACGGCGCCGACGGCTTCGTCTACACGATCGACTGGGACGACCGGCCGGTGGTCCGCTCCCGGATGCACTGGGTGGTGGCCGAGGCGATCGGGGCGGCGATCACCCTGCACCGGCGCACCGGGGACGCGGTCTACGCCGACTGGTACCGGGTGTTCTGGGGATACGCGCGCCGCTACCTGATCGACGACAGTGGGTGGCGGCACGAGCTGGATCCGCAGAACCGGCCCGCCAGCACGGTCTGGCACGGCCGGCCGGACGTCTACCACGCCTACCAGGCGGTTCTGCTGTCCCGCTCGGCCGACGGGCTCGGCGGCCCCGGCCCGCTCGCCCCGGGCGAGGTGCCCGCGTGATCGTGGTGGCCGGCGAGGCCCTGATCGACCTGGTGGTCTCCGCCGAGGGCGAGCGGGCGGTGCCGGGCGGCTCGCCGGCGAACGTGGCGGTCACTCTGGCCCGACTCGACCAGCCGGTGCGGCTGCTGGCCCGGCTCGGCGCCGACGGGTACGGCAAGCAGCTCACCGAACACCTGACCGCCAACCGGGTGGACCTGGGGTGGGCGGTCCGCGCCGAGCAGCCCACCTCGGTGGCGGTGGCCACCCTGGACGCCACCGGGCAGGCCAGCTACGAGTTCCGGTTGATCGGCACGGCGGACTGGCAGTGGACGCCGCAGGAGCTGCCCGAACTGGCCGGGACGTTGGCGACCGCCCTGCACACCGGGTCGCTCGCGCTCGCATTGGCGCCCGGCGCGCAGGTGCTGGAGGACCTGCTCGCCCGCGAACGCCGCCGGGACGGGCTCACCGTCTCGATCGACCTCAACCTGCGTCCGGGCATCGTCACCGACCGGGCGGCGGAGCAGGCGAGGGTGGAACGGCAGGTGAGCCTCGCGCACCTGGTCAAGGCCAGCGACGAGGACCTGGCCTGGCTCTACCCGGACCGGACGGTGTCCGACGTGATGGCCGGGTGGCGTGCGGCCGGGGTGTGTTGTGCAGTGGTGACCCGGGGCGGGGACGGTGCCTGGCTGCTCGCCCCGGACGGGTCGATGCACGAGGAGCCGGCGGTGCCCACCACAGTGGTCGACACCGTCGGCGCCGGCGACGCGTTCACCGGCGGCCTGCTGGCCGCGCTGGCCGACCTCGACGCGCTCGGTGACCGACCGGCCGGCCGGCTCGCCGCGGTAACCGCGGAGCAGTGGGCCGCAGTGCTCCGCCAGGCCGCAACAGTGGCCGCGCTCACCTGCGGCCGCCGGGGTGCGGACCCGCCCCGCCGCGCCGAGCTCGACTCCCTGCTCGGCGCCTGACTGTGGGGTCGATCATGGAGTTGTGGTGGGCGTTTGACCGCAGTTCGCGGCATACGCGAGGCACCACAACTCCATGATCGACGCTGGAGAGGGGGCTGCGCCTCAGGCGGTCGGTGGGGGCAGGCCTCGGCGCAGCAGCCGGGTGGGGAGCACCGTGGTTGACGGTGGCGAGTTGTCGCCGGCGATCCGCTGGAACAGCCGCTCGGTGGCGACCCGGGCAAGCTCCCGGGTGTCGTACCCGACGACGGTCAGCGGCCGGGGCATCAGGTGGGCCAGCTCGAAGTCGTCGAAACCGGCCAGTGCGGCGTCGCTGCCTCGCCGGTGCAACTCCTGCAGTGCACCGACGGTGAGGCGGTTGTTGCCGCAGAAGAAGGCGGTGGGCGGGTCCGGCAGGTCGAGCAGCTCGGCGACGGCCCGCCCGGCTTCCTCCGGTGCGATGAGCCGGTCGCGGACCAAGGACTCGTCGGGCTCGATCCCGGCGGCGGCCAGCGCCGCCCGCACGCCGGCCAGCCGCTCGCGAATGGTGGGCACGGTAGGCGCACCGAGCAGGACACCCACTCGGCGGTGCCCCTCGTCCAGCAGCGCGCCGACCCCGGCCCGGCTGCCGCCCTGGTTGTCCAGCAGTACGGCGTCCGCGAGCAGCCCCTGCGGCGGCCGGTCCAGGAAGACCACCGGCATGCCCAGCTCGACCTCGCGGCGCAGGAACGAGTGGTCCAGGCCGGCCGGCACCACCAGCAGCCCGTCGACGCGGCGCTGGGTGAAGTCCTGGAGCAGGGCGCGCTCCCGCTCCGGATCCTCCTCGGAGGAGGCGGTGATCAGCATGGTGCCGTGCTCGGCCGCGATGTCGGCGGCGACGCTGGCGATGGTGGCGTAGAACGGGTTCGCGATCTCCTCGATGAGCAGACCGACGGTGGCGTTGAGCTGCCGGGAGCGCAGATTGCGGGCGATGTCGTTGCGCCGGAAACCCAGCTCGGTGATGGCGGCCAGCACCCGGGCGACCAGCTCCTGACCCACCGGCTCGTCGTTGACCACGCGAGAGACCGTCTTCAGGCTGACCCCGGCGCGTCGGGCCACGTCGACCATCGTCGGGCGGCGGCGCGCGGCCGGTCGGATCGGGGTCTGGGTCACGGGATGGTCCTCCACGGCGGACGCGGGTCAGCGGCTGGCGGCGGCCAGCACGTCGACCGCTTTTCGGGCGGCGATCAGCACCGGGTCCCATACCGGCGCGTACGGCGGAGCGTAGCCCAGGTCGAGCGCCGTCATATCGTCCACCGTCATGCCGTTCCACAGCGCCACGGCCAGCGTGTCGATCCGTTTTGCCGCCTCGGACCAGCCGACGATCTGCGCGCCGAGCAGCCGCCCGCTGGGTCGCTCGGCGATCAGCTTGACGGTCATCGGTCGGGCACCGGGGTAGTAGCCGGCCCGGTTGGTCGACTCGGCGATGACCGAGACGAAGTCGAAGCCGGCCTCGGTGGCGTCCCGCTCGCGCAGCCCCGTCCGGCCCACCTCCAGATCGCAGACCTTGGTGACCGCCGTGCCGATCACGCCCATGAAGGTGGCGTACCCGCCGCCGATGTTGATCCCGGCCACCCGGCCCTGCTTGTTGGCGTGTGTGCCCAGCGGCACGTGCACCTGCATCCCGCTGACCCGGTGCAGTGTCTCCACGCAGTCGCCGGCCGCCCAGACCCCGGGCAGCCCGACCACCCGCATCCTGCGATCCACCCGGATCCCGCCGGTCGGCCCCATCGGCAGCCCGGCCGCCTCGGCGAGCGCGGTGTTGGGGCGTACGCCCAGACCCAGGACCACGACGTCGGTCGGGATCGACCCCTCGGCGGTGACCACCGCGGACACCCGGCCGTCCCGCTGCTCCAGGCCGTTCACGGACAGGCCGGTGCGGATCGTGACGCCCAGGCCGCGCATCGCGTCGGCGACCAGCTCGGCCATGTCGCCGTCCACCGTCGACATGGGCTGGTCGCCCCGCTCGACCAGGGTGACGGAGAGGCCGCGCTGGATCAGCGCCTCGGCCATCTCGACGCCGATGTACCCGCCGCCGATCACCACCGCCCGGTGCGGCTGCGGCTCGCCGTCCAGCCAGTCGCGCAGCTCCGCTCCGTCGTCGAGGGTCTGCATGCCGAACACGCCGGTCACGTCCGTCTCCGCCCACGGCGGCTTCACCGGCACCGCGCCGGCGGCGTACAGCAGCTCGTCGAAGCGCTCGCGGACCTCGTCGCCCTGCTCCAGGTCCCGGGCGACCACCTCGCGGCGCTCCAGGTCGATCGCGACCACCTCGTGGCGTATCCGCACGTCGATGGCGAAATCGGTGCGGAACGTCTGCGGGTCCCGGGCGATCAGCTGCTCAGGGTCGGGCACCAGGCCACTGATCCAGTACGGAATGCCGCATGCCGAGTAGGAGGTGAAGTGCCCCCGTTCGAAGACCACGATCTCCAGGTCCTCGCGGCCACGGCGGCGTCGGGCCTGGGACGCCGCCGACATTCCGGCGGCGTCCCCACCGATGACGATCAGTCTTTGCGCCACGGAACCATCCTGTCACGCGGTGATCAGCCGCGGGTCTGTCGCGCCACGTCCTGCACGACGTCGGTGAGCCGCCCGGCGCGGGCGAAAACCGCGCGCTGCCGCGCCGCGCCGGTGCCGTGCCGGCGCAGCTCGCCCAGCAGGTCGGTCACCTCGGCCCAGTCGTCGTGCTGCTCCAGCGCGGGTCGCATCCGTTCCACGAACCGGTCCAGCAGCTCCCAGGCGGGGCGCAGCTCGCCGGTGGTGACGTCGACGCCCTCGCCCTCCAGGCCGTCGTGGGCGGCCCGCCAGTGCGCGCCGACCAGCAGGTGGTGGTCGGTCTGCAGCGCCGGTCGGTCGGCCTCGACGTCCGCCATGGCGGTGGCCACCAGGGCCCGGACCAGCGCGGCGACCAGCACCGCGTCGTCGACGGACGGGCAGACGTCGCCGATCCGCAGCTCGACGGTCGGGTACTTCGCCGACAGTCGGGCGTACCAGTAGAGCATCCCCTCGTCGAGCATCACCCCGCTGGAGATCAACTGGCGGATCAGCCGCTGGTAGTGCTCGTGCGACTCCAGCCACGGCGTCGGCGCCACCGACGGCCAGCGCTCCCACTCCACCGAGCGCCAGCTGGCGTAGCCGGTGTCCTCGCCCCGGGCGAACGGGGAGTTGGTGGTCACCGCGTGCAGCATCGGCAGCCAGGGGCGGACGTGGTTGAGCACCTGCACGCCGGTCTCCGGGTCGGGGATGCCGACGTGTACGTGCATGCCGTTGTTGCCGGGGCCGGGGACGAGCAACCGGAACCGTTCGATCATGCGGTCGAAGCGGGGCTTGTCCACCACCGGCGGCACCGGGCCGTCCACCGGGCCGGTGCCGATGGCCAGCAGCCGTACGCCGGCCCGCTCGGCGGCGTCGGCGAGCGCCCGGCGCAGCACGCCGAGGGAGTGCCGGATCGAGGAGAGCTCCAGGCCGGGCGGGCTGCCGATCTCGATCTGGCTGGTCTGGAACTCCCGCTCCACCTGCCCGCGCAGCTCCGCCGGCACCTGCTCCAGGACGAGGTCGACGGCGGGCACCGCGGCCCCGGTGTGCGGGTCGACGAGCAGGAACTCCTCCTCGACACCCACGGTCAGCAGTTCGGTCCCCGCGGTCGTCTCGTGCGGCATCTCCGCCAACTGGCCGGTCATCGACACCACCGTCCGTTCCTGCCGGTCGCGGTCCGTCCGCGTCGGTCGGTCGTTTGGTTACCCACAGTGGCGATGCCGGGAAACGTGGTGGCGGCGCGTCGCACGTCGCACCTGGCGTGTCGGCCGGCCGCTGGATTCGGGTACGCGCCTCGACCGCACACCGGGCCCGCGATCCGGCCCGCCGACGTGACACCGGGTCCTAGGCTGATCCCGTGCCGGTGCCGCTGGGGTTCGTCTGGGTCGCGTGGATGTCCGCGTTCGCCCAGGTCACCCTGCTTGCGGACCGCCCGACTGACCTGCTCGCCGGTGCCGCGTTGACCACCCTGGCGCTGCTGGCCGCGCTGCTCGCGGCGCGGGTGCTGGGCCGCATGAGCCCGCCGGGCACCGGGCGACGCTGGGTCGGGCTGCGCGCCCGCTCCCGTGGTCGCCAGGTGCCCCGACAGGTCGACCCCGACGCCGCCGGTCGGCCCCGCCCCCGCGCGCCCGGTCACCCCTCGGCCGCGTAGCGCCACGCCGCCGCGCGGCCGATCCCGCCGTCACCGGTCCTCCCGCCGGGCTAACGCCGCCGGGAGGACCCCACCGGAATCGGACCCGAGGGGTTTCCCATGCTCGCCTTCGCACCACTGCACGGCGCGGTCGGCGCCGCCGGCACCGCGCTTTCCTGGCTCACCGATCTGCTCGAACCGCTGGCCGGCGGCATGGCGACCGCCGCCGCCATCGTGCTGTTCACCATCGCCGTCCGGTTGCTCATCTCGCCGCTTACCGTCGCGCAGGTCCGCGGCGAGCGGCGCCGCGCGGCGCTCGCCCCGCAGGTGCGCGACCTGCAGCGGCGGTACGCCGACGACCCGGCGAAGCTCCAGGCCGAGGTGTTCGCCCTGTACCGCTCGGCCGGCGCCAACCCGATCGCCGGCTGCCTGCCATTGCTGCTCCAGGCACCGTTCCTGCTGGTCCTGTACCGGTTGTTCAGCAGCACCGAGGGCGGCACCGGGCTGCTGGAGGAGCGGTTGGCCGGGGTGCCGCTCGGCCATCATCTCGGCGACGGACTTGCCGGCGCGGCCGGTCCTCTCTTCGCCATCCTGTTGGCCGTGCTGCTGCTGTTGGCCTGGTGGTCGTCCCGGCGGGCACGCCGGGCGTCGGCGGCGGTCGGCACGGTGGCCGGTACGCCCACCGAAGGGCCGGGTGCCGCCACGCTCGCCCGGTTGCTGCCCCTGCTGCCGTTCACGACAGTGCTGGTGGCGCTGGTGCTGCCGCTCGCGGCGGTGATCTACCTGGTGACCACGACCGCCTGGTCGGCACTGGAGCAGGCAGTGCTCCGGCGCCCGCAGGCGGCTCCGGCGAGCGTCGACATAGATCGACCTTGACAACTGTCACGGTGGGACGTACAACTCTGAGAGAGCGCTCTCTCGACCCGTCCCCGCAGAGAGGCACGTCCATGCCACCTCCTCCGGCGGTCACCGCCGCCCCGCCCGTCCGACGCCGCCTGCGGCTGGCGTCCGTCCTGCTCGTCGCCACCACCACCGTCCTGGCCGGCATCACCGTGACCGCGCAGGCCGCCGTTCCGCCCCCCGCCGCCGGCTGGAGCACGGTCTGGAGCGACGACTTCACCGGCGCGGCCGGCGCCCTGCCGTCGGCCGCCAACTGGATCATCGACACCGGGCACAACTACCCCGGCGGCCCGGCCAACTGGGGCACCGGCGAGATCCAGAACTACACCGCCAGCACCGCCAACGTCAGCCACGACGGCGGCGGCAACCTGCGGATCACGCCGCTGCGCGACGGTGGGGGCGGCTGGACCTCCGCCCGGATCGAAACCGTGCGCAGCGACTTCAAGGCCCCGGCCGGCGGCGTGCTGGCCATTGAGGGCCGGATCCAGATGCCGAACGTCACCGGTGCCGCGGCGGCCGGCTACTGGCCTGCGTTCTGGGCGCTCGGCGCGCCCTACCGAGGCAACTACCAGAACTGGCCGGGCATCGGCGAGTTCGACGTGATGGAGAACGTCAACGGCATCAACTCGGTCTGGGGCGTGCTGCACTGCGGCGTCGCCCCCGGCGGGCCGTGCGACGAGTTCAACGGCATCGGCGCGTCCCGGGCCTGCCCGGGCGCCAGCTGCCAGTCCGCGTTCCACACCTACCGGTTCGAGTGGGACGCCTCGATCACCCCCCAGCAACTGCGCTGGTACGTCGACGGGCAGCTCTACCACACCGTCACCCAGAGTCGGGTCGGTGAACCGGCCTGGTCGCAGATGACCTCGCACGCGGGCTATTTCCTGCTGCTCAACGTGGCTATGGGCGGGGCGTTCCCGAACGGGGTGGCCGGCAGCGGCACGCCCACCGCGGCGACCGTCCCGGGTCGGCCGATGCTGGTCGACTACGTGGCGGTGTACCGCCGTGGCGGCGGGACCACCCCGCCGCCCACCACCCCGCCGCCGGGCGGGACGAGGGACGCGTACGGGCAGATCGAGGCCGAGTCGTTCAACGGGCAGAACGGAGTGTTCGTCGAGGCGTGCGCCGAGGGCGGGCAGAACATCGGCGCGCTGCGTAACGGCGACTGGGTGCGCTACGACAACGTCGAGTTCGGCTCCACGCCGGCGCGGGACTTCGTGGCGCGGGTGGCATCCGGCGCGGGTGGCGGGGTCAGTGGCCTGGTCGAGGTGCGGCTGGACAGCCCGACGGCGGCGCCCATCGGCAGCTTCGCGATCGGCAACACCGGCGGCTGGCAGAGCTGGCGCTCGGTGCCCGGCAACGTCGGCGCGGTGACCGGCCGGCACGCCGTCTACCTCACCTTCACCAGCGGCCAACCGAACGACTTCGTCAACGTCAACTGGTTCACCTTCCGCCGCTGAGGCGGGCGCCTTTCGGGTCTCCCGTCGCGTCGCCGCGCGGCGGGAGGCCCGAACATCCGCGGCAACCCCTGGACAGAAACAGTTAACTGTCTTAATAATTAGCGCCAACGTTGACGTCCATGGATGCCCGCCCGGGCGTGGAGGGTCGCATGAAACCTGCCAGATCCCTTGTCCTGTCCCTGGTCACCGCGCTCGTCGCGACGCTCGGCGCGGCCTGGGTCGCGCTGCCGGCGTTCGCCGCCGGGGCCACCGCCAGCTTCGTCAAAACCGCCGACTGGGGCTCCGGCTGGGAGGGGAAGTACACCATCACCAACGGCGGCGGCTCGACCATCAACGGTTGGAGCCTCGCCTTCGACCTGCCGGCCGGCACCACCCTCGGCAGCTACTGGGACGCGCTGCTCAGCTCCGCCGGCCAGCGGCACACCTTCACCAACCGGTCCTGGAACGGCAGCATCGCCCCTGGTGCCTCGGTCTCCTTCGGTTTCCTGGCCAGCGGCTCCGGCTCGCCGACCGGCTGCCAGCTCAACGGCGCACCCTGCGGTGGAGGCACCCCGCCCACCACCCCGCCACCGACCACGCCACCGCCGACCACCCCGCCACCGACCACGCCGCCCCCGACGAACCCACCGCCCACCGGTGGACTGCCGAAGCACCTGCTCACCGGCTACTGGCACAACTTCGACAACCCCGCCGTGGAGCTGCGGCTGCGCGACGTCCCCGCTGACTACGACCTGGTGGCGGTCGCCTTCGCCGACGCAACCGCGACGCCGGGCGCACTCACCTTCGGCATCGACCCCGGGCTGTCCGCCGCGCTCGGCGGCTACACCGACGCCGACTTCACCGCGGACGTGCGCACCCTGCACGACCGGGGCAAGCGGGTGATCCTCTCGGTCGGTGGCGAGGCCGGCCGGGTCACGGTCAACGACGCCGCCTCGGCCACCGTGTTCGCCGACACGGCCGCCGCGCTGATCGCCCGCTACGGCTTCGACGGGATCGACATCGACCTGGAGAACGGGCTCAACCCGACGTACATGGCACAGGCGCTGCGCGCACTGCGGGTCAAGGTCGGCGCGGGCCTGATCATCGCGATGGCACCGCAGACCATCGACATGCAGTCCCCGGCCGGCGGCTACTTCAAGCTGGCCCTGGACATCAAGGACATCCTCACCGTGGTCAACACCCAGTACTACAACTCGGGGGCGATGCTCGGCTGCGACCAGAACGCCGCGTACGCCCAGGGCACGGTGAACTTCATCGTCGCGCTGGCCTGCATCCAACTGGAGGCCGGACTTCGCCCCGACCAGGTCGGCCTCGGCCTGCCCGCCGGACCGGGCGCGGCCGGTGGCGGCATCGTCGCGCCCAGCGTGGTCAACGCCGCGCTGGACTGTTTGGCCCGGGGCACCAACTGCGGCAGCTTCCGGCCGCCGCGCACCTACCCCGGCATCCGTGGCGCGATGACCTGGTCGGTGAACTGGGACGTCAGCAACGGCAACGGCTTCGCCCGCGCGGTGGCGCCGCACCTGGACACCCTGCCCTGACCGGTCGGCGTCCATCCGGGTTGGGCTGAGCGGCGACGCGGGATCAGCGACCGGCGGTCACCGACCGCCGGTCGTCGCGCGTCCGGCGTCGGCGCATCTTGCGAATCACCCACCAAACCACCATGACGACGAAGATCGCGACGATCCCGTAGTTGAACCAGTCGCTGTACCGCTCGACGTCCTGCCAACGGCTGCCGAGCGCGTAGCCGGCTCCGACGATGAGGGAGTTCCACACCCCGCTGCCGATCGTGGTGAGCAGGATGAACTCGCCCAGCGGCATCCGGTTCGCCCCGGCCGGCACGGAGACGAGGCTGCGGACCACCGGCACCACCCGGCCGATCAGCACCGCCCAGCGGCCGTGCCGCTCGAACCAGCGGTCGGCCTTCTCCAGGTCGTCACGATCCACCAGCGGGATACGGTCCAGCCAGCGCTTGAGCCGCTCCTCGCCCAGCGCCGCGCCGAGCCAGTAGAGCACCAGCGCGCCGACCAGCGAGCCGACCGTCGCCGCCAGCACCACGAGCACCACATTGAACCGGCCCTCGCTGGCCAGGTAGCCGGCCAGCGCCAGCACGATTTCGCTGGGGATAGGCGGGATGATGCTCTCCAGCGCCACCAGCAGCGCCACACCGACCGGCCCCATGCTCTCGATGACGCTGGCCACCCAGCCGGTCAACCCAGTGAACTTGGACGGGTCGACATTCTGGGCGAGCGCCATGATCGTCCTTCCGTGTCGGCTGCCGGGGATCGGATGGTCATACCCCGTCGGCCGAGGGGCACACCTGCCGGTGAGCCGGGCCACCATGTCCTGGC
Organism: Micromonospora sp. NPDC005173; assembly: GCF_040608515.1. Lineage (NCBI taxonomy): Bacteria > Bacillati > Actinomycetota > Actinomycetes > Micromonosporales > Micromonosporaceae > Micromonospora > Micromonospora sp. NPDC005173. Next base: position 65,906 of record NZ_JBEXIK010000018.1, read on the forward strand.
GGTCAGTGCTCCGGGTGCAGCGCGGTGTCGGCCGGTCCCTGCCGCCAACCGGTGAACACCACAGTCAGGCCGGCGCGGACCGGAGAGCAGCAGAACGGGCCGGCCATGGCCTCGACCGCCGGGTCCAGCGGGGCGAGCCGGACCAGTCGCCACGGCTCGCCGTCGGCCCGGGCCCGGACGGTCAGTGCGTTGCCGGCGCGGCTGACCCGGACGGTCACCTCCCGGCCCGCCCACTCCGGCACCGGCGCAACCGACCAGTCGGAGAACTCCCGGGTCACCACCGCACCGAGCTGGAACTCGCCGTCGCTCAGCTCGACGCCGGCCTTGACCCAGGTGCGTTCGTCCACCCGGACCAGCGCGCCGGCCTGGTCGAACTGCCCGCTGAGGTCGAGCCGGAAGCTCACCTCCATGGCGCTGCCGACCGGCAGCGGGGCCAGCAGGGCGGGGCCGTTGTCGTGCACGAACCCGTAGCTGGTCCGCCGCCAGAAGTCGCTCTCCGCCGCCGGTTCGACGACCAGCTCACCCGCCGGGCCCTCCTCGGCGCGGACCGGCTGGTGCAGCCAACCGCCCCGGGCCCAGTCCAACGGTTGGCTCGGCGGTACGAGGTCGATCTCCATGACCGGCACCGTACCGGCCGGAAAGAGCCGACCGCGGTCCGCCACCGGCCGGGGCGGGTTTGCCGCGATGATCAACCGGAGAAGTTCTTCCGGCATGGGTGACCGTTGGTACTCCGAAGCCGTCGTCTACTGCCTCGACATCGACACGTACGCCGACTCCGACGGCGACGGGGTCGGTGACATCCGCGGGCTGATCGGCCGGCTGGACTACCTGGCCCGGCTGGGGGTGACGTGCCTGTGGCTGCACCCGATCCACCCGTCGCCCAACCGCGACGACGGCTACGACGCCACCGACTTCTACAACGTGGACCCGCGCTTCGGCACTCTCGGCGACTTCGCCGAGCTGCTGCACCAGGCGCAGAACCGGGGCATCCGCGTGATCATCGACCTGGTGGTCAACCACACCTCCGACGAGCACCCGTGGTTCCAGTCCGCCCGCTCCTCGCCGGACTCGCCGTACCGCGACTGGTTCGTCTGGTCCGACACAGAGCCGGACGACCGGCACCAGGGCATGGTCTTCCCCGGCGAGCAGAACGAGACCTGGAGCTACGACCGCACCGCCAAGGCGTGGTTCTACCACCGGTTCTACAAGTTCCAGCCGGACCTGAACTTCGCCAATCCGGAGGTCCGGGCGGAGATCAAGAAGATCATGTCGTTCTGGCTCCAGCTCGGTGTCTCCGGCTTCCGGATGGACGCGGTGCCGTTCATCATCGAGCTGACCGAGCCGGGCAACCCGAACTCGCCGAAGGACTTCGAGTTCCTCACCGAGCTGCGCCAGCACGTGCAGTGGCGGCGCCCCGACGCCGTCCTGCTGGCCGAGGCGAACGTCGAGCCGGACCAGTTGCCCACGTTCTTCGGCGACGCCGGCGGCTCCGGCAACCGGATCCACATGCTCTTCGACTTCATGCTCAACGGCCGTCTCATCCTGGCCCTGGCCCGGCAGGACCCGGAGGCGCTGATCGAAGCGCTGCGGGACACTCCGAAGCTGCCCGTCGGCGGCCAGTGGGCGACCTTCCTGCGCAACCACGACGAGATCGACCTGTCCCGGCTCACCACCGAACAGCGCAACCAGGTGTACGCGGAGTTCGGCCCGGACGAGAACATGCGCATCTACGACCGGGGCATCCGCCGCCGGCTCGCCCCGATGCTCGGCAACGACCGGCGTCGCATCGAGCTGGCGTACGCCCTGCAGTTCTCGCTGCGCGGCACTCCGGTGCTGCGCTACGGCGAGGAGATCGGGATGGGCGAGGACCTGTCGCTGCCCGGTCGGGAGGCGATCCGTACCCCGATGCAGTGGTCGTACCAGCCGAACGCCGGCTTCTCCACGGCGGACCCGGAGAAGCTGGTCCGTCCCGTGATCGACAAGGGTGAGTTCGGCTACCAGAAGGTCAACGTCACGGCTCAGCGGGGCGACTCGAAGTCGCTGCTCGCCTGGTTCGAGCGCATGATCGGGACGCTGCGCGAGGCGCCGGAGATCGGCTCCGGCTCGACCACCCACATCGACGTGCCGATGCCGGCCGGAGTGCTGGCGCACCGGGCGGACGGGCGGACCGGGACCATGGTCTTCCTGCACAACCTGGGCACCGACGACGTCGAGGTGGACCTGAGCAGCCTGGAGGCGGAGGCCGACCTGCCGATCGACGTGCTCACCGACCGTGGCTACGGCGAGTTGGGCAAGCTCGGTGCGGTCAAGCTCTCCGGCCACGGCTACCGCTGGATCCGCCTCTGCCGGGGCCTGGCCTGCTGACGCTAAGCTCCTTCGATCGACCCCACGTTACCGGGAGGTAATCATGTCGGAGGAGCCCCGCGTCGCCATCGTCACCGGAGCCGCGCGCGGTATCGGCGCGGCCACCGCCCGGCGGTTGGCCGCCGACGGGATGGCTGTCGCCGTGGTCGACATCGAGGAGGCGGCGACCAAGGAGACGGTGGACGCCATCGCCGGTGCCGGCGGCCGGGCGCTCGGTGTGGGCGCCGACGTGTCCGACCGGGCACAGGTCGAGGCGGCCGTGGAACGGGTGGCCGCCGGGCTGGGCGCGCCCACCGTGCTGGTGAACAACGCCGGCGTGCTCCGCGACAACCTGCTGTTCAAGATGACCAGCGCCGACTGGGACACGGTCATGGGCGTGCACCTGCGCGGCGCGTTCCTGTTCAGCCAGGCGGCCCAGAAGCACATGGTGGACCGCAAGTGGGGGCGGATCGTCAACCTGTCCAGCACCTCCGCGTTGGGTAACCGGGGCCAGGCGAACTACGCCGCCGCCAAGGCCGGCCTCCAGGGCTTCACCAAGACGCTCGCCATCGAGCTGGGTCCGTTCGGGGTGACCGTCAACGCGGTCGCGCCCGGCTTCATCGTCACCGACATGACCGCGGCCACCGCCGCCCGCATGAAGGTCGACTTCGACGACTTCCAGAAGCACGCCGCCGCCGAGATCCCGGTACGCCGCCCGGGCCGGCCGGAGGACGTCGCGCACACCATCTCGTTCCTGGCCAGCGAGGGAGCGGGGTTCGTCTCCGGCCAGGTCATCTACGTCGCCGGTGGCCCGCGGGACTGACCCGTACCCCCGCGCCTTCGCACTCCCGACGAGGGCGCTCCGTTTGCATGGAGCGCCCTCGACGCGCGCCAGAGCCGGGTCAGGCGGTGCTGCCGGTCAGTCGGCGTCGCGGCGGGTGCGCCAGAGCCAGAGCAGGCCGAGCACCGGCAGCACCAGCGGGATGTACCCGTACCCGCTGCCGAACTGCGACCAGACCGTCTCGTCCGGGAAGAGTTCTTTGTCGACCACGCTCAGGACGCCGACCGCGAGCACCCCGACCAGTTCCACCGTGCAGCAGGCCAGTGCGACCCGCCGGCCGGTGTGCCCGGCGCGGGCCAGCCCCACCGCGGCCACGATGTAGATGAGCGCGGCCAGCGCGGAGAGCAGGTACGCCACCGGCGCCTCGTCGAACTTCGTGGCGATCTGCAGGCCCGCCCGGCTGGTCGCCGCGATGGCGAAGAGCAGGTACACCGCGATCAGCAGCCGGCCCGGACCGGTGTTCGTGGCGCGCCGCGCCGGTCGTGTCTCAACCACCGAGCACCTCCCAGGTCTGCTGCAAACGGACCACCACCACCGGGGCCACCAGGCAGACCGCGCAGACGATCGCCGAACCCCAGCGGGTCGGCTCCATCCGGGCCAGTACCCAGGCCAGCGGCGGCAGGCAGACGAGCGTGACCAGGTAGCCGAAGAAGGCACCGGGCTCGCCGGGGCGGTCCCCGCCGCCGACCGCGACCAGCGCCAGCACACTCAACGCGAGCAGCGCCAACTCGAGTACGCCCAGGCCGATGAACTGCACCCGGTCCGGCGGACGGTGGCGTAGCGCCGCCACCAGTGCCCACACCGCGACGAGCAGCGACAGCACGATGGAAACCGTCGCGAGGATCCCGTCCACCGGTGAGTCGGCGCCCACGCTGGTCACCGGACCCACCCGGTCGTTGCCTCGGTCACCGGCACAGCCTACTAACCGTCGTAGTAAACGGGTGATGCCGCCTGGCTGTCTATCGCCGCTCGCTGTCGAGCTGCCCCACAAATGGGGCAGTGATGAAGTGCGCGGGGGCGAGGGCCCGGGGCCGGGGCCGGGGCCGCGGCGCGGGAGTGGGCGTGCGGCGCGGGGCGCGGGCGTGCGATGGGGGAGTGGGCGTGCGGCGCGAGGGCCGGGCGTGCGATGGAGTGATAGCGGGCATGCGGGCGCAGGCGAGGAGCGGGTGGGGGCTCTTCATGGGGCTGGGTGTCGTTGCCCCATATCTGGGGCAGCTCGACAGGCGCCAATCAGGCATCGGCTCTGCCGGCCCGCGCCGGAACCTCCGGGCTCCGGTTGGTCAACCCGCTGCCGGCACGCCTGGTGGGGCGACTAGCGTGGATCTCGCCCGTGGCGTCGCCGCGGTGAGGGGAAACGGCGGAGGTACACGTGCTGCGGTTCGGCTTGTTCGGCACCGGTCACTGGGCGATTGAGACGCACGGGAAGGCGCTGCACGCACACCCGGACGCGGAACTGGTCGGGGTGTGGGGGCGTAACCCGGAGCGGGCCGCCGCGCTGGCCGAGGTGTACGGGGTGCCGGCGTTCGCCGACGTCGACGCGCTGCTCGAGGTGTGTGACGCGATCGCCGTCGCGCTGCCGCCGGACATCCAGGCCGACATCGCGGTCCGGGCGGCCACCGCCGGCCGGCACCTGCTGCTGGACAAGCCGCTGGCGCTCACCGTCGCCGACGCCGACCGGGTGGTCGCCGCCGCCGAGGCGTCCGGGGTCGCGTCGGTCATCTTCTTCACCCAGCGGTTCCAGCCGAACGTGACCGCGTTCCTCGCCGCGACCGCCGCCGCCGGGGGCTGGCAGCACGGTCGGACCACCGCGTTCGCGTCGATCTTCCAGGAGGGCAGCCCGTACGGCGGTTCGCTGTGGCGGCGCGAGCACGGCGCGCTCTGGGACATCGGCCCGCACGCGCTTTCGATCATCCTGCCGGTGCTGGGCCGGGCGACTCAGGTGGCCGCGATGAACGGCCCGAGCGGGATGGTGCACCTGCTGCTCACCCACGATGGTGGGGCCACCAGCAGCGCCTCGCTCTCCCTGGACGCACCGCGCGAGGCGATGGCCCGGGAGTTCGTGTTCTACGGCGAGAACGGCATCGAGACCGTCCCGCTCGGGGAGAACGACCCCGCGACGGCGTTCGGCGTGGCGATCGACCAGCTCATCGAGCAGGTTCAGGCGGGCACCCGGGACCACCGCTGCGACGTCCGCTTCGGCCGGGAGGTCGTCGGCATCCTCGCCGCCGCCGAAATCGCCCGCACCGAATCCCGCACAGTCCCCCTCCCGTAACCCCACCCCCACCCCCACCCCCACCCCCGCCCACCGGGGGATGGGTCGGGGGCGGGGGAAATGGGTGGAGGGCGGGGTTGGGGTTGGTTAGGGTGGCGGGCATGTTCACGCATGCCCTGATCGAGGGGGTCGGTACGCCGGCCGCTCGGGGCCTCTTGTTGGTGTCCCGCCCGCGAGTCCGGCGTCCGGCCCTGGCCGGCCGGGACGCGACCCGCCGCTGATCGGTTCACCCTCGCGGCGAGCCGGGGCTGAGCCCCGCCGCCGCTGATCGGCTCATTCCTGCCGCCGCACCCGGGGCTGTCGCCCCGTCGCTGCCGCACCGCCGCGTTCCCGCGCCATCGTCCAGGGCCGTCCGAGTCCCGATCCACTCGGACAGGCCCGGAGTCCCGGCTGCCTGTCCAGCCCGTCGCCGAACGGCGACAGACAGGACGAAGACCCGTGGCGCCCCGCAAATCCCGACCTACCGAACGCGACCGGTCCCGTCGTGTACTCAGCCAGAACTTTCTCGCCGACCCGACCGCCGTGGCACGGCTGGTCCGCGCCGCCGACCCCGATCCGGACGGGCTCCTACTGGAGGTCGGCGCCGGTCGTGGCCAGCTGACCCGGCCGCTCGCCGCCCGCTGTGCGCGACTGACGGCGTACGAGGTGGATCCGGCCGCCGGCCGGGAGCTGTCCGCCGTCTGCGCGACCCTGCCCACCGTCGAGCACCGACAGGCCGACTTCCTGGCCGCCGAGCCACCACCGGAGCCGTTCGCGGTGGTCGGCAACATCCCCTGGTCGCTGACCTCGGCCGTGGTGCGGTGGTGCCTGGCGGCGCCCCGGTTGCGCTCGGCCACCCTGCTCACCCAACTGGAGTACGCCCGTCGGCGCAGCGGCGACTACGGCCGGTGGACCCGGCTCACCGTCTCGACCTGGCCGGAGTTCGGCTGGCGGCTGGCCGGACGGGTACCACGTACCGCGTTCCGGCCGGTGCCGGCGGTGGACGCCGGGATCCTGCGCATCGAGCGTCGGGCGGAGCCGCTGCTACCCCGGGCGGCCCTGCCGGCGTACCAGCGGCTGGTGGCGGTGGGCTTCGAGGGAGTCGGCGGCTCCCTCGCCGCGAGCCTGCGCCGGCATCACCCGCCGTCCCGGGTGGCGGCGGCGCTGCGGGCCACCCGGATCGCATCGGACACCCCGGTCGGCTACGTCTGGCCCGAACAGTGGCTGGTGCTGTTCCGGCTGCTGCACGCCCGGTGACCCCACCGTCCCGGTCAGGTGCGGGTGGTCAGCGCGGCGCTCAACTCGTCCGGCGACTCGAACTGCTCCACCGGCAACGCCTGGAACATCTGCAACATCGCCGTGCTGGCTCCGTTCTCCTGCCCCCAGCGGACCAGATCCTCGCGCGAGACCGGGTAGTCGAGCCCGGCCAGGTACTCCTGCAACTGAACCCCGGTGACGGTCATGTCGGCCGGCTACCCGCTCGCTCCACCCGTACACCGGTCGGCCGCACGGCCGGTGTACGGCGTGTCGCCCGCGGCGCGCCGACGGTTTGTCGCAGCGGCCGCCGGGTAGCCGCTGACATGCTGGTTCAGCGGCTCGGCGCGCCGAGCGACTTCGACCCGTTGCTGGAGCGCGTCCGGGACGCCCGGGTGGTGATGATCGGCGAATCCACCCACGGCAGCTACGACTACTACCGGCTGCGCGAGCAGCTCACCCGCCGGCTGATCGCAGAGTGCGGCTTCTCGTTCGTGGCCGTGGAGGGCGACTGGCCGGACTGCGACCGGGTGCACCGCTCGGTCACCGCCGCGCCGGGCGGGGCGCTCGATCCACAGATCGCGCTCGATCGGTTCGAGCGGTGGCCGACCTGGATGTGGGCGAACGCCGAGGTGGCCCGGTTCTGCCGGTGGCTGCGGGCGTGGAACGTGGAACGGCCGGAGGAGCAACGGGCCGGATTCCACGGGCTCGACGTGTACAGCCTCTGGGAGTCGATGCAGGCCATCTTCGACTACCTGGGGGAGGAGGATCCGACCTCGCTGGAGGCGGCGCAGGACGCGTACCGGTGCTTCGAGCCGTACGGCAAGCGGGTCGAGGAGTACGGCGCGGCCAGCCGGTTCGTCTCCGCCCGCTGCGAGGAGGAGGTGGTCCGGCTGCTGGCCCGGACCCGGGAACATGCCCTCTCCGACGGTCCGGACCGCTTCTCGGCCTGGCAGAACGCGGAGGTGGTGGCCGGCGCGGAGCGCTACTACCGGGCGATGGTGGCCGGTGGGCCGGATTCGTGGAACATCCGCGACACCCACATGCAGGACACCCTGGACCGGCTGCTGGACCGGTACGGCCCGGACGCCCGAGGGATCGTCTGGGCGCACAACACGCACGTCGGGGACGCCCGGGCCACCGACATGGCCGCGGACGGGATGATCAACATTGGTCAGCTGGCCCGGGAGCGGCACGGCGACGACGCGGTGACGCTGATCGGCTTCGGCAGCTACCGCGGGACGGTGATCGCCGCCCCCCGGTGGGGCTCGACGCCCGAGCCGATGGTGGTGCCACCGGCCCGCGAGGGATCGGTCGAGCGGCGGATGCACGAGTTGATGCCGGATCGGGCGGTCCTGGTCTTCGGCGGGGAGGACCAGCCCGGCTGGGTCACCGACACCGTGGACCACCGGGCGATCGGCGTCGTCTACGACCCGTCCTTCGAGTCCTGGGGCAACTACGTCCCGACCCGGCTCGGCGAACGCTACGACGCCTTCATCTGGTGTGACGAGACCACCGCCCTGCACCCGCTGCCCGTCCCGGCCGCCCCCGGTGAGATGGAGACCTACCCAGCCGGCGTCTGACCCGCTCGACCGCGGAGGCGTGGTGTCCGAAATGCCACCAGGCCTCCGCGGTCGAGCGGGTCAGACCCGGGTCGGCGTGCGCTCGGTGAGGTGGTTCCGCAGGCCCTCGCCCTCGATGTCGACGTTCGGCAGGACGCGGGACAGCCAGCGGGGCAGCCACCAGGCCCGGTCGCCGAGCAGCGACATCACCGCGGGAACGATGGTCATCCGGACCACGAAGGCGTCGATGGCCACACCCACAGCGAGCGCGAAGCCCATCGACTTGATCACCGGGTCCTCCAGGAAGACGAAGCCTCCGAAGACGGAAATCATGATCAGCGCGGCGGCGGTGACCACCCGGGCACCGTGCCCCATGCCGCTGATGGTGGCCTGCCGGGCGGACTCGCCGTGCACGAAGTCCTCCCGCATCCGGGACACCAGGAACACCTCATAGTCCATCGCGAGCCCGAACAGGATGCCGATGAGCAGGATCGGCAGGAAGCTGATCAGCGGGGCCGGGGTGTCCAGGCCGACCAGGTCGGCGAGGTGCCCCTGTTGGAAGACCGCCACCGTGATGCCGAATGTGGCGGCGACGGTGAGCAGGAAGCCCAGCGCGGCCTTGATCGGCACCAGCAGCGAGCGGAAGACCAGCATCAGCAGCAGTACGGAGAGCCCGACCACCAGCAGCAGGTAGGTCGGCAGCGCGTCGGAGAGCTTCTCGGAGACGTCGATGCCGACTGCGGTGGCCCCCGTGAGCAGTACGTCCGCGTCGCGGATCCCGCCCACCGAGCCACGGATCTCGTGCACCATCGTCTCGGTGGCCTCGTCGGTCGGGCCGGTCTTCGGCACCACCCCGAGCAGCGCGGTCCGGCCGTCCGGGCTGACCTGCGCCGGCGCCACCGCGAGCACGTTCTCGGTGCGCTGGAGCAGGGCGGTGACCTGCGGCACGGCGGCCGAGGTGGCCTGCGGCGTGTCGCCGGCGACCACCACCGCGAGCCGGCCGGTGAAGCCCGGTCCGAAGCCCTCGGTGGTCAAATCACTCGACACCCGGGCGGGCGAGCCGACGGCCGCCGTCGAGGGGTCCGGCAGGGCCAGCCGCATGTCCGGTGTGGGCAGCGCGAGCAGCCCCAGGCCGAGCAGGCTGAGCAGGATGACCGGTACCCGGAACCGGGTGACCAGCCGCGCCCAGCGGAAGCCGAACGAGGACCGGTCCTCGTTCGGCGCGTTCTCGACGGACGGCCGGTCGTTGACGTCCGGACCGTCGACCGGTGCGACGTCACCGGCACTCGCTGAGTCGGCGGCGACCGATCGCAGCCGGCGGGGGAGCACCCGGAGGCCGGCGAAGCCGAGCAGCGCGGGCTGGAGGGTGATCGCGACGAGCACCGCGACGGTGACCGTGCCGGCGGCGGCGAAACCCATCACGGTGAGGAACGGGATGTTCACCACGGCCAGCCCGGCCAGGGCGATGACCACGGTGGCGCCCGCGAAGACCACGGCGGAGCCGGCGGTGCCCACGGCCCGGCCGACCGCCTCCTCCGGGGACAGGCCGTCGAGCAGGTTCTGCCGATGCCGGGAGGTGATGAACAGCGAGTAGTCGATGCCGACCGCGAGGCCGAGCATCAGTGCCAGGATCGGCGCGGTGCTGGTCAACTCGATGACGCCGCTCAGCGCGAACAGACCGGCCATGCCGACGCCCACGCCGATCAGGGCGTTGAGCATGGTCATCCCGGCGGCCACCAGTGAGCCGAAGGTGATGATCAGAACGATCGCGGCGACCAGTACGCCGAGCGCCTCGGTGGAGCCGATCTCCGGCTCACCACCCAGCACCTCGCCACCCGGGGCGACCTGCCAACCCTTCGCCTCGGCGGCGGCACCGACCTCCTCGTACGCGGTGCGCTGCTCATCGCTCACCCCGTCGGCGCCGGTCGCGAACTGGACCTGGACCAGTGCGTACCGGCCGTCGGGCGAGACCGCGCCGACCTGGAACGGGTCGACCGCACCGACCACACCGGGCAGCGTGGAGGCCTGCTGGACCAGTTCCTGCACCACGGCCTGGCCCTCGGGGCTGGCCAGTTGGCCGTCCCCCGGCGCCTTGACCGCGATGGTGCCGGTGGCGCCGCTGGCCGCGGGGAACTGCTCGGCGAGCAGGTCGAGCGCGCGCTGGCTCTCGGTGCCGGGCATGGTGAAGTTGCTCGCCGTCGGGCCGCGCAGGGTCGCTGCGGCAAGGCCGGCGACGACGAGTACGACGAGCCAGAGCGCGACGACGAGCCGTCGCCGGCGCAGCGCGCCCCGGCCGAGCCGGTAGAGCAGGGTGGCCATCAGGATTCCTTGTCCTCGGTCGTGGGTGGTTGGGGCAGGCGTGCGTCGTCGACGGGTTCGAGGGCCCGCCGGACGAGGGAGAGCAGGGCGACGCGCAGTTCGTCGTCGGGAATGTCGACGAACTCGGCGCACGCCTCGGGGATGCCGGCCAGCAGCACCAGCGCCGTGATCCGGGCTACCGGCCGGTCGGAGTGCCCGGCCAACGCGTCTCGCAGCCGTTCGGAGATCTGCTGGATGTGGGCGAAGGCCGGCTGGCAGAGCAGCTCCGAGAACTCACCGCGGAGCAGCGCGATCTCCCCCCGGAACCGGACCGCGAGGTCGACGAAGCCCACGCCGGCGGCCTGCTGGGCGGCCGCGCCGGTCAGCCCGGTGAGCTGGTCGTCGAGGTCCCGCAGGACGGCGATCGCCGGGGACATCAGCTCGGCGAGCAGGGCTTCCTTGTTGGCGAAGTGGTACAGCACGGTGGCCTTGGAACAGCCGACCTCGCGGGCGATGTCCTGGAGCGAGGTGCCCCGGTAGCCGGTCACCGCGAACCGCCGCGCCGCCGCGGCGAGGATCTCGCCGTGCGTGTCGAAAACCGCCTTGGCCATCACTGGTCCACCTCCGCAGACCAGCATGCCTGACCGATCGGTCAGACCCTGACCGATCGGTCAGATTGCCGTGGTGGCGTTCCCCACACCACCACCCGGTTTAACCGGCGTGCTCGGTGTCGTACCTGGTCCGGGCCTCGGCGATGGCCCGGCGGTGCCGCTCGGCCCAGCTGGTCAGCGCCACCAGCGACTCGTAGAGCTCCAGCGCCATCGGGGTGGCCGTGTACTCGACCTTGGGCGGGACGGTCGGATAGACCGTGCGGTGCAGCAGGCCGTCCCGTTCCAGGTTGCGCAGGGTCAGCGTGAGCATCCGTCGACTGATCCCCTCGATGTGCCGCTCCAGTTCGGTGAAGCGCACCGGGCCGTTCGAGGCGGCCACCAGGATGCCGATGCTCCACTTGCCGCCGACCCGGTCGAGCACCTCGCGGACGGTGCACGCCCGGGCCTGCCCCGGGGTGAACGGCACGTTCCCGGCCGCGCAGGTCAGCTCGGCCTGGACCAGCGCGGACACATCGCTGTTCCTCTGGGACATAACAGTGCCTCCTTCCGCTCAGGCTCATGGTCACAGACGATGGCGTCGGTAACAAACCGTGCACCAAGGAGGGGTCCCCATGGACCGTGTCGTCCCGTCCCGCTGGCCAGCGCTGCTCGTGCTCTGCGCCGGCAGCCTGATGATCATCCTGGACGGCAGCGTGGTCGCCGTGGCACTGCCCGCCGTGCAACGCGACCTGGGATTCACCGCCGCCGGCCTGGCGTGGGTGGTCAACGCCTACCTGGTCGCGTTCGGCGGGCTGCTGCTGCTCGCCGGCCGCCTCGGCGACCTGCTCGGCCGCCGGCGGGTCTTCCTGGCCGGCGTCGCGCTGTTCACCCTGGCCTCGCTGGCCTGCGCGGTCGCCTCCGGGCCGGCCCTGCTGGTCGCCGCGCGCTTCGGTCAGGGCGTCGGCGGCGCGCTGGCCATGGCGGTCAGTCTCGGCATGATCGTCCGGCTCTACCCAGAGCCGGCCGAGCGGGCCCGCGCGATCGCCGTGTTCAGCTTCACCGGGGCGGCCGGCGCGTCGGTCGGCACGGTGGCCGGTGGGGTGCTCACCGACCTGGCCGGCTGGCGGTCGATCTTCCTGGTCAACCTCCCGATCGGGGCGGTGATCCTGCTCGCCGCCGTCCGCCGGCTCCCCGCCGAGCGGGGGATCGGCCTGCGGGCGGGCCTGGACCTGCCCGGCGCGCTGCTCGCCACCGCCGGCCTGATGGCCGCCGTGCTGAGCATCGTGGGGACCGGCGAGCATGGCTGGACGAGCCCACGGACCCTCGGTGCGGCGGCGCTCGCGGCGCTGCTGCTCGGCGGGTTCGCCATGCGCCAACGGGTGGCGGCCACTCCGCTGCTGCCGGCCCGGGTGCTGCGCGTTCCGGGCCTGGTCGCGGCGAACGCCGTGCAGTTCCTCATGGTCTCCGCGTACTTCGGCTTCCAGTTCCTGCTCGCCGTGGAGCTGCAACTGGTGCTCGGGCTGGATGCGGCCGCCACCGGCTGGGCCTTCCTGCCCACCCCGGTGGTGATCGCGGTGGTGTCGCTCGGCCTGGCCGGTCGGCTGATCGCCCGGTGGGGTGCCCGGACCGTGCTGCTCGCCGGGCTCGGTCTGGCGACCGTCGGCTTCCTGCTGCTCGCCCGGCTGCCCGCCGACGGCGGCTATCTCGCCGACGTACTCCCCTCGATGGTGGTCTTCGGGATGGCCGGCGGCCTGACTCTGCCGGCGGTCACCACGCTGGCCATGGCCGGCGCGACCGACGCGGACGCCGGGCTCGCCTCCGGGCTGGCCAACACCACCCAGCAGGTCGGCGGTGCGGTCGGACTGGCCGCGCTGGCCACCCTGGCCGCCACGCGCGCCGACGGCCTGCGGGCCGCCGGCTGGGCCGAGACGGCCGCGCTGGCCGGCGGCTACCAGATGGCGTTCGCCGTCGCCGCCGCCCTGGTGATCGCCGCGCTGCTGGTCGCGTTGACCACGCTGTCCGGCGACCGGCCCGCTGCGCCGCGCGTCGAAACCGATCGGCAGCGAAGCGCCGCGTCCAGTTGACCGACGGCGCCGGTGCCGGGAGGGTGAGCGGGTGAGCGAGGCTGAGGAAACCCGGGACGGGGTGGCCCTGACCAACCTGGACCAGCCGCTGTCCGACCGCGACGACGCGACCAAGCGCGACCTGGTCGACTACCTCGACGCGGTCCGGGACCGGATCCTGCCGCAACTGCGAGACCGGCCGCTGTCGGTGATCCGGGTCCGCCCCGGCCAGCCGCCGTTCATGCAGAAGAACCTGCCCCGGTACACCCCGGACTGGGTCCGCCGGGTGCCGGTCTGGGCGGAGGCGTCGCACCGGGAGATCGCGTACGCCCTCTGCGACGACCGGCGCACCCTGCTCTGGTTCGCCAACCAGCGGGCCGTGGAGTTCCACCCGACACTGGCCACCGCGGCGGACCTGCACCGCCCGACCCACCTGGTGCTCGACCTCGACCCGCCGGAGGGGGACGGGTTCGGCGCGGCGGTCGCCACGGCGCTGCTGGTCCGCCAGGCGCTCGCCGACGTCGGCCTGGCCGGGGCGGTCAAGACCAGCGGCGCCAAGGGCGTGCACGTCTTCGTCCCGGTGGCCGACGAGCCCACGGCGGAGGAGTTGGCCGCAGCCACCCGGGCGCTCGCCGTCCGCGCCGAGCGGCTCGACCCGGCGCTGGCCACCACGGCCTACATCAAGGAGGACCGGGGCGGCCGGGTCTTCGTGGACGCCACCCGGGCCGGCGGGGCGACCGTGGCGGCCACGTACAGCCCGCGGCTGCGCCCTGGGCTGCCGGTCTCCTTCCCGGTCGACTGGGCCGACCTGCCCGAGGTGACCCCGGCCGACTTCACCATCCGGACCGTGCCGTCGCTGGTGGCCGGGGCTGACCCGTGGGCCGCGCTGATGCCGGCGCCGCAGCCGCTCCCCGCCGACCTGGTGGCCGAGGGGCGAGCCATCCCGGTGGCCCGCGTGCAGGCCATGCACGAGGGCAAGCGCCGGGCCCGCGCCCGCCGACAGACCGGCTGACGGCACGCGCTGGGGTCCGGTCCGGGCGCTCGCTCTCGCGGCGCGGCTCCCCCTCCCAGTCGGGCCGGGGGAGCCGCGACCCTTCAGCGTCCCTGCAAGCGCTTCACGTTGTCGCCGAACGTCCAGCCCTTTGACCCGTCCCAGTTCGCCGACCAGGTCATCAGGCCCTTGAGGCCGGGTATGGCGTTCCACGCCTGCGTGACCAGCGACGTCGACATGTAGCCGCCACCGGCGCCGTTCTGCGCGGGCAGGCCCGGAACCTGCTTGTCGTACGGCACGCGGATGGTGGTGCCCTGGATGGTCAGGCCGTTGTTCAGGCACTGCGTCTGCACCGTGAAGCCCTGCACGGTGCCAGCGGGGTACGAGTCGCCGGCGCAGCCGTACATGCTGCCGTTGTAGTACTGCATGTTCAGCCACCAGAGCCGGCCGTTGTCCACGTACTTCTTGATGATCGGCAGGTACGAGCCCCAGATCGAGCCGTAGACCACGCTGCCGCCGGTGACGTAGGCCGTCTCCGGTGCCATGGTCAGGCCGAAGTTCGACGGCATCCGGGCCAGGACTCCGTCGATGATCCGGATCAGGTTGGCCTGCGACGTGGAGAGGGTGTTGATGTTCCCGCTACCGGTCAGGCCGGTCTCGATGTCGATGTCGATGCCGTCGAAGTGGTAGGCCGTGAGGATCGGCACGATCGTCGCGATGAACCGGTCGGCGACCGCGCTGGAGCTCAGGTCGATGCCCGCCGCGGCCCCGCCGATCGACATCAGGATCGTTGCGCCGGCCGCTTTGGCCTGGCACATCTCGGCTGGGGTGGCCACCTTGACGCCAGCGTCCATGCCGTTCTCCCAGAGCACCGTGCCGTCTGAGCGGATCACCGGGAAAGCCGCGTTGATCACGTTGTAGCCATGCTGGCTGAGCCGGCTGTCGGTGATCGGGATCCAGCCGAGGCCGGGGTGTACGCCGTTGGAGGCGCCATCCCAGTTCTCCCAGTAGCCCTGCAGCACCTTGCCGGCGGGCCGCGACTTCACCCCGCAGGTCCCACCGGTCGGCGGCGGCGTGGTCGGTGGCGGCGTTGTGGGCGGCGGTGTGGTGGGCGGCGGCGTGGTCGGTGGCGGGGTGCCTCCCGAGCACGCGCCCAGGTCACGCCACAGCGACGGGGTCGCGGCCGGGTTCCAGCCGGCACCGGGGTGTGCGGTGTGGGTGACCAGAGCCTGGTAGAGCCGGCCGCCGTAGGTGACCTGGGCACCCGCCGGGTAGGTGTTGCCCTCGGCCCAGGCCGGTGCGGTACAGGCGACCAGCAGGGCGGCGTCCGCCGAGGACACGGCAGCCATGCTGCTGGGGACGAAGGCGACGGCGGCCGCGACGGTCATCGCCGCCCCGGCTACCACTGCGAAAATCCGACGGCTTCTCATGGCTCACTCCCCAGGCTTCGACGACCCGCGACCTCCACATATTGACGTCCGTGATGTTTAATATCAAGGGTTGTTAACAGATTCGGCTGGCGTCGCCTCGGACGGGGACATTGGCCCCACACCCTCATGATCCGGTAGATGTCTCCGGCCATGGTCGCGTTGCCCCCCGCCTCGCGGGGGTAGGGCCTGCCCCACCGGCGAAACTTCCCGCTAACCGGCTGTCATCAGGACAGACCGCTTCGTAGCGTCGCAGGAAAGTCATCGAACACGATTCCTGTCCGTTCCGGAGGTGGTCACGTGAATTTCTCCATCGGAGACCCGCCCGTCGAGAATCGAGCGTCGTCCGGGACGCTCTCCCGGATCGTCGACGTCGACGCGTTGCGCGCCGTGGCGCTGCTCCTCATCCTGGTCGTCAACATCGCCTTCTTCGCCTCCGGCTATTCCTTCCAGCTGGTTCCGGATCCCGCGCACGACTCGTGGGGCGACCAGGCGGTCCGGTGGCTGGTCGAACTGCTCCTCACGATGAAGGCGTACCTGCTCTTCTCCTTTCTGTTCGGCTACAGCTTCACGCTCCAGCTCGATTCCGCCGCGCGGCGCGGCGTCGACTTCGCCCCACGGTTCCGGCGACGGCTGGCCGGGCTCTTCGTGCTCGGCATCCTGCACGCGGTTCTGCTGTTCCAGGGCGACATCCTGACCACGTACGCATTGCTCGGTCTGGTCCTGCTCGGCATGCGGCGAGTCGGCGCCGGGACCGCGCTGCGCGCCGCCGTACTGCTGACCGGCGGGATCGGCTTCGTCCTCGCGCTAGCCGCCACGGGCGGGACCCAGCTGGTCACCGATCCGGCGACGGCACTCGCGGCGGGGCAGCGGTCCACCGAGGCACTACAGGGCGGGATCGGCTCGCTGATCACCGAGCACGTACGCCAGCTGCCGGCGATGTTCGGCACGCTCCTCGTGCAGGGGCCGCTCGCCCTCTCGGCCGTCCTCTTTGGTTACGCTGCCGGGCGGCGCCGGCTACTCACCGACGTCGTCGGGAACCGGCAGCTCCTGCGCCGGGTGCAGCAGCTGGGCTATCCAATCGGCCTGGCCGGTGCGGTGATCTTCGCATCGGGCGGGGGCACCGCCAACCTGACCGGGCTGACGGCGGGCGTGCTCACCGCGCCGCTGCTCGCGGCCGCGTACGCCGCCACCCTGCTCCAGTTCTTCCAGACCGACCGGGGGCGGCGGGTCGTCGCCGTACTCGCGCCGGCCGGCCGGATGTCCCTGTCGAACTACCTGGGTCAGTCGCTGCTCTGCGTGCTGGTCTTCACCGGCGTCGGGCTGGGCCTCGCCGGTGCCGTCGCACCCCCGGTCGTCGTACTCATCGCGGTCGCGATCTACTGCGTGCAGCTCGCCGCCAGCGCGGCGTGGATGGCCCGGTTCCGGTACGGACCGATGGAGTGGCTGTTGCGGGCCTGGACCGAGCAGCGGTGGCCACGGCTGCGGGCCGCGGACCCGGCATGACGGGTCCCGGTACCGGCGCCGCCCGGCTGGGAGATCGTGCAGTGCCTATGCCAGCTCTTGCAGCCGGTCCAGGCTGGTTTGTTGGGCTGGAGTCAGGTGAAGGCTCTCTGCGGCGAGATTCTCCTCCAAATGGTCGATCCGGGCGGTGCCGGGGATCGGGAGCATCACCGGCGAGCGACTCAGGAGCCAGGCGAGCGCAATCTGGGTGGGGGTGGCGCCGACCTCGGATGCTACGGCGGCGATCCCCGCCTTCGCCCCCGACGTTCCTGCCGCGACCGGCCGCCACGGCAGAAACGCGATGCCTGCCCGCTCACAGGCCGTGAGGACGGGCTCATGCTCGCGGTCGAGCACGTTGTACCGGTTCTGCACGCTCGCCACATCAACGATCTGACGCGCCTGGTCCAGCTCGGCGACGGTGACCTCGGACAGCCCGATTCGGCCGATCTTGCCTTCAGCCTTCAGCTCCCGCAACGTACCGAGTTGCTCGGCCAGCGGCGTCTCTGGATCGATCCGGTGCAGCTGGAGCAGCTCGATTCGCTCGACGCGCAGCCGGCGCAGAGCCTGCTCGACCTGCGCGCGCAGGACGGCCGGCCGCCCGTCCAGTTTCCACTCCCCTTGCGGGCCTGATCGCGCAACGCCGACCTTGGTCGTGATGAGCAGCCCGTCCGGATAGGGGTAGAGGGCCTCGGCGAGAAGCTCCTCGTTGCTCCTCCGCCATACAGGTGGGCGGTATCGATCAGCGTGACGCCCAGCGCGACGGCCCGCCGGATCACCGCCAGAGATGCCTCGCGGGCAGCGCCCGCCTCGGTCGGCAGGCGCATGGCACCGAACCCGAGCCGGCGTACCTCCAGATCTCCTCCGATACGGAACGTTGTCGATGTCATTCTGTCTCCCCTGTTGAGGGGGCAACGCTAACAGCACGCTCTCGCGCTGATGGTCAGCGTTCAGCCGACGCGGATGTCATGCTGCTCGCGATTGGCGAGCACCTCGTCCATGTGCGCCTCGGCCCAATCCTTGACGGCGCGCATCAGGTGGTGGAGCGAGAGACCCAGGTCGGTCAGCTCGTACGTGACGGTGACCGGCACGGTTGCCGTCACGGTGCGGGTGACCAGGCCGTCGCGTTCGAGGGAGCGCAGCGTCTGGGTGAGCATCTTCTGGCTGACGCCGGCCAGCCGGCGGGCCAACTCCGAGTAGCGCATCGCTCGCGGCTCGCCGACACGGTTGCTGCCGGGGGCATGCGGGCCGTCGCTGCCGAGTGCCGCCAGGATCAGCGTCACCCACTTGTCGGAG
This sequence comes from Micromonospora sp. NPDC005173, assembly GCF_040608515.1. Taxonomy (NCBI): domain Bacteria; kingdom Bacillati; phylum Actinomycetota; class Actinomycetes; order Micromonosporales; family Micromonosporaceae; genus Micromonospora; species Micromonospora sp. NPDC005173. The sequence continues at coordinate 84,322 of NZ_JBEXIK010000018.1, forward strand.
ATCCGGTCGAGTAGCTGGCGGCTGGGGCAGCGTGCGAGGAACGCGTCGTAGTCCGCCTGCGCCTGTGCCCGCCTCTGGGCTGCCGTCCGTGTTGGCATCGACTGCTCCTTCCTACCGGGCGGTGCCCTACGCACTCTGAGGTGCGTACTTCCTAGTGGAGAGTTACCCCTCAATAGTGATGTGGGAAGACCGTCGAACACAAGCCATGAGGAGCGGACCCATGAGCATGTCCACCTACCGCACCGCCGTCGTGCGCACCCCGGGCGCACCCGGCTCGATCGAGATCATTGACGTTCCCGTAACTGAGCCCCGGCCCGGCGAGGTCCGGGTCGAGATCGCCGCTGCGCCGGTCAACCCCGTCGACCTCGGGGTCGCGGGTGGCTTCTTCCACGCCATGGGCCTGATCAATCAGGCGGAGCGTACCGGCCTGGGTTGGGACTTCGCCGGCATCGTGGTAGCCGCCGGCCGCGGCGTGGAGCTGACCGTAGGTACCCGGGTCGCCGGTCTGGTGGCTGGGTTCGACCGCGACTTCGGCACCTACGCCGAACAGCTCGTCGTGCCGGCCGCCGACCTCGCCGTCGTGCCTGACGGGCTGGACCTGGTCGCGGCGTCGACGGTGCCGCTCAATGGGCTGGCTGCGGCGCAGATCGTCGACCTGCTCGGCGACGCGCCCACCGGCGGTAACCGGCTGCTGGTGACCGGGGCGGCCGGCGCGGTCGGAGGGTACGTCGCCTCGCTCGCGCAGGACCGCGGCTGGCGCGTGACCGGCCTGGCCCGAGCCGAGGACGAGGAGTTCGTCCGCAGCCTCGGCGCCGACTTCACCGCCCGAGCCGAGCCGGGCTGGGACGCGGTCGCCGACGGTGCTGCCCTGCAGGAGCAGGGTCTCGCCCTGGTCCGCGACGGCGGGGCCTTCGTCGGCGTCCGGCCGAACGCCGTGCCGGCCATGGAGCGCGGGGTCACCATAGCCGCCGTGGTGGCGCACCCCGACGGCCCTCGATTGGATGACCTGCTCGCCCGCACCGCGTCCGGCGAACTGCCGGCCCGAGTGCACACGGTCATGCCGCTGGACCAGGTCGACGACGCCCACCGGGCCATGGCGAAGGGTGGGGTGCGTGGTCGCTACGTACTCCAGCCCTGGACACACGACTAAGGCCCCTGACCGGGGTTTACCCTGTCAGAGGCCTTATGTGCGATTCAACGATGGTGCCCCCGGCAGGATTCGAACCTGCGCCCCCGCCTCCGGAGGGCGGTGCTCTATCCCCTGAGCTACGGGGGCTCAGCGACTGGAGAAGACTAGCAAACCTCCTCCGTGAACGCCGAATCGGTATCCGGTGACCCGATCGTGTCGCCAACCGCCCGATCGCCCTGGTGGTCAGCCGCCCGACCGCCCGGGGCGGTCAGGCGGCGAGGGCCCGTAGCCGTCAGGCGGCGGCGATCACCCGACCGCAGCTGGGCAGCGGGTGCAGCACGATCCGCCGGGGGAGTCGCCGGGGCCACTCGTTGCGCGGCCAGGAGCCGTCCACGATCAGGTGCACGGTGCGCTGCTCCTCCCCACTGAGTCGCAGCACGAAGTCGCGGGGCAGCGGCGGGTCCACCGTCGGCGTGGTGATCATGAAGCGCACCCGACCGCGGGACGAGACGGCGGAGATCACGTCGGCCGCCGGCATGGTGCCGCGCAGCCGGACCCGCCCCAGCCAGTAGACCTCGGCGAGGTGCTCCTGGGCGGCCCGGGTGATCGCCGGGTACTCGCTGCGTACCCAGCGCTCGACCGCGCTGACGCAGAGCCCGCAGGCCCGCTCGCGCGGCTCCCGCGGACCCAACCCCCAGGCCCGCAGGTACGCCCCGACCGCGCCCGCGTCCAGCGGCAGGTCGAACCGGCGCTGGATGAGCGTGGTGAGGCTCTGCCGCGTCCACAGCTCCTCGTCCAGGCCGAACTCGTCGGGATGGACGCCCCGCAGCGCGTCGATCAGTTCGAGTTCCTGTTCGCGGCTGAGCATTCCCGGCTCGCCCTGCCGCTGTCCGCGACGGACGGCTGCCACCGCCCCGTCACCGCCGATGGTGTGGCGCCGGCACCAGCTGGTGACCGAACGCCGTGCGTCTCTGAGTGCAACCCCCACGTCCTGCGCAACGAGCCCGAATCGCAACTGGTCACGATATGTGCGGAGAAAACTCTCTAAGCAACGTAATCGGTTGCACCGCTCAAAACGCCCATACAGGATTTCAGGGACAAGAGGGGGTCGTTCCCACCACATGACGCGGGCCCGCGCCCCGCCGGTCCACGGCGGTGACGCGGGCCCGATGCGCCCGTCCGGTAGGTCAGCCCTTGGCCTGCGCCTGGAGCTGCCGGAGGTTGTTCAGCTCGCTCTGCTGGGTGGACTTCATGGTCCGCGCCACCCGCAGCACCTCGGCGTTGTCGGTCTCGCCGAGCACCGCGTCGATCATGTGGATGCCGCCCAGGTGATGATTGATCATCAGGTCCAGGAACTGCCGGTCGACCTCGATGCCCTGGGCGTCACGCAGGGCGGCCATCTCCTGCGGGGTGGCCATCCCCGGCATCAGCCCGTCCTTGACGGTGGCCCCGTCGGACATCCACGACATCGGCGGCTGCGACCCGGTCGGGCTCAGCTCCCACTGCCGCAGCCAGGTCTGCATGGCGCCGATCTCGCCCTGCTGCCCGCTGGCGATGTCGACGGCCATCTGCCGCACCCCGGGCAGCGTCGCCGACCGGTACGCGGTCAGGCTCATCTCCACCGCCTGGGTGTGGTGCGTGGTCATGTCCCGCGCGAAGCCCGCCTCCACCGAGGAGTCACCCGGTCGGGTGAGCCCCGGGGTGAGCAGGCCGCCGCCGAACCCGAGCAGCAGGCCCACCACGAGCATGGCGGTCAGCGCCAGCACGCCGTAGCGCCCCCGGGGGGCCCGGCCGCCCTGGTCCGGGGCGGCCGGAGCTGCGTCGTGCTCGCTGTCAGTGGTGGCGGGAGCAGTCATCGCCGTCCTTACTGGGTGGGCATCTGGGAGTCGAGGTCACGCGGCGTGGTGCCGGTGGCGGTGACGCCGGTGTTGCACAGCGCGGTCGGGCCCTCGATGGAGGCGTTCACCCGCAGGTCCTTGATGAACTCGTCGATCCGCGCGTCGTCGGCGTTGTCGACCTTGAGCTGGAAGCCCCACGCCTGAAGCGAGATCGGCTTGTCCAGGCCCTCGTACGGGCTCATCATCATCTTCTCGACGCCGCGGACCTTGCCGGCGAGCTTGTCGATCTGGTCCTGCGGCAGGCCCTGCCGGTAGGTGATCCAGACGGCGCCGTGCTCCAGGCTGTGCACCGCGTGCTCGCTGGCGATCGGTGCGTCGTACACGTCACCCATGCAGTTCTGCCAGGTGGCGTTGTGCACCCCGCCCACCGGCGGCGAGTACTTGTAGGTCAGCGGGCCGGACTTGTGTGCCTCGTACTTGAGGCTCTCCGGGTCCGACTTGCGGTAGTTGACGATGCCGTCGATGGCGCTCGCCCGCTTGTCCCACGGCTTGGCGCCCTGGAACGACGCCCAGGCGCCGTACCCGATGATGCCGGCGGCGAGCACGCCCACGGCGACGAAGAGCGCGATCGGGCCCCAGGCGCGGCCCTGGCTCACCTTGACCGGGGTGACCGGCTTGCGGGGGCCCTTGCCACCTGCCCGCGGAGTGCCCGCAGGCTTGCCCGCCGGCTTGCCGGAACCGGCCTTGGCGCCGGACGCCGGCCGGCCTGCGGCCGGCTTCTTGCCGGTGCTGACCACGGTCGGGCGGCGCTCAGGGCCACCGGGGGTGCTGATGCTCATCGTGCCTCGTCAAGTCGGTCGGTCAGGGATGTTGGCGGGCCGGATGACGCGGTGGGTAGCCGCCGAGTGCCCGAGTCTACCCCCGATAACATGGCTGGGTGACTCCTGCAGAACTCGCCTCGGTCGTCCTCACCGCTGCCCGCGCCGTCTTCAGCGAGCGTGGCCTGGACCAGGCCGCGCTGCCGGAGCGTACGGCGGTGGAGCGACCCCGCAACCCCGAGCACGGCGACTACGCCTCCACGCTCGCCCTGCAGTTGAGCAAGAAGGTGGGCGTTCCGCCGCGCGAGCTGGCCGCCGCGCTGGCCGACGAGCTGGGCCGGGCACCCGGGGTCAAGTCGGTGGAAATCGCCGGCCCAGGCTTCCTGAACATCCGGCTGGACGCGGCCGCCGCCGGCCAGCTCGCCCGGGTGATCGTCGAGGCCGGCGCGGAGTACGGCCGCAGCGACCGGCTCGCCGGCGAAAAGATCAACCTGGAGTTCGTCTCGGCCAACCCGACCGGCCCGGTGCACATCGGCGGGGTCCGGTGGGCGGCCGTCGGTGACGCGCTCAGCCGGCTGCTGCGGGCCACCGGTGCCGAGGTGGGCACGGAGTACTACTTCAACGACGCCGGGTCCCAGATCGACCGGTTCGCCCGCTCGCTGCTCGCCGCCGCCAACGGCCAGTCCGCGCCCGAGGACGGCTACGGCGGGGCGTACATCGGGGAGATCGCCGCCGAGGTGCAGGCCCGCCGGCCGGACGTGCTGACCCTGGACGACGCCGCCGCCCAGGAGGTGTTCCGGGTCGAGGGCGTCGCGCTGATGTTCGACGAGATCCGCTCCTCGCTGCGCGACTTCGGGGTGGAGTTCGACACCTACTTCAACGAGAAGGACCTGCACGACCGGGGTGAGCTGGACCTCGCCCTGGCCCGGCTGCGCGAGCAGGGTCAGGTCTACGAGTCCGAGGGCGCCACCTGGCTGCGGACCACCGACTTCGGCGACGACAAGGACCGGGTGCTGCGCAAGTCCAACGGCGAGTGGACGTACTTCGCCGCGGACTGCGCCTACTACCTGGACAAGCGGGAGCGCGGCTTCGAGCGGGTCGTGATCATGCTGGGCGCCGACCACCACGGCTACATCGGCCGGATGAAGGCGATGGCCGCCTGCTTCGGCGACGACCCGGAGCGCAACCTGGAGATCCTGATCGGGCAGCTGGTCAACCTGCTGCGCGACGGCGCCCCGGTGCGGATGAGCAAGCGGGCCGGCACCGTGATCACCCTGGAGGACCTGGTCGAGGCGATCGGGGTGGACGCCTCCCGGTACGCGCTGGCCCGCTACTCCAGCGACTCCCCGATCGACATCGACATCGAGCTGTGGACCCGGGCCACCCGTGACAACCCGGTCTACTACGTGCAGTACGTCGCCGCCCGGACGGCGGGCGTGGCCCGCAACGCCGCCGAGGTGGGGCTGCTCCAGGGCGGCGCCGACGATTTCCGCCCCGAGCTGCTCGGGCACGAGAAGGAGAACGAGCTGCTCAAGGCGCTCGCCGAGTTCCCGGCGGTGGTCGCCACCGCCGCCGAGCTGCGCGAGCCGCACCGGGTGGCCCGCTACCTGGAGGAGAGCGTCGCAGCCTCCTTCCACCGGTTCTACGACAACTGCCGGGTGCTGCCGTTGGGCGACGAGGAGGTCACCGACCTGCACCGGGCCCGGCTCTGGCTCAACAACGCCACCCGCACGGTGATCGCCAACGGTCTGCACCTGCTCGGCGTCTCCGCACCCGAGAGGATGTGACATGAGGGCTCATGAGGCTGGTGCGCTGCACGCGGACATCAGCAACCAGGGGCCGGCCTGGCTGCGTACCCCACAGGACGTCAACGCCCTCGTGCCGGCGCTGTGGCCACGCACGGTGACGCGCGGCGCCGACGGCGCGGTCGCCGTCGCGGGCCTGAGCGTCCGCGACATCGCGGCCGAGTTCGGCACCCCGGTGTACGTCCTCGACGAGGACGACCTGCGGTCACGCTGCCGGGACTTTCGGGCGGCCTTCCCGACCGAGGACGTCTTCTACGCCGGCAAGGCGTTCCTCTGCCGGGCCGTGGTCCGGATGATCGCCGAGGAGGGGCTGCACCTCGACGTCTGCACCGGCGGCGAACTGGCCACCGCGCTGGCGGCCGGGATGCCACCGGAGCGGATCGGCTTCCACGGCAACAACAAGTCGGTGGCCGAGCTGAGCCGGGCACTGGACGCCAGGGTGGGGCGGATCATCGTCGACTCGTTCACCGAGATCGACCGGCTGACCGCGCTGGCCCGCGAGCGGGGGGTCCGCCCCCGGGTGCTGGTCCGGGTCACCGTCGGCGTCGAGGCGCACACCCACGAGTTCATCGCCACCGCCCACGAGGACCAGAAGTTCGGCTTCTCGCTGGCCGGCGGGGCGGCCGCGTCGGCCGCCTTCAAGATCCTCGACGAGGACGCACTGGAGTTGCGCGGGCTGCACTCGCACATCGGCTCGCAGATCTTCGACGCCAGCGGCTTCGAGGTCTCCGCCCGCCGGGTGCTCGCCCTCCAGGCGCAGATCCGCGACGCGCGCGGGGTCGAGCTGCCCGAGCTGGACCTGGGCGGCGGCTTCGGTATCGCCTACACCACCCAGGACGACCCGGCCGCTCCGCAGGACCTGGCCAAGCGGCTGCGCAAGATCGTCGACTCGGAGTGCGCGGCGGAGAATCTGGCCGTGCCGCGGCTCTCCATCGAGCCGGGGCGGGCCATTGTCGGGCCGTCCGTGTTCACCCTCTACGAGGTCGGCACGGTCAAGGACCTCGACAGCATCCGCACGTACGTCAGCGTCGACGGCGGGATGAGCGACAACATCCGGACGGCGCTCTATGACGCGTCCTACTCGGCGACGCTGGCCTCCCGTGCCTCGACCGCCGAGCCGATGCTCGCCCGCGTGGTGGGAAAGCACTGTGAGTCCGGGGACATCGTGGTGAAGGATGAATTCCTGCCCGCCGACGTGCAGGCCGGAGATCTTGTCGCGGTGCCCGGCACCGGTGCCTACTGCCGCAGCATGGCCAGCAACTACAACCACGTACCCCGGCCACCGGTGGTCGCGGTGCGCGACGGCCAGGCGCGTCTGATCGTCCGGCGGGAAACCGAAGAGGATCTGCTGGCTTTGGATGTGGGATGACGTCACCTGTGCGCTTGGCACTGCTCGGCTGCGGCACGGTCGGTCAGGAGGTGGTCCGGCTGCTGCACGAGCAGGGGACCGACTTGGCCGCCCGGATCGGCGCTCCGCTGGAGATCGCCGGCATCGCCGTCCGCCGACTCGGCCGTGACCGCGGTGACCTGCCGGTCGACCCCACCCTGTTCACGACCGACGCGCTCGGCCTGATCAAGCGCGACGACGTGGACGTGGTGATCGAGGTGGTCGGCGGCATCGAGCCGGCCCGGACCTGGCTGGTCGAGGCGCTGCGCGCCGGCAAGAGCGTGGTCACCGCCAACAAGGCGCTGCTCGCCGAGGACGGCGTGGCGCTGCACGACGCGGCGGCCGAGGGCGGCGGCGACCTCTACTACGAGGCGTCCGTGGCCGGGGCCATCCCGCTGCTGCGCCCGCTGCGCGAGTCGCTGCACGGCGACCGGATCAACCGGGTCACCGGCATCGTCAACGGCACCACCAACTTCATCCTCTCCGCCATGGACGCCACCGGCGCCGGCTTCGCCGAGGCATTGGAGGAGGCCACCGAGCTGGGGTACGCGGAGGCCGACCCGACCGCCGACGTGGAGGGCTTCGATGCGGCGGCCAAGGCGGCGATCCTCGCCTCGCTGGCGTTCCACACCCGGGTCGGTGCCGCCGACGTGCACCGGGAGGGCATCACCGAGGTCACCGCCGCGGACGTGGCCAGCGCCCAGGCGATGGGCTGCACGATCAAGCTGCTCTGCATCGCGGCCCGCGGCGTCGACCCGGCCGGCCGGGACACGGTCAGCGTCCGGGTGCACCCGGCGATGATCCCGCGCAGCCACCCGCTGGCCAGCGTCGGCGACGCGTTCAACGCGGTCTTCGTGGAGGCGGACGCGGCCGGGGAGCTGATGTTCTACGGCCGGGGCGCGGGTGGCGCGCCGACGGCCAGCGCCGTCCTCGGCGACGTGGTGGCGGTGGCCCGAAACCGGCTCGCCGGGGTGCGCGCGGCCAGCGAGAGCGCGTACGCCGACCTGGCGGTACGGCCGATGGGCGAGGCGCTGACCCGCTACCACGTCAGCCTGGACGTGGCCGACCGTCCGGGTGTGCTGGCCGCGGTGGCTGGCGTGTTCGCCCGGCACGACGTGTCGATCGCGACCGTGCGGCAGGGCTCGGCGGGCGGGGTGCCCGGCCGGGACGGCGACGCCGAGTTGGTCATCGTCACCCACGTGGCACCGGACGCCGCGCTCGCCGCCACCGTGGGCGAGCTTCGTGGTCTGGACATCGTCCGGTCGGTGACCAGCGTGCTGCGGGTCGAGGGTGGCGCGTGAGTCGTTGACCCGGTGGTGGGGCAGGCCGTGCGCGGCCCTCACGTCCCGCCAGGTGGGTAACCCGGGGTGCGCCACCGGTCGCTCCGGCAGGCTGGTCCAGGGTGGCCTGGAAATGCTCAGGTCGGCACGTCGGTAGAGGCGAGGAGAGCGACATGTGGCGGGGTCTGATCGAGGCGTACCGGGATCGGCTGCCGGTCACCGCGGCCACGCCCGTCGTCACGCTGCACGAGGGGAACACCCCACTGCTGCCCGCGCCGGTGCTCTCCGCCCGGCTCGGTTGCGACGTGCACCTCAAGGTGGAGGGCGCCAACCCGACCGGCTCGTTCAAGGACCGCGGGATGACCCTCGCGGTCTCCAAGGCGGTCGAGGCCGGCAACAAGGCCATCATCTGCGCCTCCACCGGCAACACCAGCGCCTCCGCCGCGGCGTACGCGGCCCGGGCCGGGCTGACCTGCGCGGTGCTGGTGCCGCAGGGCAAGATCGCGCTGGGCAAGCTGGCCCAGGCGCTGGTGCACGGCGCGAAGCTGCTCCAGGTGAGCGGCAACTTCGACGACTGTCTCGCGACGGCCGCCAAGCTCGCCCAGGACTACCCGGTCGCCTTGGTCAACTCGGTCAACATCGACCGTCTGCACGGGCAGAAGACCGCCGCCTTCGAGATCGTCGAGGCGCTCGGTGACGCGCCCGACATCCACTGCCTGCCGGTCGGCAACGCCGGCAACATCGCCGCCTACTGGATGGGGTACGCGGAGGAGCACGCCGCCGGCGCCACCACCCGGGCCCCGAAGATGTACGGCTTCCAGGCCGCCGGCGCGGCCCCGATCGTGACCGGCCAGGTGGTGCCGGAGCCGTCGACCATCGCCACCGCGATCCGGATCGGCAACCCGGCGAGCTGGACCAAGGCGCTGGACGCCCGCGACGCCTCGGGTGGCCTGATCGCGGCGGTGACGGACCGGGAGATCCTGTCCGCGTACCGGCTGCTCGCCCGCGAGGTGGGGGTCTTCGTCGAGCTGGGCAGCGCGGCCAGCGTGGCCGGCCTGCTCCAGCAGGCCGCGGCGGGTGCGGTGCCGGCGGGTTCGACGGTGGTCTGCACGGTGACCGGCCATGGTCTGAAGGACCCGGAGTGGGCGATTTCCACGGCGCCCGCTCCGCTGACCATCGCGAACGACCCGCTGGCCGCGGCCCGCGCCCTCGACCTGGCCTGAGCGGCCAGCGCGCCGCCGCATCGCCGCCGGTCTCGGCGGCGGCCGGCTCCGGAAACGTGGCCGGCGTGGGGCCGGCGTGGGGCCGGCGAGGGTCGGGGTGATCGAGTCCGGCACACTTTCGGGTATCCCCACCCGCATTCTCTTTCAGGAGTGAGCCAGGCCGATGTCGCTGCTCGCCAGATTCAGCCTCGCCAACCGAGGGCTGGTTGCCCTCATCGCGGTGGTGATCACGGCGTTCGGAGCGTTCGCCGTACCGTCGCTGAAGCAGCAACTGCTGCCGTCGCTCGAATTCCCGGCCGCGTTCATCGTGGCCCCCTACCCCGGCGCCGGACCCGAGATCGTCGAGTCGCAGGTGACCGAGCCGATCGAGAACGCCCTCCAGAGCATCCCCGGTCTGGACAAGGTCACCTCCACCTCCCGCGAGGGGTCGGCCACCGTCCAGGTGCAGTACGAGTTCGGCACCGACCTGGACGACATGGTCAACAAGATGCAGACCGCGCTGAGCCGCATCGACGCCCAGCTGCCGGAGGGCGTCGATCCGCAGGTCATCGCGGGCAGCACCGACGACCTGCCGGCGGTGGTGCTGGCTGCGGCCGGCGGGGCGGACCAGCGGTCGCTCGCCGAGAAGCTGCGCGACACGGTGGTGCCGGAGCTGGAGGGGATCGAGGGGGTCCGCACGGTCGATGTGACCGGGACCCGCGACGACATCGTGGTGGTCACCCCGGACCCGGCCAAGCTCGCCGCGGCGAAGCTCCAGCCCACGGCGATCGGCGCCGCGCTGAAGACCAACGGCGTGACGATCCCGGCCGGCGCGGTGAACGACGGCAGCCTGGCCCTCCCGGTGCAGGTTGGCACGCCGGTCGCCACCCTGGACGACCTGCGCGGCATCGTGGTCGCCCCTGGCGCGCGCCCGGTCCGTCTCGGTGACGTGGCGGCCGTCGAGCAGCAGGTCGCCCCGGCCACCGCGATCACCCGGACCAACGGCCAGGACAGTCTCGGCATCGCGGTCACCGCGGCGCCGGACGGCAACGCGGTGGAGATCTCGCACGAGATCCGGGACAAGCTGGCCGACCTGAAGGACGCCTCCGGCGCCGAGCTGACCGTGGTCTTCGACCAGGCGCCGTTCGTCGAGAAGTCGATCGAGTCGCTGACCACCGAGGGCCTGCTGGGCCTGCTGATGGCGGTCATCGTCATCCTGGTCTTCCTGCTGTCGGTGCGCTCGACCGTGGTCACCGCGGTCTCCATCCCGCTCTCCGTGCTGGTGGCACTGATCGCTCTCTGGATCGGCGACTACTCGCTCAACCTGCTCACCCTCGGCGCGCTGACCATCGCGGTGGGCCGGGTGGTGGACGACTCGATCGTGGTGCTGGAAAACATCAAACGGCACCTCGAGTACGGCGAGGAGAAGCAGCACGCGATCATCACCGGCGTCCGTGAGGTGGCTGGCGCGGTGACCGCGTCCACCCTCACCACGGTCGCGGTGTTCGCGCCGATCGCGCTGGTCGGCGGGTTCGTCGGGCAGCTCTTCGCGCCGTTCGCGATCACCGTGACGGTGGCGCTGCTCGCCTCGCTGCTGGTGTCGCTGACCGTGATCCCGGTGCTGGCGTACTGGTTCCTCAAGCCGCGCGGCGGCACCGTGGACGACGAGGCGGTGCGGCGCGGCGCGGAGGAGAAGGAGCTGCGCAGCCCGTTGCAGCGGGCGTACCTGCCGGTGATCGGGTTCGCCACCCGCAAGCGGTCCACCCGCTGGATCACCGTCGGTCTCGGCCTGCTGGTGCTCTTCGGCACCTTCGGTCTGTCCCAGAAGCTGGAGACCAACTTCCTGGACGACTCCGGCCAGGACACGCTCAGCTTCCAGCAGGAGTTGCCGGCGGGTAGCGGTCTGGCCGCCACCGACGCGGCGGCCAAGCAGGTCGAGACGGTGCTCGGGCGTACCGACGGGGTCGAGACCTACCAGGTGACCGCCGGCGGCGGGGACAACCCGTTCGCGGGCGGCGGCAACAACATCGCGACGTGGTCGGTGGCGCTCGACGGGGACACCGACGCGAAGCAGATGCGCGAGGTGCTGCGCAAGGAGTTCGACACGCTCGGCACCGGACTGGGCGAGGTCACCTTCGGCGGCGGGCAGGATGCCTCGACCAGCCAGCTTGAGGTGGTCGTCCAGGCCAGCGACCCGGAGGTGCTGACCCGGGCCGCCGAGGCTGCCCGGACGGCGATGGCCGGGGTGCCGGACGTCGCGGACGTCACCACCAGCCTTGCCGCGCAGGTGCCGCGGGTCGACGTGACCGTCGACCGGGTCGCCGCCGGTCGGGTCGGGCTCACCGAGGCCGCGGTGGGTCAGTTCGTGTCGCAGGCGTTCCGTGGGGCGCCGCTGGGCCAGGTCACGCTCGACGGCCAGCAGCAGAACGTGGTGCTGCGGTTGGGTGTACAGCCGCCGGTGTCGGTGGAGCAGCTGAACGCCCTGCCGATCGGTCCGGTCAAGCTGGGCGACATCGCGAAGGTCACCCGGGCCGAGGGGCCGCAGCAGGTCAGCCGGATCGACGGTGAGCGCAGCGTCTCGGTGACCGGCACGGCGACCGGCTCGAACCTGGGCGCGACCAGCCAGGAGCTGCAGAAGCGGCTGGACGGCATCGACGTGCCCGGGGCGACCTTCACCATCGGTGGGGTCAGCGCGGACCAGGCGGACGCGTTCGGCGACCTGGGCCTGGCTGTGCTGGCCGCGATCGCGATCGTGTTCCTGATCATGGTGGCGACGTTCCGGAGCCTCACCCAGGCGCTGATCCTGCTGATCTCCATTCCGTTCGCGGCGACCGGCGCGATCGGCCTGCTGCTGGTGACCGGGACGCCGCTCGGCGTGCCGGCGCTGATCGGCGTGCTGATGCTGGTCGGCATCGTGGTGACCAACGCGATCGTGCTGCTGGATCTGATCAACCAGTACCGGGCCCGGGGCATGGGAGTCGGGGAGGCGGTGGTCGAGGGTGGCCGGCGCCGGCTGCGCCCGATCCTGATGACCGCGGTCGCGACCATCTTCGCGCTGCTGCCGATGGCGCTCGGGTTGACCGGCGAGGGCGGCTTCATCTCCCAGCCGCTGGCGGTCGTGGTGATCGGTGGCCTGCTCAGCTCGACGCTGCTCACCCTGATCCTGGTGCCGACGCTGTACACGATGGTGGAGCGCACCAAGGAGTCGCTGCGCCAGCGGCGCCGCCAGCGGCGCTCCGGCCAGCCGGCGGTGACCGGGTCGACCGGACCGGAGACCGACGAGCCGGCCGGCCCGAACCAGGTCGCGGTGCCGTCCGGTGCGCCGGCAGCGGCGCAGACCGAGGGATCGCAGCCGGCGGCGGGGCGACCCGTCCCGTCGGGTGCGCTGGTGGACGGCACGGACCAGTTCGAGGTGCTGCGGCTGCCGCGCAGCCGTACCTCGCCGCTGCCTCCGTCGGAGCCGACCGAGTAGTCGGACCGGCACGGTGAAACGCCCCTGGCGGGTTCCGACCCGCCGGGGGCGTTCCGGCTTCCGAGGCCGGCCGGCTCCGGGTGGATCCCGGGACCGGTCGTGGCTGGTCGCGCCGAAATAGAGCCCTGTCATCCGGGTAGGGTCCTGCTCCGTGGCGTCCACCCTCTCGGTTCTCACCGGCAACCGGAGCTTCCGTAACCTGTTCCTCGCCGAGCTGGTGGTCTTCGGTGCCGACTGGTTCGTCATGGTGCCGCTGCTGGTGTTGCTGCCCCAGCTGACCGGCAGCGGGGTCTGGGGCGCGCTGGTGCTGGCGGTGGACACCGGCATCGTGGCGCTGCTGCTGCCGTACACCGGCACGGTGGCCGACCGGTTCGACCGGCGGAAGATCATGATCGCGGCGAACGTGGCGGCGCTGGTGGGCGTGTTGCTGCTGCTCGGCGTCCGGGACGGAACGGCCTGGCTGGCGCTGGTGGCGATCGGGGTGGTGGCGGTCGCCAAGGCGTTCTACTCGCCGGCCGCCCAGGCCGCGCTGCCCAACGTGCTGGAGCCGGACGAGCTGGCGGCCGGTAACGCGGTGGCCGGCTCAGCCTGGGGCACCATGACGGTGGTCGGCGCTTCGCTCGGCGGCGTACTCAGCTCGGCTGCCGGCCCGTACGTCTGCTTCTGGGTTGCGGCGGTGGGCCTGGCGCTGGCCGCGGGTCTCGCCACACGGATCCGCCGGCCCTTGCAGGCGCCCCGGGACGCCGACCGGCCGGCCCAGCGGACCTGGCCGGCGGTCCGCGAGGCACTCGGCTACATCGGGCACCGGCCGCGGGTGCTGGCGCTGGTCACGGTGAAGTCGGCGGTCGGCCTGGGCAACGGGGTGCTGACCGTGTTCCCGCTGCTCGCCGGCGTGTACGGGGTCGGCTCGCTGGGCGCTGGCCTGCTCTTCGCGGTGCGCGGGGCGGGGGCTCTGGTGGGGCCGATCCTGATGCGTCGGGTGCTGACCAACCGGTCCTGGCTGCTGCCCGGGCTGGCGCTGTCCATGTCGCTCTACGGGCTGTCCTACCTGGGCGCGTCGGTGGTCCGCTGGTTCCCCTTGGTGCTGCTGCTGGTCTTCGTGGCGCACTTCGCGGGCGGGAGCAACTGGGTGATGTCGAACTTCGCCCTGCAGGGCGAAGTGCCGGATCGGTTGCGGGGGCGAGTCTTCGCCACCGACATGATGCTCGCGACGCTGGCCATCTCGGTGAGCCAGCTGGCCGTGGCCCTGGTGGTGGACGTGGTGGACGAGCGGGTGGTGCTGGCCGGCTGTGGGCTGGTCACCCTCGTGTACGCGGTCGGCTGGCGGATCGCCACCCGCCGACTCTCGCTCACCACCCCGGCTGCCGAGCCGGTTCCCGACCCGGCCGGCTGAGCGCGCCGGTCCCACGCTGCGGGCGCAGGACCGGAACGTCGGTGCCGACCCCTAGCATGAGCCCGTGCCGACGAACTTCACCGCCGGGCCGGTCCGGGTCCGGGTCCCCGCGACCAGTGCCAACCTGGGCCCGGGCTTCGACGCGCTCGGTCTCGCCCTCGGCCTCTACGACGACCTGGCCGCCGAGGTCACCTCGGGTGGGGTCCGGGTGACGGTGACCGGGCAGGGGGCCGGTGAGCTGCCCGACGACGACCGGCACCTGGTGGTGCGGGCGATGCGGGCCGGCTTCGACGTGCTCGGTGCCCAGCCCGAGGGGCTGAGCGTGGAGTGCGTCAACCGGATCCCGCAGGCGCGTGGGTTGGGCTCCTCGTCCGCCGCGATCGTCGCCGGTGTGTTGCTGGCTCGCGCCCTGGTCACCGATGGGGAGCGCCGGCTGGACGACGGTGCCGTTCTCCGGCTGGCCGCCGAGATCGAGGGCCATCCGGACAATGTCGCGCCGTGCCTGCTCGGGGGCTTCACGCTGGCCTGGTCCGAGTCGACCGGCGCCCGCGCGGTGTCCCTGCCGGTCGCTGACGGGGTCCGGCCCACTGTTTTCGTTCCGGCGGAGCGCGGGTTGACCGCGACCGCGAGGGCGGCGTTGCCGGCCACCGTGCCGCACGGCGACGCCGCGTTGACCGCCGGGCGGGCCGCGCTGCTGGTGCACGCGCTGACCGCCGACCCGACGCTGCTGCTGCCGGCCACCGTCGACCGGCTCCACCAGGATTACCGCGCACCCGCGATGCCGGGGACGTCCGCCCTGGTCAGTGAGTTGCGAGCGGCCGGTGTGGCGGCTGTGATCAGTGGTGCGGGGCCGACTGTCCTGGCGCTCAGTGACCCACCGGCCGCCTTCCCGATGGGAACAGATTGGCAGATCTGGCAGTTACCGATAGACGTCAGCGGTGCAAGGGTTGCCCGGGGTAGACTTGGACACGCCGAGCGGGACCCTGTTGCCGCAGGTCGGAAGAGTTGATTACGCTCTAGACCTAGCACAGCCGCGAAGCACGCGATCTCCTGCGGGGCGGCGCACCCCCGAAGCTCTCGGCGGTCAGCCCGTCACCCCTGCCCAAGGCCCACGCCGCACCGCAGTTTCCACAGGTCGCCGCAGACGGCGAGACCTGCTCACCGACCTTTGGTGAGTCGGGATACCGACCGGCTGCTGTGTCACAGACTCCCGCGACGCGTCCTTGCGAGGCGGGTGCACCGAGGCCGCCCGGCCACCTGAGTTCTGACTCCGGGCAGTCCCGGCCTTTATCGAGGGAAGGAATCCATTGAGCGACACCACCGACGTGACGTCGGATGTTTCCAACGTCGCTGGCGATGCCACCACCGCCGCTCCCGCCCGTCGGCGGCGTAGCGGCACCGGTCTGTCGGCGATGCTGCTGCCAGAGCTGCAGAGCCTGGCCGCGTCGCTCGGCATCTCCGGCACGGCTCGCATGCGCAAAGGCGAGCTGATCGCCGCGATCTCCGAGCGGCAGGGCGGCAACGCCGCCGGGACCCCTCGACCGCGGGCTGAGGTCGCGGCTGCGGCCGCTCCGGCTCGTGAGGAGGTGCGGGAGACCGTGGACCGTCCGGCGGCCGAGGGACGCAGCACCGACCAGGCGCCGGCCGAGCCGGCCGCCGAGACCGAGGGCCGGGGTCGTACCCGGCGGAGCCGGACCACCGCGGCGGAGGCGCGTCCCACTGAGGCACGCACCGACGAGGCGGAGGCCGGCGAGCGGACCGACCGGGGTGAGAACCGCCGGGACCGTGCCGAGCGTCCGGAGCGTGCCGAGCGCGCAGAGCGTCCGGAGCGCGCGGAGCGTGCCGAGCGTCCGGAGCGCGCAGAGCGTGCCGAGCGTCCGGAGCGGGCAGAGCGTGCCGACCGGGGCGAGCGCAACGACCGGGGCGAGCGTGCCGAGCGCAACGACCGGGGCGAGCGTGCCGAGCGGGGCGAGCGCAACGAGCGTGGTGACCGTGCCGAGCGAGGCGAGCGTGCCGAGCGCAACGAGCGTGGTGACCGTCCCGAGCGCAACGACCGGGGCGACCGCAACGACCGTGGTCAGCGCGCCGAGCGCGACAACGACGACGATGACGGCGAGGGCGGCGGTCGGCGTGGCCGGCGCAGCCGCTTCCGGGACCGTCGCCGCGGCCGTGGCGAGCGCACCGAGACCGGTGCCGACACCGGTGGGCGCGAGCCGCAGGTCGGCGAGGACGACGTGCTCGTCCCGGTGGCCGGCATCATCGACGTGCTCGACAACTACGCCTTCGTGCGGACGACCGGTTACCTGGCCGGCCCGAACGACGTGTACGTCTCGATGTCCCAGATCAAGAAGTACGGCCTGCGCCGCGGTGACGCGATCACCGGTGCGGTGCGTGCGGCCCGCGAGGGCGGCAACAGTGGCGACCAGCGGCGGGACAAGTACAACCCGCTGATGCGGCTGGACACCATCAACGGCATGGAGCCGGAGGAGGCGCGGCGCCGGCCGGAGTTCTACAAGCTCACGCCGCTGTACCCGCAGGAGCGCCTGCGGTTGGAGACCGAGCCGCACATCCTGACCACCCGGGTCATCGACCTGGTCATGCCGATCGGCAAGGGCCAGCGGGCGCTCATCGTGTCGCCGCCGAAGGCGGGTAAGACGATGGTGCTGCAGGCGATCGCGAACGCGATCACCCGTAACAACCCGGAGTGCCACCTGATGGTGGTGCTGGTGGACGAGCGGCCCGAAGAGGTCACCGACATGCAGCGTTCGGTGAAGGGCGAGGTCATCGCGGCCACGTTCGACCGGCCGCCGCAGGACCACACCACGGTCGCTGAGCTGGCGATCGAGCGGGCGAAGCGCCTGGTCGAGCTGGGGCACGACGTGGTCGTGCTGCTGGACTCGGTGACCCGGCTCGGTCGGTCGTACAACCTGGCGGCGCCGGCCAGCGGCCGGATCATGTCGGGTGGTATCGACTCCACCGCGCTCTACCCGCCGAAGCGCTTCCTCGGCGCGGCCCGCAACATCGAGAACGGCGGGTCGCTGACCATCCTCGCCACCGCGCTGGTGGAGACCGGGTCCATGGCGGACACGGTCATCTTCGAGGAGTTCAAGGGCACCGGTAACGCGGAGCTGAAGCTGGACCGGAAGATCGCCGACAAGCGAACCTTCCCGGCCATCGACATCAACCCGTCCGGTACGCGTAAGGAAGAGGTCCTGCTCGCGCCGGAGGAGCTGGCCATCATCCACAAGCTCCGCAAGGTGCTGCACTCGCTGGACTCGCAGGCGGCGCTGGACCTGCTGCTGGACCGGCTCAAGCAGTCCCGCACCAACATCGAGTTCCTGATGCAGATCGCGAAGTCGACGCCGGGGGAGTAACCATCCCCGGGTGACAAAGACGACGAAGGGGCACGGCCAACCCGGCCGTGCCCCTTCGTCGTGTCCACCCCCGCCCGGTGGCGAGGGGTGGAGTTTTCCTTCGGTTCAGTCGGTACATCTTGAAACTTCTATTCACCATCGGGTTGACTGTCGTCCATGCGTACCCGCAGACGTTCCGCCCGTCGCACCGGCGTCTTGCTGCTGACACCGCTGCTCACCCTGGCCGTTCCGGTGCCGGCGACCGCCGCCCCGCCGGCCCCGACCGCCGTCTCCGCCCCGATCGCCGCCCCGACCGTCGCCGCCGGCCTGGAGCCGGCCGACGGTCTGGAGACCACGAAGGCCACCCGGCCGGTCGCGCCGGGCGTGCAGCTCACCTCCTTCGACCGGTACGACGCCGATGGCTGGCTGCGTGCCGACGCGCTCACCACCGATCTCACCGGCGGCGCCACTGTCGACTACGTCAACTCCGGAGCGGTCAGCCGGGCCGAGCCGCTGCGCACCGCGGTGGACGGCTCGCGCGCGGTCGCCGCGGTCAACGGCGACTTCTTCGACATCAACAACTCCGGGGCCGCCCAGGGCGTCGGCATCCGCGACGGCGAGCTGATCCAGTCGGCGGTCAGCGGTCACCGCAACGCGGTGGCGGTCACCGCCGACGGGCTCGGCCGCGTGATCGAGGTGAACTTCGACGGCACCGCCACCCTGCCCAGCGGGCCGGTGCCGCTGACCCAGTTCAACAACATCGTGCAGGCCAACGGCATCGGCGCGTTCACCGAGCTCTGGGGGACGTATTCCCGGGAGCGGGCGGTCGCGGGCGCGGCCCGGGTCGTCGAGGTCACCGTGGCCGGCGGCCGGGTGGCCGCGGTGGCCGGCGCGGCCGGCAGCGGCCCGATCGTCGCCGGCAGCACCGTGCTGCTCGGCCGCGACGCCGGCGCGGACGCGCTGGCCGGGCTCCGCCCCGGTGACCCGGTGACGGTGGCCTGGCAGCCGAAGTCGTCCGACGGCAGCTCCCTGCACGCGGCGGTCGGCGGCGGCAACGTCCTGGTCCGCGACGGCGTCGTGCAGAGCGTCGCCGACCCTGCGCTGGCCCCGCGCACCGCGGTCGGCTTCACCGCCGACGGTCGCAAGATGATCATGTTGACGGTGGATGGTCGGCAGGTCGACAGCCGTGGCGTGACTCAGACCGAGATGGGTCGGATGATGGCCGAGCTGGGTGCCCACCACGCGCTCAACCTGGACGGCGGCGGATCGTCCACGTTGCTGGCCCGAGAGCCGGGCGCGCCCGCCGTGCAGGTGGAGAACAGCCCCTCCGACGGCAGCGAGCGACCCGTGCCCAACGGCCTGGCCATCTACGCGCCGAAGGGCAGCGGCCGGCTCACCGGCTACTGGGTGGAGACCGCCAGCGACCCCACCGCGGCCCCGGGCGTCTCACCGGTGCGCGGTGGCCGGCCGGACCGGGTCTTTCCCGGTCTGACCCGCACCCTCACCGCGGCCGGCTACGACGAGACGTACGGCCCGGCGGCCGGCAC
Source organism: Micromonospora sp. NPDC005173 (assembly GCF_040608515.1). Taxonomy (NCBI): domain Bacteria; kingdom Bacillati; phylum Actinomycetota; class Actinomycetes; order Micromonosporales; family Micromonosporaceae; genus Micromonospora; species Micromonospora sp. NPDC005173. The sequence continues at coordinate 103,546 of NZ_JBEXIK010000018.1, forward strand.
GCCGACCTGGCGGGCCACCCCGGCGGCGCGCGGCCGCGTCGACCAGCACGGTGTGTTCCGCGCTGGCGCGTCGGGGACCAGCACGGTCACCGCCGCACGCGGCCGGGCCACCGGCTCACTGGGCCTCACCGTGCTCGGCTCGCTGGAACGGATCGGCCTCACCGTGGAGCGGGTCGGGCTCACCGGCCGGGACGGCAACGCCGTGGTCGGGGTGGTCGGCTACGACGCCGAGGGCAACACCGCGCCGATCGAGCCGGCCGACCTGACCCTCGACTACGACCGGGACCTGCTGCGGGTCACCCCCACCGAGGACGGCAACCTCGCCGTCACCGCGCTGCGGGACACCGGCTCCGGCCTGATCACCGTCCACGTCGGACGGAACAGCACCGTCGTGCCGGTCACCGTCGGGTTGACCGACGTGCCGGTGGCCGACTTCGACGACGCCGCGTCCTGGCGGTTCAGCCAGGCCCGGGCCAGCGGATCGGTCGCGCCGGCGCCCGGCCACACCGGCACCGGCCTGCGGATGACGTACGACTTCAGCCAGTCCACCGGCACCCGGGCCGCGTACGCCGACCCGCCGGCCTGGATCGAGGTGCCTGGCCAGCCGCAGGCGTTCGGCATGTGGATCCACGGCAACGGCACCGGGGAGTGGCCCAGCCTGCACCTGCACGACGCCCAGGACACCCAGCACGTGCTGCGCGGCCCGCTGATCACCTGGACCGGTTGGCGGTACGTGGAGTTCGCGGTCCCCGCCGGCGTGCAGTACCCGGTCCGGGTGCGCCGGTTCTACGTGGCCGAGACCATCGCCACCGCGCAGTACCGCAGCGAGGTGATCATCGACGACCTGGTGGCGAAGGTGCCGCCCTCGGTCGACGTGCCGGTGGAGGCGCCGCGTACCGACCGGGTGGTGATCCGAGACGGCACCGTGGACGGCGCACCCTGGCGGTTCGCCGTGCTCTCCGACGCCCAGTTCGTCGCCGCGAACCCGGACAGCGACCTGGTCGCCCAGGCCCGCCGGACGCTGCGCGAGGTGAAGGCGGCCCGGCCGGACTTCCTGCTGATCAACGGTGACTTCGTCGACACCGCCTACCCGGCCGACTTCACGCTGGCCAAGCGCATCCTCGACGAGGAGTTGGGTGACGCGCTGCCCTGGTACTACGTGCCCGGCAACCACGAGATCATGGGCGCCCCGATCAGCAACTTCCAGGCGGCGTTCGGCGCCACCTCGCGGGTCTTCGACCACGCCGGCACCCGGTTCGTCACGCTGAACTCGTCCACCGGGACGCTGCGGGGCGGTGGCTTTGACCAGGTCCGGATGCTGCGCGAGACGCTGGACGCGGCGGCCACCGACAAGCGTGTCGGCTCGGTCGTCGTGCTGCACCACCACCCGCCGCGCGACCCCAGCCCGGCGCAGGCCAGCCAGCTCGGCGACCGCAAGGAGGCGGCGCTGCTGGAGCAGTGGCTGGCCGACTTCCAGCACCGCACCGGCAAGGGCGCGCTCTTCGTCGGCGGCCACGTCGGCACCTTCCACGCCGAGCGGGTGGACGGGGTGCCGTACGTGATCAACGGCAACGCGGGCAAGACGCCGTCCACCCCGGCGGACCAGGGCGGCTTCACCGGCTGGACGGAGTTCGGCGTGGACCCGGTCACCCCGGCCGAGGCGGACCGGGCCCGGCGCGACCCGCGCGCAGAGGGACCCCGCTGGGTGGACGTGGAGTTCCACGCGCACGTGGACCAGCTCGCGCTGACCGCACCGGCCAGCGTCGCGGTCGGCACCCCGGCACTGGTCACCGCCACGCTGACCCAGCCCGGCGGCCGGACCGTTCCGGTGGCCGGACCGGTCAGTGCGGACTGGTCGGCCTCGCCGGGCGTGCACATCGGCTCGGCGGCCGGGGTACGCCCGTGGCACACGGCCCGCTTCGACCCGGCGAGCGGCACCCTCACGGCGCTGCGCCCCGGGTCGGTGGTTCTGGCGGTCACCGTCAACGGCATCCGCGCAGAAACCGCGATCACCCTCACCGCCCGGGCCGCCGCGCCCGCGGCCTGACCCCGCCACCGCCCCGCCCCGTCGAGCCGCACGGGGCGGGGCGGCGCCGGGTCAGAAGTCGCCGTCGGCCACCTGGAAGACGGTGAGACCGAGGGCCCGCCACATCTGCACCACCTGGACGCGGTCGTCGAAGACACCGACCACCCGGTACCGGTCCCGGATCTCCCGCTCGTAGATCTCCCGTTTGACGATCGCGTCCTTGCGCGAGTCGCCGACGGCACGCAGGTGCAGGCCGAGGTAGGGGACCCGGACGTGCCGGGCCAGCCACGCCTCGGTGGCCGCCCGGGCCGAGGCGTCCCGCCCGGAGCAGAAGACCACCCCGTACCCGGCGGCGTGCATCGCCCGGACCGCCGCGATCACCGCCGGGTTCGGCTGGTCCTCGCCAACCCGGGTCATGTCGTACGGGCTTCGGGAGACGGCCAGCGCGACGGTGCCGTCGATGTCCACGAGCACGATCTCCGGCGGTTCGGTCGACGGCGGGTGGACGCTGGCGGGTCGTCCGGTGCGGGCTTGCGGCACCGGCAACGGCAGCGTCCGCCCCGCCAGGTACCGCTCGTGCAGCCGGGAGATCACGTCCGCACCGACCCGGTCGGCCTCCGGGCGGGCGGCGTCGCGGCGCAGGCACTCGGCCAGCGGCACGTCGGTGAAGTCGTGCACCTCGAACTCCGCGCCGTACCGGGCGGCCAGCTCGGCCCAGTCCCGCAGCGACCGCGAGCGCAGGTTGGTGTCGTCCACGCAGACGTCCGCCCGGGCACGCAGCAGCGCCTCGACCTGGGCTCGCTGGACGACGGTCACCTGCGCCTCCGCCCACTGGGTGAAGAGCCGCTCGCCGTGCAGCATCCGGCGCAGGTCGTCGCGGTTGACCCGGACCACGGACGGCTGAAGGGTCCGGGCAAAGGTCGTCTTGCCGGACGCGGGCAGGCCCCGGGTGGCGATCAGGCGGCTCATCGGCTCCTCTTCGGCTCGGCGGGCGTACCCCCGGCGGGGCACTCGACCGCGGCCCGCCGGGCGGGTGAATGCCCGGCCGAGCGGCGGGAATGCGGACGGGGAGGCACGTGTTGACGATGCCGGACGAGGTGTGCGGCCCGATTGCCGGGTCGGCTCAGGCCCATGGCACACTGGTCAATCGGCCACCGGTTCCGGTTCACGCCCGAGCCCGTCGTGCACGGCGCGACGGGCGGTGACGGCGACCCGGCGACCACCAACGAGAGGACCGAGGCAAGATGAAGGCAAACATCCACCCGGAGTACGTGACCACCGAGGTCAGCTGCTCCTGTGGCAACACGTTCACGACCCGCAGCACCGCCAAGGGCGGGGCGATCCACGTCGAGACCTGCAGCGCCTGCCACCCGTTCTACACCGGTAAGCAGCGCGTTCTCGACACCGCCGGCCGGGTCGCGAAGTTCCAGCAGAAGTACGCCAAGGTTCAGGCCAAGAAGGCCAAGTAACTTCTCGTTCGGCGCCCGCGTCCGGTTTTCCACCGGAAGCGGGCGCCGTCCGCATTCCGCCCTGTTTCGCCTGGCGCCCGGCCCTCCGGCCGGCCCGGCCGGCGCCGCAACCCCTGAAGGAGCACCCGCAGCATGAGCAGCGAGCGTCTGGCCGGTCTCCTCGACGAGTACGCGGAGCTGGAGAAGCGGTTGGCCGATCCGGCCATCCACGCCGACCAGGCCACCGCGCGTCGGGTCGGCCGTCGGTACGCCGAGCTGGTGCCGTTGCGCAAGGCTGCCGGCGAGCTGGAGCAGGCGCGCGCCGACCTGGCCGCAGCCCGCGAGCTGGCCGCCGAGGACCCCTCCTTCGCCGCCGAGACCGAGGCGATCGCGGCGTCCCTGCCGGCCCTGGAGGAGCGCCTCGCCGAGCTGCTCATTCCGCGTGACCCGCACGACGCCAAGGACGTGATCGTCGAGATCAAGGCCGGTGAGGGCGGTGAGGAGTCCGCGCTCTTCGCCGGTGACCTGCTGCGGATGTACACCCGGTACGCCGAGCGCCACGGCTGGATCACCGAGGTGATCGACGCACAGGACTCGGACCTCGGCGGGGTCAAGGACGTCTCGCTGTCGATCAAGACCAAGGGCGTCCCGGAGGGCGGCAACGGCGTCTGGTCGCGGCTCAAGTGGGAGGGCGGCGTGCACCGCGTGCAGCGTGTCCCGGTCACCGAGTCGCAGGGCCGGATCCACACCTCCGCCGCCGGGGTGCTGGTGCTGCCGGAGGCCGAGGACGTCGACGTCACCATCGACCAGAACGACCTGCGCATCGACGTGTTCCGCTCGTCCGGCCCGGGTGGCCAGTCGGTCAACACCACCGACTCGGCGGTGCGGATCACCCACCTGCCGACCGGCATCGTCGTCTCCTGCCAGAACGAGAAGTCCCAGCTGCAGAACCGGGAGCAGGCGATGCGGATCATGCGGGCCCGGCTGCTCGCCGCCGCCCAGGAGCAGGCCGACGCCGCCGCCTCGGACGCCCGCAAGGCGCAGGTGCGCACGGTGGACCGCTCGGAGCGGATCCGGACCTACAACTTCCCGCAGAACCGGATCACCGACCACCGGATCGGCTACACCGCGTACAACCTGGACCTGGCGCTCGCCGGGGATCTGGACGGGGTGCTGGACGCCCTGAGCGAGGCCGACCGCGCCGCCCGGCTGGCCGGCGACACCGAGCTGACCCGCCGCTGACGGATCGCCACCGGCGGCCTCCGGCGACGGCCGACCAGCCGGCGGTCAGCTCGCGCGCGGACGGGACTTCGCGCGCAGCATCTCCCGGTCGGCCTGTTCGAAGGCGACGCTGAGCGCGTCGCGCAGCCCGCCGCCGCCGGAGACCTCGGCGAAGCCGATGCTCACCCCGACCGGGGTGCCGGGAACCAGCGACTCCCAGTCCTCCGCGCTGACCGCCGCTTCGATCCTGCGGGAGACCTCGGAGGCCTCGGCCATGCCGGTGTCGGGCAGCACCACCACGAACTCGTCACCGCCGTAGCGGGCCACGAAGTCACCCCGGCGCATCACCCGGTTGATCACCCCGGCGATGCGTTGGAGCACCAGGTCGCCCGAGTGGTGCCCGTGCCGGGTGTTGACCGCCTTGAAGCCGTCCAGGTCGCAGACGCCGATCACCACCCGCTCGCCGCGGGTGACCACGGCGGTGATGTAGCGCTCCAACCGTCGCCGGTTGGGCAGCCCGGTGAGCGGGTCGGTCAGGGCCTCGCCCTCGAACCGTGCCGCCTCCCGGCGCATCTCCTCGTGGTCGATCCGGGCGGCGATGCCGTCGATGTAGACGTCGCGCAGCCGGTCGTTGCGCTGTGCGGCGAGCCGGAACGCCAGCCGGTCGGCCCGGTGCGCCGCCAGGTGGTCCCCGGCACGGGTCAGCGCGATGCTGCGCAGCCGGGCCGGCTCGGCTGCGCCCAGCGTTTCGGTGGACACCCGGATGGTGTCCAGCCGGGTGACCGCCTCGATCGGCCGTCCGTCGGCCACGGCCAGGCAGACCAGCCCGAGTTGCCGCATGTCGCGGGCACGGGCGCTGTCCCCGCCGTGGCCGAGCAGCCGGGACGGCTCGGTGTCCGGGGCGGACTCCACCCGGTCGCCGAGCGCGGCCTGTCGGGCCGCCGCGTACCCGTACGCGGCGAGGCTGCTCGGGCGCAGCCGGCCGGCCCGCCCGGTGCGGACGAACCGGGCCAGGTCGCCGGCCACGTCCCGGAGCACCCGCAGGCAGCCGTCGCTGTCGCCGTTGTGGTCCAGCGCCACGGCGTTGCGCAGCCGGATCCCCGGCGCGGCGAACGTCTCCTCCGGGATCCCGGAGGTCAGCCCGAGCTGCCGGGCACGTTCGATCGCACCCAGGGCGTACCCGTGGAAGCTGAGATAGCTGTAGGCCATGGCGAGGTCGTGCCAGCCCCAGGCGGTGTCCCGGTCCGGGTCCTCCACGGCGCCCAGCGCCCGGGCGGCCTTGACCAGGTGGGTGACGCAGCGGTCCAGAGCTCCCTGGTGGTGTGCGGCGAGCGCGGCCAGCGCGTTGAGGTGCCCGTGCAGGTAGGGCTCGGCGAGGTCGCGGACGGCCGCCGAGGCCTCCTCGATGGCCCGGGTGAACTCCGCCGTCCGACCGAGATTGATCAACGCGGAGAGGCGCTGCACCAGGGCGTCCGCTCGCGCCGCCGGGTCCGTGGTGCTGCGGATCACCCGCTCCAGCAGGGCGTACGCCTCCGCGGAGCGACTGGCCTCCTGCAACGCCCGAGCGCGCGTGAGGGCGTCAACCTGGTCATCGACCCGGTCGAGCCAGCCCACTCGCAACCTCCCGTCGTGTGCGCATGGTCGCACCCGTTCATGGCGTCCCCCGCGACGCTTCATGATTATGACGTGACCACTCTGCCGCAACACCCCCCCGAAGGGACAGGCCGGCTCCGTCCGTCCGCCGCGGTGGCCCGGGCGGCCCGGGTGCTCGCCGCCGCCGGGGTGGGTCCGGCCCGCGCGGAGGCCGAGCTGTTGGCGGCGTACGTGCTGGCGGTGCCCCGGGGCCAGCTGGCCCTCGCCGACGACCTGACCGACGACCAGGCGGACCGGCTCGACGAACTGGTGCGCCGCCGCGCCACCCGGGAGCCGTTGCAGCATCTGACCGGTCTCGCCGGCTTCCGGCACCTGGAGCTGGTGGTCGGCCCGGGTGTCTTCGTGCCCCGGCCGGAGACCGAGCTGCTGGCCGGCTGGGGCGTCGAGCAGGCCCGGGGCCTGCCGGACCCGCTGGTGGTGGACCTGTGCAGCGGCTCCGGCGCGATCGCACTGGCGGTAGCCCAGGAGCTGCCGGGGGCGCGGGTGATCGCGGTGGAGCGGTCCCCGGCGGCGCTGAGCTGGCTGCGCCGCAACGCGGCGGAGCGGGCCGCGGCGGGGGACCGCCCGATCGAGGTGGTCGAGGCCGACGTCACCGCACCGGACCTGCTGGCCGACCTGGTCGGCCGGGTGGACGTGCTGCTCTGCAACCCGCCGTACGTACCGGTCGACGTGGTCGTGCCGCCGGAGGTGGCCGGGCATGACCCGGCGGAGGCGGTCTTCGGCGGCGCGGACGGTCTGGCGGTGATCCGGCCGGTGATCACCAGGGCGGCGGCGCTGCTGCGTCCCGGCGGCGGGTTCGCGGTCGAGCACGACGACACGCACGGCGCAGCGGTGCCCGGGCTGCTCGCCGCGGACGGCCGGTTCGCCGACGTCACGGAGCATCTGGACCTCACCGGCCGCCCCCGGTACGCGACCGCGTCCCGACGGGCGGACGGCCAGCACGCCACGGCCGGCCCGGCGTGGCAGACTGACTCCTCGTGATGCTCTACGACTGCCGATCGCCCGCCGATCGGGACCGCGGCATCGCTGCGGCCATCGAGGCGGTCAAGAACGGCGAGCTGGTCGTCCTGCCAACGGACACTGTCTACGGCATCGGCGCGGACGCGTTCACCCCGTACGCGGTCAAGGCGCTGCTGGACGCGAAGGGCCGGGGTCGGCAGATGCCGCCGCCGGTCCTGATCGGCTCGCGGCACACCCTGGACGGGTTGGTCTTCTCGCTGCCCAGCGCAGCGCGAGACCTGGTGGAGGCGTTCTGGCCGGGTGCGCTGACGATCGTGGTCGAGCACTCGCCGAGCCTGCAGTGGGACCTCGGCGACAAGTCGGGCACGGTTGCGGTGCGGATGCCGCTGCACCCGGTGGCGCTGGAGGTGCTGCGGGAGACCGGCCCGATGGCGGTCTCCTCGGCCAACAAGACCGGCCAGCCCGCCGCGGTCACCGCCGAGGAGGCCCGCGACCAGCTCGGCTACTCGGTGCGTGCGTACCTGGAGGCCGGGCCCTGCCCGGACCCGGTGCCGAGCACGATCGTGGATCTGACCGGCGAGGTGCCGCAGTTGCTGCGGGCCGGTGCGATCCCGCTGGAGAAGCTGCGCGACGTGGTGCCGGACCTCATTGACGGCCAGGGGGTCTGAGTGCCCCCGTTCACCGTTCTGCACGTCTGCATGGGCAACATCTGCCGCTCGCCGATGGCGGAACGGTTGCTGGCCCTCGCGGTGCGGGAGCGGTTGGCCCGGCGCGAGCAGGACCCGGCCCGGGCCGAGGAGCTGCTGCACAGCCACAGCGCGGGCACCGGCGGCTGGCACGCCGGCGAGGAGATGAACCCGCCGGCGGCGCGGCAGGTCACCGGCCGGGGTGGGGACGTCGAGGGGTTCGCCGCGCGCAAGCTGCGCTCGGACCACATCGACGCCGCCGACCTGGTCCTGACCGCGACCGCCGATCAGCAGGAGTACGTGGTGGCGCTGCGTCCGGACGCGGCGGCCCGCACGTTCGTGCTGGGTGAGTTCGGTCGGCTGCTGGCCGCGGTGGACGCCGCCGCGTTGCCGCCGGCCGAGGCGACCCCGGAGGCGGTGTACGCCCGGGGCATGGCCCTGGTGGCGGCGGCCCACAGCGCCCGGTTGGGCGCCTCGTCGCTGCCCACCGATGATCTGGACGACCCGTGGGGTCGTGGCGACCAGTGCTTCAGCCGGGTTGCCGACGAGATCGAGGAGACGGTCCACCCGCTGGCCGGCGCGCTGCTGCCCTGAGCGTCGTGCGAATTTCCTCCGGGTTTGGGGAAAACCCGGGGCGAAAGGGGCGTTCCGGGTCATTCTGAACGGGTCCTAGCGTGACCGGCTCCTGCGGGGAGAGCTGATGATCCGGGCCCGACTCGACAAACTGCTGACCGTGTTGATTGCCGGTGTGCTGGCCGGGCTGGTGTTGGCAGCGGCCGCCCTGCCCGCGGCCCTGGTCTTCGGGATCGGCTTCAGCGCCCTCTCCACGCCCTACTCGGAGCTGCCGAACACGTTGCGCACGCCGCCCACCGCCCAGCGCTCCAACCTCTACGCCAACGACGGCACCACCCTGATCACCTCCTTCTACCAGGAGGACCGGGTGGACGTGCCGCTGCACGAGGTCGCCCCGGTGATGCGCCAGGCGATCGTGGCCGCCGAGGACGTCCGGTTCTACCAGCACAGCGGGGTGGACCTGCGAGGCGTGGTGCGCGCGTTCACGGTGAACAAGCGTGACGGCCACACCCGGCAGGGCGCCTCCACGCTGACCATGCAGTACGTCCGCAACGTGCTCCGCAGCGACCCGCGGCTGACCGAGCGGCAGCGCGACGCGGCCACCGAGGTCACCACCGCCCGCAAGGTCCAGGAGATGCGGTACGCGCTGGCGCTGGAGCGGGAGCTGAACAAGGAGGAGATCCTCGCCCGCTACCTCAACATCGCCTACTTCGGCGCCGGGGCGTACGGCATCGCGGCAGCCAGCAAGCGCTACTTCTCGCGGTCCCCGGCCGAGCTGACCCTGGCCCAGGCCGCGATGCTGGCCGGTCTGGTCCGGTCGCCGGACAGCGACGACCCGATCAACGGCGACGCCGACAGTGCGCTGCAGCGACGGGGGTACGTGCTGGACCAACTGGTGGAGTCGAGCCAGGTGTCGGTGGAGGCGGCGGCGGCGGCCCGGGCCGAGGCGCTGGAGCTGCGGCCCAGCGAGACCCCGAACGACTGCACCGCGGTGCCCAACGGGCACAACGACTGGGGCTTCTTCTGCGACTGGTTCACCAAATGGTGGAGCAGCCAGTCGGCGTTCGGGTCGAGCGCCGACGAGCGGGAGCGCACGCTGCGCCGGGGCGGATTCTCCATCGTCTCCTCGCTGGACCCGGGGATCCAGCGGGCCACCACCGAGCAGGTGCTGAAAATCTACAAGCCGACCAATGCCCGGGCCATGCCGACCGCCGTGGTGCAGCCCGGCACGGGCCGGGTGCTGGCGATGTCGGTGAATCGCAGCTATGGCGTGGCGGACAACCCGGTCGGGCAGAAGAACCACCCGAACACGGTGAACCAGCTGGTGGCCGGCGGGGGGGCGATCGAGGGGTACCAGGGTGGGTCGACGTTCAAGCTCTTCACCATGCTGGCCGCGCTGGAGTCCGGCCTGCCGCTGTCGACCGACTTCGACGCGCCGAGCCGGCTGGTCACCCGCTACGCGGCGACCGGTGAGGCGAGCTGCGACGGCCGCTGGTGCCCGGAGAACTCCAGCCCCTCGGTGATGGACGGCCGGCGCACCATGTGGACCGCGTTCGGGCGCTCGGTGAACACCTACTTCGCCTGGCTCACCGAGCAGGTGGGCGCTGACCGGGTGGTGGAGATGGCCGAGCGGCTCGGCATCGTGCTGCGCGCCGACTCCGATGCCCGGCTGGCCCGGTACGGGGCGAAGAACTGGGGCCCGTTCACCCTGGGCGTGGCCGCGACCACCCCACTCGACCTGGCCACTGCGTACGCCACGGTGGCGTCCGAGGGGACCTGGTGCGCGCCGCTGCCGGTGGTCTCGATCACCGATTCGGCCGGCCGGCCGGTCGACGCCGCCAAGCCGGACTGTCGGCAGGTGATCGACACCGACGTGGCCCGGGCGGCCACCGACGCGGCTCGCTGCCCGGTCGGCGACCAGTCGATGTACGGACGTTGCGATGGCGCCACCGCGGGCGACTTCCGGGCCAAGCTCGGCCGTCCGGTGGCGGGCAAGACCGGCAGCTCGGATCGGTACGAGGTGGAGACGGTGGTGGCGTTCACCCCGCAGCTCGCGGTCGCCTCGATGGCTGCCAACCCGGACAACCCACGCGACGCCGTCGGTCAGGCGGTGCAGGCCCAGATGGTGGATGCCGTCGGCGAGGTGCTCGCCATCGGCCTGCGCGGCCAGCCGGTGCGGGACTTCGTCCCGCCGAGCGAACGGGCCGCCTTCCAGGTCACCGAACCCCGAACCGGCAACTAACCCAGGTGTTCGGCGTTGCGGGCGATGTTGCGGGCCATTCCGCCGAAGACCACGGCGTGAAACGGGGCCACCGACCCCCAGTAGGTGTGCCCGGCCAACCCGCGCGGCAGGAAGACGGCGCGCTGGTGGTAGCGGCTGCGTCCGTCGTCGGTCGGCAGTACCCGCATCTCCAGCCAGGCCCGGCCGGGCAGCCGCATCTCGGCGCGCAGCCGCAGCAACTCGCCCGGGATGATCTCCTCGACCCGCCAGAAGTCCAGCGCCTCGCCGACCTGCAGGCGGTGCGGGTCGCGCCGGCCGCGACGCAGCCCGACCCCGCCGATCAGCCGGTCCAGCCAGCCGCGAATCGACCAGGCGAGCGGGAACGAGTACCAGCCGTGCTCGCCGCCGACGCCCTCGATGACCCGCCAGAGCGCCTCCGGTGGCGCGTTCACCGCCTGTTCCCGGACGTCGGTGTAGGCGGTGCCGCCGGACCAGGCCGGGTCGCTGGGCAGCGGCTCGGCGGGCGCGTCCGGGCCGCTCGCGGTCGACCAACGGGTCTCCACCTGGGCGTCGCGCACCTTGGCCAGCGCCAGCGCGACGGCCTGGTCGAAGCCGATCAGGCCGCCCGGCGGGTCGGGCACGTACCGGGCGATGTCGTGTTCGTGCGTGACCGCCTCTTGGACCAGGCTGTCCACCAGCGGGCGGGCGATGGCGTTCGGCACCGGGGTGATCAGGCCGACCCAGTGCGACGAGAGCGACGGGGTGAGCAGGCGGACCGGCACGATGACCCGCCGGCGCAGCCCGGCCACCGAGGCGTAGCGCTGCATCATGTCGCCGAAGGTGAGCACGTCGGGCCCGCCGATGTCGAAGCCCCGGTTGACCTCCGCCGGCAGCGCGGTGCAGCCGGCCAGGTAGCGCAGCACGTCGCGGACCGCGATCGGCTGGATCCGGTTGCGCACCCAGCGTGGGGTGACCATGGCGGGCAGTCGCTCGGTCAGGTAGCGCAGCATCTCGAACGACGCCGAGCCGGAGCCGATGATCACCGCGGCTCGGAGCACCGCCGTGGGGACTCCGCTGGACAGCAGGATCCGGCCCACCTCGGCCCGGGACCGCAGGTGCGGCGAGGGCACCTCCTCGTGGGACGCCGGCTCCGGGCCGCCCAGGTAGATGATCCGGCGTACGCCGGCCTCGCGGGCCGCCGCCGCGAAGTTGGTCGCCGCCGTGCGGTCGGTCGCCTCGAAGTCGGCCCGGCCCAGCGAGTGCACCAGGAAGTAGGCGACGTCCACGTCGGCGAACACGGCGGGCAGCGTCTCCGGCCGGCTCAGGTCCCCCTCGACGATCTCGGCCGCCGACGCCCAGGGCACGTCACGCAGCCGCACGGCCTTCCGCGCCAGGCAGCGCACGGTGTGTCCGTCGGCGAGCAGCAGCGGCGTCAGCCGCCCGCCGATGTATCCCGTGGCTCCGGTGACCAGGCATCTCACGGTTCCCAGTGTGCGGCCCCCTAGACTCCTTCGCTGTGGACACCGAGACGAGCACCTTCTGGGGGCCGGATTTCGCGCAGCTCAGGGCCACCGACCCGGAGATCGCCGGGGTGGTCCTCGGCGAGTTGGACCGGCTGCGCAGCGGCCTGCAGCTGATCGCGAGCGAGAACCTGACCTCGCCAGCGGTGCTGGCCGCGCTCGGTTCGACGCTGACCAACAAGTACGCCGAGGGCTACCCGGGTCGGCGCTACTACGGTGGCTGCGCCGAGGTCGACCGGGCCGAGGAGATCGGCATCGCCCGGGCGAAGGAGCTCTTCGGCGCCGAGCACGCCAACCTCCAGCCGCACTCGGGGGCGAGCGCCAACCTGGCCGCGTACGCCGCGTTGGTGCAGCCGGGGGACACGGTGCTGGCGATGGACCTGCCGCACGGCGGGCATCTGACGCACGGCAGTCGGGTGAACTTCTCCGGCAAGTGGTTCGCCACGGTCGGGTACACCGTCCGGCGGGACACCGAGCTGATCGACTACGACGAGGTACGGGACCTGGCCCTGACGCACCGGCCCAAGATGATCATTTGCGGCGCCACCGCCTACTCCCGGCTGATCGACTTCGCCCGGTTCCGGGAGATCGCCGACGAGGTCGGTGCGTACCTGATGGTGGACGCGGCGCACTTCATCGGCCTGGTCGCCGGGCGGGCGATCCCGTCCCCGGTGCCGTACGCCGACGTCGTCTGCGCCACCACCCACAAGGTGCTGCGCGGCCCACGCGGGGGCATGATCCTCTGCCGGGAGTCGCTGGCCCAGCGGATCGACAAGGCGGTCTTCCCGTTCACCCAGGGCGGCCCGTTGATGCACGCGGTCGCGGCCAAGGCGGTCGCGCTGCGTGAGGCCGCCCAGCCCGAGTTCCAGACGTACGCCGGCCAGGTGGTCCGCAACGCCCAGGCGCTCGCCGCCGGGCTGGCCGCCGAGGGGATGCGCCCGGTGTCCGGCGGCACCGACACCCACCTCGCCCTGATCGACCTGCGCGAGGTGGGGGTCACCGGCGCCGAGGCCGAGAGCCGCTGCGACGCCGCGTCGATCACCCTGAACAAGAACGCGATCCCGTACGACCCGCAGCCGCCGATGGTCGCCTCCGGCATCCGGGTGGGCACGCCCGCCGTCACCACCCAGGGCATGCGGGAGGGGGAGCTGCGGCAGGTCGCCAGCCTGATCGCCCGGGCGGTACGCGCCGATCCCGGCGTCCCGGGCGGCGCGGACGAGCTGGCCCGGATCGGTGCCGAGGTGGCCGAGTTGGTTGCCGCGTTCCCGGCGTACCCCCGTGGCTGAGCCCGGGGTGGTCGAGCCCGACGCCGACCGGCGCTGGCGGCTGCGGCACCTGCCGGTGCTCCTGACCGCGTCGGTGGCGCTGGCCGCGGTCGCCGCGGTGATCGGCGGGGTGACCGGCGGCATGACGGCCGCGTTCGGCGCGGCGGCCGGTGTCGGTGTCACGGTCTTCAGCTACACCCTCACCACCGTGGTGCTGGCCTGGGCGGACCGGATCAACCCACAGCTGATGCTGCCGCTCGGGCTGGGCCTGTACGCGCTGAAGTTCACCCTGCTGGGTGTGGTGATGGTGGCGGTGGCGTCGACGGGCTGGCCCGGGTTGGTCCCGCTCTGCCTCGGCATCGTCGCCGGAGTGGCAGTGTGGACGGCGGTGCACATCTGGTGGTTGACCACCGTGCACGCCCGACGATCGCGTAGCTGACCTGGCAATCGGCCGCTCGTCCCATCCATCGGACGCGCGACAAGCTGTCGGCCATCGGTCATTCTCTCATGGGCGGAAGGGGAGTAGCGTGCCCACAGACGACGGCGCCCCCGAGATGCCCACACAACGACGGTTGTGCGGGGGGTGAGGCACAGCCTCGTCTTCCCGGCTGATATCGTTCGCCCCGTCATGGCTGGTGACCAAACCCCCCGTCCCGCCGGCGAACCGGACGACATTCCGTCCGGCGCCGGTCAGGGTTGGACCGCGCTCAGCTACCTCATCGGAGGCATGCTCGTGTGGGGTTTCATCGGCTGGCTGGTTGACCAGTGGCTCGACACCGGCGGCGTCGCCACCGGGATCGGCGTCGTGCTCGGCATGGCCGGGGGAATCATCCTCGTCGTCCGCCGGCTCGGCACGCCTACTTAGGAAGGGACGCGGTGTTCGGACAGGCGAACGTTCTGGCAGCGGGCCAGGCGGCATTCCCACCCAGTGTGGAGGACTTTTACCTGCCCAGCATCCTGCCCTGGGGTGCGCACGACTCATACTGGTTCACCAAGATCACGGCGATGGTCTGGATCGCGGTCGGCGTCCTGATCATCTTCTTCCTGGCGAGCTACCGGAACCCGCAACTGGTGCCGACCAAGAAGCAGTGGTTCGCCGAGTCGATCTACGGCTTCGTACGGAACAACATCGCGGTCGACATGATCGGGCACGCGGGGGTGCGGTTCGCGCCGTACTTCACCACGCTGTTCTGCTTCGTGCTGCTGACGAACGCGTTCGCGATCATCCCGTTCTTCCAGATCTCGCCGAACTCGCACATCGCCTTCCCGGCGATCCTCGCGGTGATCAGCTACGTGCTGTTCAACTACATCGGCATCAAGCACCATGGCTTCAAGAAGTACGTGCGGAACTCCCTGATCCCGCCGGCACCCTGGTACATCCTGCCGCTGCTGATCCCGATCGAGTTCTTCTCGACCTTCCTCGTCCGGCCGTTCTCGCTCGCGGTTCGTCTTTTCGCGAACATGTTCGCCGGCCACATGCTCCTGCTGGTCTTCACGCTCGGCGGCTTCGCCATGCTGAGCGCCAACGCCTGGCTGGCTCCGGTCTCGGTGCTCTCCTGGGTGATGACCATCGCGCTCACCTTCCTTGAGTTCCTGGTGATCTGCCTGCAGGCCTACGTCTTCACCGTCCTCACCGCCAGCTACGTGCAGGGCGCGCTCGCCGAAGAGCACTGATCCACCGCACCATCCGTTGTCGTCCCGCGTGAGAGTCACGCGTGATACCCAGGAGGAACCACACCAATGGACGCTAGCGTTCTCGCCGAGGTCACCGGTAGCACCGCTGCCATCGGCTACGGCCTCGCCGCCATCGGCCCGGGCATCGGCGTTGGCCTGGTCTTCGCCGCCTACATCCAGTCGACCGCCCGCCAGCCGGAGTCGTCCCGGATGACCCTGCCGTACGTCTGGATCGGCTTCGCCGTCATCGAGGCGCTCGCGCTGCTGGGCATCGCCTTCGGCTTCATCTGGGCCGGCACTGCTAGCTGATTCCGCCCCTCGACTGGGAGGTAACCATGTATTTCCTCGCCGCTGAGGGTGGTGAGTCGACCCACAACCCGATCATCCCGCTCTGGCAGGAGATCGTGGTCGGTACGGTCGCCTTCGCTGTGCTCTGCTTCGTGCTGATGAAGTTCGTCTTCCCCCGCATGGAGCAGACGTTCCAGGCTCGGGTCGACGCGATCGAGGGTGGCATCAAGCGCGCCGAGGCCGCCCAGGCCGAGGCGAACCAGCTGCTCGAGCAGTACCGTGCCCAGCTCGCCGAAGCCCGGACCGACGCCGCCAAGATCCGCGACGACGCCCGGGCCGACGCCGAGGGGATCCGGCAGGACGTTCTCGCCAAGGCGCGGGAGGAATCCGACCGGATCATCGCGGCCGGCAAGGATCAGCTCGCCGCCGAGCGGGCCACCATCGTGCGCGAGCTGCGCACCGAGGTCGGCACCATCGCGGTGGACCTGGCCAGCAAGATCGTCGGCGAGTCGCTGGCCGACGAGGCGCGGCGCAAGGGCACCGTCGACCGGTTCCTGAGCGGTCTTGAGAGCACGGGGGCCCGCTGATGCAGGCCGCCAGCCGGGAGTCGTACAAGATCGCGGCCGAGAGCCTCGACGCGTACGTCCGCGGCGCGGAGCCGTCGGCGGTGGCCTCCACCGCTGACGCCGTCCTCTCCGTCGCCACCCTGCTGCGGCGTGAGCCGCGGCTGCGCCGGGCGCTGTCCGAGCCGGCCCGTTCCGGCGAGGACCGCGGCGCTCTGCTCGGTGACATGCTGGGCGGCCGGATCGGCGTCGACGCGCTCGACCTGCTCGTGTCGCTGGTCTCCGGCCGTTGGTCGGCACCGTCGGAGTTGCTCGACGGCGCCGAGCGGCTGGGCGTGGAGGCGCTGCTGGCCAGCGCCGACAAGGCCGGCGACCTCGGCGAGGTCGAGGACGAGCTGTTCCGCTTCGGCCAGGTCGTGGCGGGTCAGTCGGCGCTGAGCAACGCGCTGGCCGACCCGGTCGCCCCGGTCGAGCAGCGCGCCTCCCTGGCTCGCGAGCTGCTCGCCGACAAGGCTCGTCCGGTGACCGTCCGCCTCGTCGAGGTGGCGCTGGGCGGGTTCGGCGGACGCTCCTTCATCGGGGCGCTCACCCGGCTGGTCGAGCTCGCCGCCGAGCGACGCGACCGGCAGGTGGCGTACGTGACCGTCGCGGCCCCGTTGAGTGACGAGGACGAGCGGCGGCTGGGTGCGAGCCTCACCGCGATATACGGTCGAGAGGTCTCCGTCAGGCAGACGGTGGACCCCGACGTCCTGGGTGGCATGAGCGTGCGGGTCGGCTCCGACCTGTACGACGGCACCATCCTGCGTCGGCTCAACGAGACCCGCAACGCGCTCGCGAAGCGCTGAGCAGCTCCGCCGCCCAACGTTGGGGCGGCTCCGCCGCGCAGCGCCCGGATTGACAGACGCCATTCGGACCGGTCGGTACTAGGTATCCCGGGCCCCTGAATTTTAAGGAAGCAGAGGATGGCCGAGCTGACCATCTCGACGGAGGAGATCCGCGGCGCCCTGGAGCGCTACGTCTCCTCCTACTCGTCCGACGTCTCCCGCGAGGAGGTCGGCACCGTCGCCGACACCGGCGACGGAATCGCCCACGTCGAGGGCCTGCCCTCGACCATGACCAACGAGCTCCTGGAGTTCGAGGACGGCACGCTCGGCGTGGCGTTGAACCTCGACGTCCGGGAGATCGGTGTCGTCGTTCTCGGTGACTCCGCCAAGCTGGAGGAGGGGCAGCGCGTCAAGCGCACCGAACGGGTCCTCTCCGTCCCGGTCGGCGACGCCTTCCTCGGCCGCGTGGTCAACGCGCTCGCCCAGCCGATCGACGGGCTCGGTGACATCCCCAACGAGGGCTTCCGCGAGCTGGAGCTGCAGGCTCCGAACGTGATGGCCCGGCAGTCCGTTGACGAGCCGCTGCAGACCGGCATCAAGGCCATCGACGCGATGACCCCGATCGGTCGGGGTCAGCGGCAGCTGATCATCGGTGACCGGAAGACCGGCAAGACCACGGTCGCCCTGGACGCCATCCTCAACCAGCGGGACAATTGGCGCACCGGCGACCCGAAGAAGCAGGTTCGCTGCATCTACGTCGCCATCGGCCAGAAGGCCTCCACGATCGCCTCGATCAAGGGCCAGCTGGAGGAGGCGGGCGCGATGGAGTACACCACCATCGTCGCCTCCCCGGCCTCCGACCCGGCCGGCTTCAAGTACCTCGCCCCGTACACCGGCTCGTCCATCGGGCAGCACTGGATGTACGGCGGCAAGCACGTCCTGATCGTCTTCGACGACCTGAGCAAGCAGGCCGAGGCGTACCGGGCCGTGTCGCTGCTGCTGCGTCGCCCGCCGGGCCGTGAGGCGTACCCGGGTGACGTCTTCTACCTGCACTCCCGCCTGCTGGAGCGCTGCGCGAAGCTCTCCGACGAGCTGGGTGGCGGCTCGATGACCGGTCTGCCGATCATCGAGACGAAGGCCAACGACATCTCGGCCTTCATCCCGACCAACGTCATCTCGATCACCGACGGCCAGATCTTCCTGGAGACCGACCTGTTCAACCAGGGCGTCCGTCCGGCGATCAACGTCGGCACCTCGGTCTCCCGGGTCGGTGGCGCCGCGCAGGTGAAGCCGATGAAGAAGGTCGCCGGTTCGCTGCGGCTCAACCTGGCCCAGTTCCGCGAGCTGGAGGCGTTCGCCGCCTTCGCCTCCGACCTGGACCGGGCCTCCCGGGCCCAGCTGGACCGCGGTTCGCGGCTGGTCGAGCTGCTCAAGCAGCCGAACTACTCGCCGTACCCGGTGCAGGAGCAGGTCGTCTCGGTCTGGGCCGGCGTCGAGGGCAAGCTGGACGACATCCCGGTGGGTGAGGTCCGGCGCTTCGAGTCGGAGTTCCTCCAGTACCTGCGGCACAAGCACGCGGGTGTGCTGGCCGGGATCGCCGACAACCAGTGGAACGATGAGATCATCGGCTCCCTGGACACCGCGATCAGCGAGTTCAAGCAGGTCTTCCTCGGCAAGGCCGACGAGCGTCGGATCAACGACGCGCCGGCCGCTCCGCTGGAGGGCGAGGAGAACCGCGAGACGGTGACCCGCTTCCGCGACGGCACGACCGACCGCCCGGCCGAGAGCTGATCCCGTGGCGGCCCAGGTACGCGTTCTTCGTCAACGAATCCGCTCGGCGAAGTCGATGAAGAAGATCACCAAGGCGATGGAGCTCGTGGCGACGAGCCGGATCGCCAAGGCCCAGGCCCGGGTGCAGGCGTCCCTGCCGTACGCCCAGGCCATCACCGGGGTGCTCACGGCGCTGGCGTCCAACGCACGGATCGACCACCCGCTGCTGACCCCGCGCGAGCGGGTGCAGCGGGCGGGCGTCCTGCTGGTCACCAGCGACCGTGGCCTGGCCGGCGGCTACAGCTCCAACGCGATCAGGAAGGCAGAGTCGCTGATCGCGCGGCTCCGGGAGGACGGCAAGGAGCCGGTGCTCTACGTCATCGGGCGTAAGGGCGTCGGGTTCTACCGGTTCCGCGGTCGGCCGATGGAGGCGAACTGGACCGGGTTCAGCGAGCAGCCGTCGTTCGAGGACGCCCGTACGGTCGGTGAGACGCTGATCAAGGCGTTCACGGCCGGTGCGGACGACGTCGACGGCAGCGCCGGTGCGGACGGGGTGCTCGGCGTCGACGAGTTGCACATCGTCTACACCGAGTTCCAGTCGCTGATGACGCAGACCCCGGTCACCAAGGTCATCGGGCCGATGCAGGTCGAGGACCGGCCGCGCTCCGAGGGGCTGCTGCCGGCGTACGAGTTCGAGCCGGAGGCGGAGGCGCTGCTCGACGCGCTCCTGCCGAGGTACATCAACACGCGGATCTACGCGGCGTTGATCGAGTCGGCGGCGAGTGAGTCGGCGGCACGGCGGCGGGCGATGAAGAGCGCCACCGACAACGCCGAAGAAATGATCGACAAGTACACGCGTGAGATGAACTCGGCCCGGCAGGCCGGGATCACCCAGGAGATCAGCGAGATCGTCGGCGGCGCCAACGCGCTGGCCGCGTCGGGAAGTGAAGTGTGATGACTGCACCAGTAGAGACCAAGACGGCCACGGGTCGCGTGGTCCGGGTCATCGGCCCGGTCGTCGACGCCGAGTTCCCGCGCGACGCCATGCCGGCCCTGTTCAACGCCCTGAACGTGGACGTGCACCTGTCCGGCGGTGAGAAGACGCTGACCCTGGAGGTCGCCCAGCACCTGGGTGACAACCTGGTCCGCGCCATCTCGATGCAGCCGACGGACGGCCTCGTCCGCGGCGCGGTGGTGCGTGACCGCGGCGAGCCGATCACCGTGCCGGTGGGCGACGCGGTGAAGGGGCACGTGTTCAACGCGATCGGCGAGTGCCTCAACCTCACCGAGGGCGAGACCATCCAGGCCGACGACCGGTGGGGCATCCACCGCAAGGCCCCGGCCTTCGCCGACCTGGAGCCGAAGACCGAGATGCTGGAGACCGGCATCAAGGTCATCGACCTGCTCGCCCCGTACGTCAAGGGCGGCAAGATCGGCCTGTTCGGCGGCGCGGGTGTGGGCAAGACGGTGCTCATCCAGGAGATGATCACCCGAGTGGCCCGTAACTTCGGTGGTACCTCGGTCTTCGCCGGCGTGGGTGAGCGCACCCGTGAGGGCAACGACCTCATCGCCGAGATGACCGAGTCCGGCGTTATCGACAAGACCGCGCTGGTCTACGGCCAGATGGACGAGCCGCCGGGCACCCGGCTGCGGGTGGCGCTCTCCGCGCTGACCATGGCCGAGTACTTCCGTGACGTGAAGAAGCAGGAGGTGCTGCTCTTCATCGACAACATCTTCCGCTTCACCCAGGCGGGTTCGGAGGTCTCCACCCTGCTCGGCCGGATGCCGAGCGCGGTGGGTTACCAGCCGACCCTGGCCGACGAGATGGGCGAGCTCCAGGAGCGGATCACCTCCGTCCGGGGCCAGGCCATCACCTCCATGCAGGCGATCTACGTGCCGGCGGACGACTACACCGACCCCGCCCCGGCCACCACGTTCGCCCACCTGGACGCGACCACCAACCTGGAGCGGTCGATCTCCGACAAGGGCATCTACCCGGCCGTGGACCCGCTGGCGTCCTCGTCCCGGATCCTCGCCCCGGAGTTCGTCGGCGCCGAGCACTTCCAGGTCGCCACCGAGGTGAAGCGGATCCTGCAGCGCTACCGCGACCTGCAGGACATCATCGCCATCCTCGGCATCGAGGAGCTCTCCGAGGAAGACAAGATCACCGTGCAGCGCGCGCGGCGGATCGAGCGCTTCCTGTCGCAGAACACCTACGCTGCGGAGCAGTTCACCGGCGTGCCGGGCTCGACGGTCCCGATCAAGGAGACCATCGAGGCGTTCCGCAAGATCAGCGAGGGTGAGTACGATCACTTCCCCGAGCAGGCGTTCTTCATGTGCGGCGGTCTTGAGGACCTGGAGCGCAAGGCCGAGGAACTGATGAAGGACTGACAGCTCCGACCAGAGCTGACCCAAAAGACTGCCCCGGCAATGCCGGGGCAGTCTTTTGTTCATCTTCAGGCCTTACCATCGCCGCAGTCCGTTTCTCGCGGTCGTCGGTTGCGCGCCACCCGAGATACGGTTCTTCCGCACGTTCACCTGAACGAGCGTTGATCTTTGCAACCTTTCGGCGACGTGCGCCCGTCTCCTTCTCATGGGCGTAACGAACGGAGATGCTCGTGGGTAAGGCCAGCAAGAGTGGCCGCAAGTCGTCCATCTGGCGGGGTGTGCCGCGCTGGGCCAGGATCTGCACGGTGTTCGGCACCGTGCTGACCATGCTCAGCGGGGCGGTGCTGGTCGGCACCGAGGTGCTGATGGCCCGCTACGAGGGCGCGGTCGGCAAGGCCGACCTCTTCGGCGACCAGGCGGCCGGGGCCCAGGCGAAGAAGTCTGAGATCAAGGGCCCGCTCAACATCCTGCTGGTCGGTATCGACCCACGTAATGCGACGGCGTTGCCACTGGCCGACTCGATCATGGTGCTGCACGTGCCGGCAACGATGGACCGGGCGTACCTCTTCTCGCTGCCTCGCGACCTCTACGTCGACATCCCGCCGTTCCGCAGGTCGGACTTCAACGGCACCACGGACAAGATCAACGCGGCCATGTCGTTCGGCAGCCGGGTGCCCGGCGGGAAACCCGACGCGGCGCGCGGCTTCGAGTTGCTGGCCACCACGGTGCAGACGGTGACCGGCATCAAGCGCTTCGACGGCGGCGCGATCATCAACTTCACCGGCTTCCAGAAGATCGTCGACGCGATGGGCGGCGTCGACATGTACGTCGAGCGCGAAGTGAGGTCCGAGCACAAGCAGCCGGACGGCACGCCGCGGCCCGGCAACACGCGCGGCGAGGGCTACGTCGGCCCGCAGGCGGTCTACAAGAAGGGCAACCACCACCTGAGCGGGTGGCAGGCCCTGGACTACGTCCGGCAGCGCTACCCGAAGAACGGTGTCCCGGACGCCGACTACGGCCGGCAGCGCCACCAGCAGCAGTTCGTCAAGGCGATGGTCGGGCAGGCGTTCAGCGCCGACGTGGTGGCCAACCCGCTCAAGCTGGACAAGGTGCTCCGCGCCGCCGGCCAGTCGCTGGTCTTCAACGGTCGGGGCAACAGCGTGGTCGACTTCGGGCTCGCCCTGAAGGACATCCGGCCGAACACCATCCAGATGATCAAGCTGCCCGGTGGTCCGGTCTACGACGGCTCGAAATACAAGGGTGAGCAGTTCCAGGCAGGCGTACCGGACTTCTTCACCGCCCTGCACAATGAACAACTGGACCCGTTCCTGCTGGAGCACCCGGAGTTCCAGAACAAGACCAAGTAGCCGTGGCGCAGCTCTCCCCACCCGCCTTGGGTGCGCGTCGGCCACCCGACTAGACTTTCGGCAATCCGTCGCCGCAGCAAGGAGACAGCGTGGCACAGCAGCTTCACGTCGAGCTCGTCGCCGTCGAGGAGAAAGTCTGGTCCGGTGAGGCCGAGATGGTCGTCGCCCGGACGACCGAGGGTGAGCTCGGCGTGCTGCCGGGGCACGCGCCGCTGCTTGGCCAGCTCGCCGAGCCCGGCCAGGTACGCATCAAGCTTGCCGGTGGTGAGCAGGTCTCCTACGAGGTGGCCGGCGGCTTCCTCTCGGTGAGCGCCGACGGTGTCACCGTCCTGGCCGAGAGCGCGACCCCGGTCTCCGCGCAGAGTCACTGAGCCGTACCGGGGATGGAGATCGTCGAGGGATTCGGGATCGGCGTCGCAGTCATCCTCGGCGCGCTCCTCATTCTCTTCGTCCGGCGAGCTCTGGTCACCCGTAGCGGTGGCATCATCCGGCTCAGTGTCCGGGTCTCCACCATGCTCGACGGCCGCGGCTGGTCGCCGGGCTTCGGCCGGTTCGCTGGCGACGAGCTGCGCTGGTACCGCATGTTCAGCTTCGCGCTGCGGCCCAAGCGGGTGCTCTCCCGCAAGGGGCTCGCGGTGGAGCGCCGCCGGTTGCCCGAGGGTCAGGAACGCCTCTCCATGCCGGCCGACTGGGTGATCCTCCGCTGTACCAGTCACCACGCACCGGTGGAGATCGCCATGGCGCGGTCAACAGTGACCGGATTCCTCTCCTGGCTCGAGGCCGCCCCTCCGGGGGCGGTCTCGCCGCGTGTGGCCTCCCAAGATTGGCCTGCTGCCTAGTTCCCTCTCGCCGTGGGGGTTCCGGGGAGCCCGCCCGGCTCCGGGCGGTCAGGCTTGATCCCTCCGCCGGGCGGGCTCCCCGGAAACCCTGCCGAGGCGCTGTGCGTCGTCCAGGCGCGGCTTTTTGTCAACTGCCGTTACTTGTAGCGACCAGTTCTGCCTCGTAGCCCTGGTTGTCGTTGAACTAGGCGGCGTAGGTCTGCGGACCGCTAGCGTGCGCTCCAGTGCCAGGTAGGTGGCCGAGGCGCCAGGAGCGACCGGCCGGCCAGTCCTGGTGGAGCGTCCAGCCCAGCTCGCCTAGCTACGCGTGGCCGCCCCGAGATCGGGAACCCATACCTCGACGTGGTGCAGCGCGCCGACGTTCAGCGCTTCCCGCCCGGCACCCATAGCACATCTCCAGCCGGATTTGCCGTTCTTGACAGGATAAAGAGCAGATCGGAGAGCCGGTTGAGATACTTTGCCGGGAGCGTGCTGGTCCGCTCCGGATCGTGGCTGACCAGCGCCCACGCTGCCCGTTCGGCACGCCGGGCGATGGTCCGCGCCACGTGTAGCAGCGCCGCGCCCGCGGTGCCGCCGGGGAGGATAAAGGAGTCGAGGTTGCTCAGGCGCGCGTTGTATTCGTCGCACCAGCCCTCAAGGCGCTCGACGTACTCCTCGGTCACCCGCAGCGGCGGATACTTCGGCTCCGGCTCGACCGGGTTGGACAGGTCGGCGCCCACGTCGAAGAGGTCGTTCTGCACCGAGCCCAGCACGGCCCGCAGTTCCTCGTCGAGCTGGCCTAGGGCGAGCGCGACACCGATCGCCGCGTTGCACTCGTCGACGTCGGCGTACGCGGCGATCCGCGGATCGCTCTTCGGCACCTGTTCGTTGTTGCTCAGCCTGGTCATGCCGGCATCGCCGGCCTTGGTGTAGATGCGCGTGAGGTGGACGGCCATGACGCACAGCCTACGGATACCGGACCTGACGATCCCGGCGCGGCCGGACACCGCCGGCTGGCCCGCGGTGGTGGGCCCCGGCGACGCGGGCGATCCGGCGGTCAACGACGTCGATGTCATCCGGGTACGCGGTGACGCCCGGCTGACCGGCACCGTGCACGTCGTCGGTGCCAAGAACTCGGCGTTGAAGCTGATGGCCGCGGCTCTGCTCGCCCCGGGCCGCAGCGTGATCACCAACGTCCCGCGGATCACCGACATCGCGATCATGGGGGAGGTGCTGCGCCGGCTGGGCTGCGAGGTCCGGTTCGACGAGGACGACCCCGTCGACCCGATGGTCGCCCGAGGTGGGGTGGCCCGGTCCCGGTCGGTGACCATCGACGTACCCGAGCAGCCGGGTGCGGACGCGGACTATGACCTGGTCCGCCGGCTGCGCGCGTCGATCTGCGTGCTCGGCCCCCTGCTGGCCCGCCGGGGGTACGTGCGGGTGGCCCACCCGGGCGGCGACGCGATCGGCTCGCGTGGGTTGGACATGCACGTCTCCGGGCTGACCCGGATGGGCGCGGACATCTCCGGTGAGCACGGGTTCGTCATCGCCGCCGCCCCGCACGGGCTGCGCGGCGCGGACATCGTGCTGGACTTCCCCAGCGTGGGCGCGACCGAGAACCTGGTGATGGCGGCGGTGCTGGCCCAGGGCACCACGGTGATCGACAACGCGGCGCGCGAGCCGGAGATCGTCGACATCTGCACCATGCTCAACCAGATGGGCGCGCGGATCTCCGGTGCCGGCACGTCCACCCTGCGGATCACCGGGGTGCCCGGGCTGCGCCCGGTGCGGCACGCCACGGTGGGGGACCGGATTGTCGCCGGCACCTGGGCGTTCGGTGCGGCGATGACCCGCGGCGACGTGACGGTGACCGGGCTCGACCCGGCCTACCTGGAGGTCGCGCTGGACAAGGTGGTGGCGGCCGGCGGCCTGGTCGAGACGCGGGGAGACAGCTTCCGGGTACGGATGGACGACCGGCCCCGGGCGGTGGACGTGGTGACGCTGCCGTACCCCGGCTTCGCCACCGATCTGCTGCCGATGGCGATCGGGCTGGCCGCCGTGAGCGACGGCGCCTCCTTGATCACCGAGAACATCTTCGACGGCCGGTTCATGTTCGCCAATGAGATGGCCCGCCTCGGCGCGGACATCAAGACCGACGGGCACCACGCGGTGGTCCGGGGCCGGGATCGGCTCTCCGGGGCTCCGGTGCGGGCCACCGACATCCGCGCCGGGGCAGGGTTGATCATCGCGGGGCTCTGCGCGGACGGGCTCACCGAGGTCTCCCACGTGCACCACGTCGACCGGGGTTACCCGGACTTCGTGGCCGACCTGCGTGCGCTCGGGGTGGCCGTCGAGCGGGGCACCACGCCGGAGGAGCCGGCGCTGGAGATCTGACGCCGACATGGCCCAGGGGCTGCGGGGTCTCCCGACAGCCCCTTAGCCGTCGTTCAGGCTCGCCGACTAGGGTGCAGGGAGGCACTCAATCGCAGCGAGGGAGAAGTAGATGGCGGGTCGACTCGCGGTCGTCGGGGCCGGGCTGATGGGCTCCGGCATCGCCCAGGTGGCGGCGCAGGCGGGCTGGCAGGTGACGCTGCGCGATCTCGACGAGGCGGCCACCACCCGGGGGCTCGGCGGCATCCGGAAGTCGCTGGAGAAGTTCGCCGAGAAGGGCCGGATCGAGGCGTCCGAGGTCGAGGCGACGCTCGCCCGGATCACCCCGACCACCGACCTGGAGGCGGCGGCGGACGCGGACATCGTGGTCGAGGCGGTCTTCGAGCGGCTGGAGATCAAGCACGAGGTGTTCCGCGCCCTGGACAAGATCTGCAAGGCCGACGCGGTGCTCGCCACCAACACCTCGGCCATCCCGGTCACCCAGATCGCCGCGGTCACCGAGCGGCCCGAGGCGGTCGTCGGCACGCACTTCTTCTCCCCGGTGCCGATGATGCAGCTCTGCGAGTTGGTCCGCGGCTACAAGACCAGTGACGCCACGCTGGCCACCGTGCGGGCCTTCGCCGAGGAGATCGGCAAGACGGTCGTGGTGGTCAACCGGGACATCGCCGGCTTCGTCACCACCCGGCTGATCTCCGCCCTGGTGGTGGAGGCGGTCAAGCTGGTCGAGTCCGGCGTGGTGTCCGCGGAGGACCTGGACACCGCCTGCCGGCTGGGCTTCGGGCACGCCATGGGCCCGCTGGCCACCACCGACCTGACCGGCGTGGACGTGCTGCTGCACGCCTCGAAGAACATCTACACCGACACGGCGGACGAGAAGTTCTTCCCGCCGGAGCTGCTCCAGCGGATGGTCACCGCCGGCGACCTGGGCCGCAAGACCGGCAAGGGCTTCTACACGTACTGAGCGGGACATGGAAAGGGGGCGGGCGCCGTGCGCCCGCCCCCATTTTCAGCGTCAGCCGTCGCGCTTGGTGGTCCAGCGGAAGGTGGTCAGGCAGAGCACCAGGCCGATCACGCACCACAGGGCCAGCATCAGCGCGACCCGGCCCAGCTCGAACGAGCCGCCCGGCTCCTGGGCGCCGAAGCTGGACGGCAGGAAGACCGATCGCAGCCCCTGGCACATCCACTTGAGCGGGAACAGCGCGGCCAGCTGCTGCATCCAGGTGGGCAGGTCGGTGAAGATGAAGAACACGCCGGAGACGAACTGGAGCACCAGGGCCACCGGGGTGACCACCGCCGAGCCGCTGCGGGCGGTGCGGGCCAGCGATGAGATGGCGATGCCGCACAGGGTGCAGGCGGTGACACCGAGCACGGAGACCCAGCCGAAGGTGAACCACTTCCCGGCGGTGCCCGGCAGGTCGAGGTCGAACAGCCCCACCGCGACCGCCAGCAGCAGCGCGGTCTCGGCGATGCCGATCGCGACCACCATGATCACCTTGCCGGCGAACCACACCCACTTGGGCATCGGTGTGCCGCGATAGCGCTTGAGCACGCCCCGGTCCCGCTCGATCGGGATCCAGATGCCGAGGTTCTGGAAGCTCACGGTCATCAGGCCGGTCGCGATCATGCCGGTGATGAAGTACTGGGTGTACTTGACCCCGCCGCCGATCTCCCCGCTGAAGATCGAAGCGAAGATCAGGATCATGATGATCGGGAAGCCCATCGTGAAGACCACGGACTCCCGGCTACGCAGGAACTGGGTGATCTCCAGCCGGCCCTGCCGCAGGGCGAGCGCGGCGACGCCCGGCCGGCGGCCCGGGGTCGCGGCGACCGGCGTCGCCGGCTTCGTCGTGGTCGTCATCGCGCGTGTCCGATCATCGTGAGGTAGACGTCCTCCAGGGTCGGCCGGGTCACGGTGAGCCCGGGGACCTCGCCGCCGTAGCGCGCGGCCAGCTCGGCCACCAGGGCCGTCGGCGTGGCACTCTGCGCGCTCTCCGGCGTCCCGTCCGGGGTACGCCAGGAGACCGTGGCCAGCGCCTCCTGCCGGTTGCCCAGCCGGTTCGGCGCGGCCACCTCGACCAACCGGCCGCCGCTGATCACGCCGACCCGGTCGGCCAGCGCCTCCGCCTCGTCCAGGTAGTGGGTGGTCAGCACGATGGTGGTGCCGGCCGCGGCGAGGTCGCGGATCAGCTCCCAGAACTCGCGGCGCGCCTCCGGGTCGAAACCGGTGGTCGGCTCGTCGAGGAAGAGCAGCTCGGGGCGGCCGATGATGCCGAGCGCCACGTCGAGGCGGCGCTTCTGCCCGCCGGAGAGGGTGTGCGTGCGGGCCTTCGCCTTACCGGCCAGCCCGACCCGCTCGATCACCTTGTCCGGGTCGTCGGCGTCGGGGTAGAAGCCGGAGAAGTGCCGGATCACCTCGGCCACGGTCAGCTCGTCGAACTCGCCGGTGCCCTGGAGCACGATGCCCACCCGGGATCGCCAGCCCGGGTCCGGATGGGCCGGGTCCGCGCCGAGCACGGAGACCTCGCCGGCATCCCGGCGCCGGTAGCCCTCCAGGATCTCCACCGTGGTGGTCTTGCCGGCACCGTTCGGGCCGAGCAGAGCGAACACCTCGCCACGGTGGACGTCGAGGTCCACGCCTGCCACCGCCACGTTGCCGCCGTACGCCTTGCGCAACCCCCGGACGGAGATGGCCAGCTCGTCATCCATGGCGTCCAGTGTGCGTCCTTGCTGGGGCGGAGCGGCGCCCGGGGTGTGTCGGTCCGCGCCACTGCGGGCAGTTCGCACCCGGACGTCCGCGACATGGACCTGTGTGGTTTTCCACAGCCCGTTTTACTGAACGGTAACTTAAACTCCGGCCATGGATGAGAAGGCACTTTCGGGGCGCCTGCCCGAGCGGGACCGCCCGTGGGTGATGCGCACCTACGCCGGCCACTCCTCGGCCGCCGCGACCAACGCCCTCTTCCGCCGCAACCTGGCGAAGGGGCAGACCGGGCTCTCGGTCGCCTTCGACCTGCCCACCCAGACCGGGTACGACCCCGACCACGAACTGGCCGCCGGTGAGGTCGGCCGGGTCGGCGTGCCGGTGGCCCACCTCGGCGACATGCGGGCGCTCTTCGACGGCCTCCCGCTGGCCGAGATGAACACCTCGATGACCATCAACGCCCCGGCGATGTGGCTGCTCGCCCTGTACGGCACCGTGGGGCTGGAGCAGGACGCCGAGCTGGCCCGCTGCGCCGGCACCACCCAGAACGACATCATCAAGGAATACCTGTCCCGGGGGACGTACATCTTCCCGCCGGCTGCGTCGCTGCGGCTCACCGCCGACGTGGTGGCGTACACGCTGCGCGAGATGCCGCGCTGGAACCCGGTCAACATCTGCTCGTACCACCTCCAGGAGGCCGGTGCCACGCCGGTGCAGGAGGTCGGCTTCGCGCTGGCCACCGCCGTCGCCGTGCTCGACGCCGTGCGCGACTCCGGCCAGGTGCCCGCCGAGCGGATGGGCGACGTGGTGCAGCGGATCTCGTTCTTCGTCAACGCCGGGGTGCGCTTCGTCGAGGAGATCGCCAAGATGCGCGCGTTCGGCGTGCTCTGGGACGAGATCACCCGCGACCGGTACGGGGTCACCGAGGCCAAGCAGCGCCGGTTCCGCTACGGCGTGCAGGTCAACTCGCTCGGTCTGACCGAGGCGCAGCCGGAGAACAACATCCAACGCATCGTGCTGGAGATGCTCGGCGTGACGATGTCCCGCGACGCCCGGGCCCGCGCCGTGCAACTGCCCGCCTGGAACGAGGCGCTCGGCCTGCCCCGCCCGTGGGACCAGCAGTGGTCGCTGCGGATGCAGCAGGTCCTGGCGTACGAGTCGGACCTGCTCGAATACCCCGACCTCTTCGCCGGCTCGCACGTGATGACCGCGCTGGTCGACGAGATCGTCACCGGCGCCCGGGTCGAGTTGGACAAGGTGCTGGAGCTGGGCGGTGTGGTCGCCGCCGTGGAGACCGGCTACCTCAAGAGCGCGCTGGTCACCTCGCTGGCCGAGCGTCGCCGCCGGATAGAGTCCGGCGCCGATGTGGTGGTCGGGGTCAACCGGTTCGCCGAGACCGAGCCCTCCCCGCTGACCGGGGCCGGAGCGGAAGCGGTCGAGCAGGTGGACCCTGCGGTCGAGGCCGCCGCCGCCGAGGGCGTACGCCGGTGGCGAGCCGACCGGGACGGCGCGGCCGTCGACGCGGCCCTGGCCCGGCTCCGTGCGGACGCCGCGACCACCACGAACCTGATGCCGGCCACCCTGGAGTGCGTGCGGGCCGGGGTAACCACCGGCGAGTGGGCCGGCGCGCTGCGCCAGGTCTTCGGCGAGTACCGGGCGCCCACCGGGCTGGCCGGCGCCACCGGGACCGGCGGCGACCCCGGCCTCGCGGACGTCCGCGAGCGGGTCACCGCCACCGCCCGCGAGCTGGGCAGCGGCCGGCTGCGGCTGCTGGTCGGCAAGCCCGGCCTGGACGGGCACTCCAACGGCGCCGAACAGATCGCGGTACGCGCCCGCGACGCCGGCTTCGAGGTCGTCTACCAGGGCATCCGGCTGACCGCCGGGCAGATCGTCGCCGCCGCCGTGGAGGAGGACGTCGACCTGGTCGGGCTCTCCGTGCTCTCCGGCTCGCACCTGGCCGCCGTACCGGCGGTGCTCGACGGGCTGCGCGCCGCCGGCCGGGCGGACCTGCCGGTGGTCGTTGGCGGCATCATCCCCGCAGGCGACGCCGACACGCTGCGGGCCGCCGGGGTGGCCCGGGTCTTCACCCCGAAGGACTTCGCCCTCACCAGCATCATCGACGACCTGGTGACGGTCATCCGTCGCGCCAACGACCTGCCCTGAGCGGGTGGGTTTGGCAGGTCAGCGGCCGACGTAGGTCATACAGTCGGCCAGGTCGTTGTCCGGCCCGACCCTGATCGACGGCGCGTGGCACTCCAACTGCTCGTTGTGCTGGCAGTCGGAACGTTGGCAGGCACCCACCTGGGCGATCAGACTCTCCACGCCGCCCCGGACCGGTGACTCGACGAAGGTGTGGCAGTGGGCGTGATCCATGCTGCCGATCGTGATCGCGTAGGCGTGGCAGTCGCCGGCGTGGTTGTACGCGCAGGCAGCTACCACGCACTCCTGAACTCGGGGCATCTCGATCGCTGTGGTCATGCCGACCTCCTCGGGCTCTTGCCCCGATCCTAGGCTTTTGTCGGCTTCCTGGGCTGGCTATGGCTTGCTGCCTGCCCCTTGCCTCCCGGGGTGGCGTCTGCTCCGATGGTGGGCTTGCGTCGTGGGTGGGGTGGGGCCCGCCGTGCCCGGCTCCGGGCAGTCAGGCTTGATCCCTGCGCCGGGCACGGCGGGCACCACCCTGTCGGTGGTCGCCGTCGCTTTCTGGTTCCTGCGCTGGACGGCGGCGGGCTCCACCCCGTGTCGGCTGCCGTCGTCGGTCCTGATGCCTGCGCTGGCAGGCGGGCCCGCCCTGGGAGTGGTCGTCTTTCCCGACCCACGGTTGGGTGCGGTCAGTCCATCGCCGCGTCGATGGTCACCGCCTGTCCCGATCGCGCGTCGGTGGTCGCCCTCTGTCCCGATCGCCCTGAACGCGGCCCCAGCCCTCAGCCCCAACCCGAGCCCTCGTCTTCGGGTCGGTCGCTGTTGTTGGCGTGATACCTGTGAGGCATAAATATGCCTGTGAGGTATCACCGGTGTTGTCGACCCGCGGGCCGGGTCGCGAGGTTTCGGGGTGATCGACTCGGTGTCGGCGATGTCGCGGCATCCCGGCGCGACGATTCCCCCATGTCGGTGACCTGGAGTTGACCATGGCCAGCCGGCCGCGTCTGGCGCCGGGACGGTGGTCGAGCGTGCGTCGAATGTCCGGCTGACGCCGGGAGCGGTGGTCGACCGCGCCGAATGTCCGGCTGCGACGGAGCGGTTGTCGAGCGCGTCGAATGTCCGGCTGACGCCGGGAGCGGTGGGCGATCCGGGCGCCGAATGTCCGTTATCGGGGTCTCTGGCGTGTGACCGGCTGCACCCGTCGGCCGGAATGGGGGCCGGCCCGGGGTCGTTACATACCCTGACGATCGCAGTACCACGGCCCGCCGCCCCAACTCCCGGGGTTGGAATGCCAGGCCCGGCCCGGTCGTTACAGATCCCCTGAACGACCGCACCAGGCACCCGCTCGACCCGGTGCCAATGCCGGAATGACCTCGGCCCGCCGGTCGTTACACACAGACCCGGTGCCACGAGCCCCCCGCTTGTAGGCCGCCGAAAAGACTTTGTTGTTAGCGCCGGACGAGGTGCTCGCACCCGGTAACGCCGATCCCCCGGTCGGTTTGGGTGTTTACCCCCGTGAAGGAGCTACCCCCATGAACACGATCATGCGTAAGAGTGTGCTGTCTGTTGCTGGTCTGGCCTTCGCCGGTGGTGTGTTCGCCGGTCCGATCGCCGCGCACGCCGCCACCCCCGTCGACACCAAGCCCGCCGCCGTGGCGGTGCAGTCGGTCTCGCCGCAGGGTGAGCAGTCGCGCATCGATTTGAACGGTGAGCAGACGGCCAACGTGAAGGCGATCATCGCGGCGACGAAGAAGGCCGGTCTGCCGGAGCGGGCGGCGGTCATCTCGATCGCGACGAGTCTGCAGGAGTCGAAGCTGGAGAACCTCGGCCACCTCGGCGACATGAACGACCACGACTCGCTGGGCCT
>NZ_JBEXIK010000019.1:0-128136 GCF_040608515.1 Micromonospora sp. NPDC005173
CCGCGTTTGCGTCCGACGATCTTCTTGCCGGCGTCGATGCCCTGGCTGGCCAGTGGCGCGTTGGTGGAGGTTTTCACGCTCTGGGTGTCGATCACGCCGGCTGAGGGCTGGGTGGCGCGTCCGGCCTTGGCGCGGGCCAGGCCGGTGAGCTGGTAGTTGAGTTGGGTGAAGATGCCGTCGCCTGTCCAGGCGGTGAAGTAGCCGTAGACCGTCTGCCAGGGCGGGAAGTCGTGGGGCAGATAGCGCCAGGCGATGCCGGTGCGGTTGACGTAGAGGATCGCGTTGAAGATCTCCCGCAGGTCGTAGGTGGGTTTGCGTCCCCCGATGCCAGCATCGGTGCGAGCCTGGCGCCAGGCGTCCAGGCGTGGTGCGATCAGCGCCCAGCGGGCGTCGGACAGGTCGGAGGGGTAGGCAGGTCGTTCGGCCATACGACATGTCTACTGTGGACGCGGCGGTGGATCACACTTGGGTCTGCCGATTCCCGAACTTTGTGAACCAGACACGATCTGCGGATCAAAGCAGGGCATCTCGCATCGGCATCAATCAGGCGAATCTAGTCCCCTTGGTGATCATTCGGCCCCGCCGACGCCTCACCGGCCAGGTCCACGAAAGCAGCAATATGCAGCGAGCGTGATCAAAACGCCCAGTGAGATCTTGTCGCGGAACCCGGTCGGGTGATGCCCCCGGCCTGGTCAGTTCGGGTGGACGGGCTGGTCCAGGATCGCGCTGAACCGCTCCTCGGCCAGGTCGAGCTGGCCGAAGATGTGCCGCTTCACCGCCGGCGACAGCGGCGTGTCCGGTCGGGCGATCAGCTCCCGGAAGAGCGGCACCATCGGCCGGTACTTGCGGGCCGATGAGACGACCTTCGGCCCGACCGTGTGGATCACCCCGACGCCGTTGTCGGTGAAGTCGGAAACCTTGATCACCCGGGCCCACGGCTCCCGGTCCAGGCTGACCGCCAGGTGCTCGCGGTACTGCGCGTTCCGGTCGCGCTGCGGGTCGTACGCCGGGTTGGTGACGGCGGCGACCAGGGTGGCCACCCGCGGCCCGAACCGGCTGGCCAGTGCGGCCAGCGCGGCGCTGGTCGGGTCGGTGCCCACGTCGCCGCCGGCCAGGTCGGCCGGGTGGTCCTCGACGGCGTCGTGCAGCAGGCCGGCGACGATCACGTCCACATCGCGTACCTGGTAGTGGTGCATCAACCGGATGGCTACCCGCAGCAGGTGGTTGAGGTACGGCTCGCGGACCCGCCGGTCGTCACGGTGCAGGTCGGCGGCCAGGTCGAGCGCGGCGGTCAGCCGGGCCCGGGCGTGGTCGTCGAACTGCAGGACCTCCAACCGGAAGCGCTCCAGCAGGCCTGGTTCGCCGTGGATCTCGGTGATCGCGTGCATCGGCATGCTGCCCAGGTGCGGCGGGAAGTCCATGCGTCACTTATAGCCGATCTTCACCATGTCGATGGCCCCGTGCGTCGCCGACCCGACCGCACGGGACCGGGCCGAACGCTGTCACGGCGTTCGGCCCGGTCGTGCGAACGATGGTGGGCCGATTGCTCAGATTGGCAGCCGGTCGGCGCCGGCGAGCGGCCCGACCAGGAGCGGGACCAGCGGTGCCGGCAGGACCGGGTCGCGGCGCAGGGTCGGCGTCCAGCCGGCGTCGGCCCCCAGGTCGGGCTCGTGCACCGCGTTGTACGCCGCCAGCAGGTCGACCGGTCGCGCCGGAGCGCCGCCCCGGCGGACCCAGGTGCCCCGCTCGGTGAGCGCGGTGCCGCCCCAGTCGTAGAGCAGGTCGGCCGGGTCGACCGCCCAGTCCAGGGTGAAGAAGTTGTTCTGCGCGTACAGCGCGGACTGCACGCCGACGCCGAGCGCGTACTGGAAGTCGGCGCCGCCGAGCCGGTAGTGGTTGTTGTAGACGTCGACCTGGCCGAAGCGCACCCGGGGCAGCCGTTGCAGGACACCGTCGAAGAGGTTGTGGTGCAGGGTGACCTTCAGCCGCCCCACGTCCGGGCCGACGGTGTTGGACGAGCCGATCAGCATCAGCTTGTCGCGTCCGGTGAAGCGGTTCCAGGAGGCGGTGACCAGGCTGGCGGTGTGCGTGACGTCCAGCGACCCGTCGTGCACCTGGTACGGCCGTCCGAAGTAGGTCGGTTGGGCGCTGTCCGGGTTGTCGCCGTCGGTGAAGGTGTTGTGGTCGACCCAGACGTGCTCGCTGCGGCGTACCGAGATCTGGTCGTACTGGCTGTTCCAGTTGCCGGCCTCGCCGTCGGTAGGGGACCAGGCGGGGAAGCAGTCCCGGGCGTCGAAGAAGGTCACATTGCGGACGATGACGTTCGACGCTCGGTCGATCATGAGGGTGAGCCCGGTCAGCCGGGCGCCGGGTAGCCCGACGATGGTGGTGTTGGGGCCGACGTTGATCTGGGTCTGCCGGGTCTGGTTGGCCACCGAGCGCACCCGGGCCTCCTCCAGCGGCCCGGCCGGCGCCACCCGACCCCACACCGCCGGGTCGTACGCGGCCAGGTAGGCGTCCAGCCGGTACGCCGGGTCGGCCAGGTCGCCGCAGCTCAGCGGCGTGCCGTCCGATCCCTCGAAGCCGTCGACGGCACCGTCCACGTAGATCAGCTTCGGGGTGGCGTCGGTCGCGTTGCTGGCGTTGTCGCCGCCCAGCGCCTCGACCAGGTCGGCCCGGCTGCGGACCACCCGGGTCCGCTCGGGGGTCGCCGCCGATCCGCCGCTGGTCCCGGCGCCCTCGGCCGCCCAGCCGTCCCGCTCGGGCAGCGCCTGCCGACCGAGGTGGCGGGCCGACCAGGAGAGCCGGTCGGCGGCGGCCGGTGAGTCCGGGCCGGTGACAGCGGCGGCCGGTGAGTCCGGGCGGGGCGCGGCGCCGGCCGGTGCGGCGACAAGCAGGAGGGCGATCGCCGTAGCGCCGGTGAGGATTCTGCGCATCGATTCTTCCCGTTCGCTGGTGGTGATTCGGCAGTCACCAGGAACGGTAGGTTCGGTGTTTTATGAGAGTCAATATGGATTGTGTGCAGGAATGTTGCAGTTGTCCGGCTCGATCGGCATTGCCCCGACCTCACCGGTCGAGTATTCGGGGGATCTGTCCGATGTGGCCCGCAGGAGTCCGGGCGGTGTTTGCACTCCGGTTGCCGTCGCCCCCTAACCCGCCAGCTCCGCGCGGTACACCGGGGTCGCCCACGGCACCGCCAGCTCGCTCGGCAGCGCCCCCCGTTCGGCCGTCCGGCGCAGTACATCGACGATTCCCCGCAGGTGGCGTACCCGATCTCCGCCCTCGCCCACGTCGGCGACCAGGTCGCCGTCGAGCAGCCGGGGCTCCGGCGCGGCCCGCAACGCGTCCAGCAGCGCGGTGAACGGCGCGGTACGGGCCAGCGGGGCGATCAGCGGCAGCCCGTCCGGGTCGGCCCGGTGTGCGAGCAGGTTCTCCAACAGGCCCCGCCGCCCCGGGACCCGGCGGGTCACCACGTCCCCGGGCAGCCGCAGCCGGTCCGTCGGATACTCCAGCACCGCCCGCCCCGTTGTGCCGGTCACCACCAACTCGCCCGCGACGAACTCCTCGGCGGCCAGGGTCACCGCCGCCAGCACCGGCGGACCGGCGCGGAACCGGACCCGCAGCACCGCGGTGTCCTCCACCTCGATCGGCCGGACCCGGTAGCGCTCCACCTCGATCGCCGTCGGCCACGGCGGCGCACCGCCCAGCACCTCGGCGACCGCCAGGCACTGCATCACCGCGTGCGCGAGCGGGTTGGCCAGCGCGCCGTCCAGTACCGGTCGGCCGTCCAGGGTCCGTTTACCGGCCCACGGGGACCGGACGTAGTAGGCGTCCGGCCGTTGCCAGGCGGCGACCGTCGCGATGCCGGTGACCGTGCCCACCCGGCCGGCGGCCAGCGCGTCGGTCAGCGCGGTCAACGCCGCCGAGCCGAGCGCCTGGAAGCCGACCTGGGCTACCCGGCCGGTGGCCGCCAACGCCTGGGTCAGCTCCTCGTGCTCGACCAGCGACAGCACCGGCGGCTTCTCCAGCAGCAGGTCCGCGCCAGCGGCCAGGGCGTCCCGGGCGATCGGCAGGTGGGTGTGCGGCGGGGTGCAGATCACCACCACCTCCGGCTGCGTGGCGGCGAGCATCGCCCGATGGTCGGTGAACACCCCGACTCCGGGCGGCACCGGCGCCGCCGGCTCGTCCTCCACCGGCCGGACGTCGACCAGGGCCACCAGCCGCAGCCGGCCGGCGGCGTGCAGTGGCGCGATCACCCGCCGGTGCCACCGGCCGTGCCCGTTCGCCCCGATCACCGCCACCCGGGTCGGCGGCGTGTGCCCGTTCACCGGGCACCAACCAGCGTCGCCCCGCTCACCAGGGCACCAACCAGCGTCGGCCCGTTGGCCGGGCCGCAAGCCAGCGTCGGCCCGTTCACCGGGCACCGGCCAGTGTCGCCTCGACGCCGTGGCGCTCCAGCGCGGTCAGCCAGGCGGTCACCTCGGCCCGAACCTCGTCGTCCCCGGCCACCTCGGCAGGGATGACCTCGCGCAGCGCGAAGACCGCGTCTACCACACCGGCCGGGCTCTGCGTGCCGGCGTCCAGCGCGGCCCGGATCGCCCCAGCGAGGGGATCCTGCAGCGGCAGCGGCCGGCCGTCGTCGGCGTGGCCCAGCACGAAGCGCAACCAGGCGGCCACCACCAGCGCGCCCCAGCGGGCGGACCTGCCGGACGCACGCAGGTCGGCGATGGTGTGCAGGATCCGTTGCGGCAGCTTCTGTGAGCCGTCCATCGCCACCTGCAGGGTGCGGTGCCGGATCGCCGGGTTGCCGAACCGAGCGAGGACCTGCTCGCCGTAGTCGACCACCCGTACCCCGTCCGGCGGGGTGAAGCTTGCCGCCACGTCCTCGGCGATCAGCCGGCGCAGCACATCGGTCAGGTGCGGGATCTCCAGCGCGTCGGCGATCGTCTCCCGCCCGGCCAGCGCGCCCAGGTACGCCGCGGCCGAGTGCACGCCGTTGAGGGTGCGCAGCTTCAACCGCTCCCAGGGACCGGCGTCGTCGGTGAGCACCGCCCCGGCGTGCTCCCAGCCCGGCCGGCCGCCGGGGAAGTCGTCCTCGATCACCCACTGCGCGTACGGCTCGGCGGCCACCGCGGCCAGGTCGGTCACGCCGAGCGCCCGGCGGGCCGCCTCGATCGTCTCCGGGGTGCTGGCCGGCACGATCCGGTCCACCATGGTGCCGGGGCAGGTGACGTTGCCGGTCACCCAGTCGAGCAGCCCGGCGGGTACCCCGGCGGCCCGGCCGACGGCCTGGTCGACCAGGCCGCGTAACCGCCGGCCGTTGGCCGGCAGGTTGTCGCAGCTGACCAGCGCCACCGGCCCGGCGTCCGCCGCGGCCCGGGCGGCCAGCCCGCGCAGCAGCAGCCCCGGCACGGTGGTCGGGGGCCGGCCGCCGGCCAGGTCCGCGGCGAGCGCCGAATCGGGGCACAACTGGCCGGTCACCGGGTCGAGCTGGTACGCCTTCTCGGTGACGGTCAGCGTCACCACCCGCACCGCCGGATCGGCGAGCAGCGCCACCACGGCGTCCGGGTCGCTGGCCGCGTGCCGTACCCCGCTCAGCGCGCCCACCACCCGGGTGGCGCTACCGGCGGCGGAGAGGGTGCTGACGCTGAACAGGTTGTCCTGCGCGGCGAGCGCCTCGACGAGGGCGGTGCTGCGCGGGGCGACCGCCACGATGCCCCAGTCGCCGCCGGCCGCGCCGACCGCGGCCTCGGTGTAGACGGCCTGGTGCGCCCGGTGGAACGCACCGAGCCCGAGGTGGACGATGCCGGCCCGCACGGTGCCCGGCCGGACCAGCGGTCGGGCCTCGGCGGGCAGTTGACGCAGCATGCCCAGGCCGAGTCGGGAGGCGCCGACGGTCACCGCCATGCCGGGCCGTCCGGGAAGCGGAACTCGGCGATCGACGCGGGCTTCATGGTGGCGCTGTAGCCGGGCCGCTCGGGCAGCAGGTAACGGCCGCCCCGGGTACGTACCGGGTCGACGAAGTGCTCGTGCAGGTGGTCGACGTACTCGACCATCCGCCCGTCCAGGCCGGTGCCGACCCGCAGGTAGTCGAAGATCGCCAGATGCTGGACGTACTCGCAGAGGCCGACACCGCCGGCGTGCGGGCAGACCGGCACCCCGAACTTGGCCGCCAGCAGCAGCTCCGCGAGGACCTCGTTGACGCCGCCGACCCGGCACGCGTCGATCTGCATCACGCCGATCGCCTCGGCCTGGAGCAGTTGCTTGAAGATCACCCGGTTGGCGGCCACCTCACCGGTGGCCACCCGGCACCGCCCGTCGGTCAGCTCGGTGACCGCGCGGGCGATCCGGGCGTGCCCGAGGATGTCGTCGGCGTGCGTCGGCTCCTCGATCCAGTACGGGTCCACCTCGGCCAGCACGGTCATCGCGGTGATCGCCTCGTCGACGTCCCAGACCTGGTTGGCGTCCATCATGAGCAGCGCGTCCGGGCCGATCTCGGCCCGGATGATCCGGGCCCGGCGCAGGTCGTCGGCGAGCGGGCCGCCGACCTTCATCTTCATCGCCCGCCAGCCGTCGTCGTATGCCTGCCGGGTCAACGCCCGCACCTTGTCGTCGGGGTAGCCGAGCCACCCGACCGAGGTGGTGTACGAAGGGAAACCACTTTCCGTGAGCTCCGCGAGCCTGCCATCCCCTCCGATCAATCCATTGTCGAGGATGGCGGCGGCCTCGTCCGGGGTGAGCGCGTCGGTGATGTGCCGAAAGTCGATGCTGGCGACCAGCTCGTCGGTGGGCAGCTCGGCGAGGAACCGCCACATCGGCTTGCCGGCCAGGGTGGCCCGTAGGTCCCAGACCGCGTTGACCAGCGCGCCGGTCGCCATGTGGATGACGCCCTTCTCGGGGCCCAACCAGCGCAGCTGCACGTCGGCGCTGAGCGATCGCCAGAACGCCACCGGCTCGGCGGCGATCTCCTCGACCGTGCGGCCCCGCACGTGATGGGCCAGTGCACGGACCGCCGCGCAGGTGATCTCGTTGCCCCGGCCGTTGGTGAATGTGAACCCGGCGCCGGTCGGCCCGGCATCGGTGCCGAGCTCCACGTACGTGGCCGAGTAGTCGCCCCGGTTGATCGCGTCGGAGCCGTCGCCCCGGGCGGCGGTCGGGAACCGCACGTCGTGCACCTCGACGGAGGTGATGGTGACCGTCACCGCTGTTGTTCCTTCCCAAAGTTGAAGACCCGCTTCGGCAGCCGGTACGCCAGGTCGACGATGGTCTCGGCTGCCTCGTCCATCGGCAGCCGGTGCTCGGCGACCAGCCGGGCCAGGAAGCCGGCGTCCACCCGGCGGGCCACGTCGTGGCGGACCGGGATGGAGCAGAACGCCCGGGTGTCGTCGACGAACCCGGTGGTGTTGTAGAAGCCCGCGCTCTCGGTGACCGTCTCCCGGAACCGGCGCAGCACCTCGGGGGAGTCCAGGAACCACCAGGGCGCGCCGAGCAGCAGCGCGGCGTAACCGCCGGCCAGCGGCGCCAGCTCGCGGGTGAAGGTGTCCTCGTCGAGGGTGTAGAGCACCACCCGCAGCCGGGGGTCGTTGCCGTAACGGTCGAGCAGCGGGGCGAGCGCGTGCACGTACTCGGTGGCCTGCGGGATGTCGCCGCCGACGTCGCGGCCGTGCCGGGCGTGCAGCCAACGGTTGTGGTTGCGCACCGCGCCGGGGTGCAACTGCATGACCAGGCCGTCGTCGAGTGACATCCGGGCGAACTCCACCAGCATGTGCGCCCGGAACGCCTCCGCGTCGGCCGGGCCTGCCTCGCCGCGCCGGCCCCGGTCGTACAGCCGCGCGGCCTCCTCCGGGGCCAGGTCCAGGGTGCGCGCGGTGGGGTGACCGTGGTCGGAGGAGGTCGCCCCGGCGGCGATGAACGCGGCCCGGCGGGCCCGCAGCGCGGCCAGGTAGCCGGTGTACGTGCCGGTGTCCTCGCCGGCCAGCTCGCCCAGTCGCTCCACGTTGGTCGACCAGCCCTCGAACTCCATGTCCACCACGTCGTCCGGGCGGAAGGTGGTGACCACCCGGCCGCCCGGCCCGCCCCAGCCGTCGGCGGCGAGCTTGGCGTGCTGACCGAGGTCGTCCAGCGGCGACTCGGTGGTGGCCAGCACCTCGATGCCGAACCGTTCGAACAGCGCCCGGGGCCGGAAGTCCGGCTCGGCGAGCCGGGCAGACAGTTCGTCGTAGAGGGTGTCGGCGGTGGCCGGGCTCAGCGGGGTGTGCACCCCGAACACGGTGCGGAACGTCTGCTCCAGCCAGAGCCGCGACGGGGTGCCCCGGAACAGGTGCCAGTGCGCGGCGAAGCGCCGCCAGATGACCCGGCCGTCGGTCTCCACCGGGCTGCCGTCGCGGGTGGGAACGCCCAGGTCCGCCGGGGGTACGCCCTGGCTGAGCAGCATCCGGGTCAGGTAGTGGTCGGGCACGATGAGCAGTTGCGCCGGGTCCGGAAAGGGCTGGTCCTCGGCGAGCAGGGCCGGGTCGACGTGCCCGTGCGGCGAGATGATGGGTTGCTCGGCGGCCAGCGCGTACAGCTCCCGGGCCAGCGCGCGCTGGCCGGGCTCGGGTGGCAGGAGCAGGTCGGTGTGGTCGAACGTCGACACGGGGCTGGGCTCCTCGTCGGGTGGGTCAGCGGGGGGTGAGCAGGTCGGCGACCCGGACCGGCTGGCCGGTCTCGAAGGACCGGTTGGCGGCCAGGCCGGTGAGCAGGGCCAGGGCGCCGTCGTCGGCGGTGGCGGCGCGGTCCAGCGGGTCGGGGTGGCCACCGAAGAGCACGCCGGTCATCCGGGCGTCCGCGCCGCCGTGCCCGTGCCGGGTGCGACCCTCGACCGGGATCTGCCGGGGTGGGGCCCAGAACGGGCGCAGGGTGAGCGTCGCGCCGCCGCCCTCGGCGGGCGCCTCGGTGCCGTGCAGCGCGGCGCCCTTGACCGCGCCGGCGGTGCCTCGGTCGACGAAGTCGTTCTCGGTGACCTCCAGCTCCAGCCGGCCCCGGCTGCCGTTGACCATCACCCGGTAGCCCTCCCAGGGGGCGTACGCGGTGAGGTGGTAGGTCATCGTGGCGCCGGTGGAGTAGCGGGCGAGCACCGCCATGTCGTCCTCGATGCTCACTCCCGGGGCGAAGACGTTGCGGTCGCGCTGGTAGCCGTCCTCGGCCTCGCCGTCGAGGTACAACTCGCGCAGCCGGGGGTGCGCGTCGAGTCGCAGCGCGAACGGGTCGTCGACGGCGGCGGGGGAGCCGTGCGCCCGTTCGTAGTCGCGGGCGTAGCCGTGCCGGCGGCCGGTGTCGCCGTAGAAGAACAGCCGTCCGGCCGCGTACACCTCGATCGGGGTGGCGGCCAGCCACCAGTTGACCAGGTCGAAGTGGTGGCTGGCCTTGTGCACCATCAGCCCGCCGGAGGTGGCCTTGTCCCGGTGCCAGCGGCGGAAGTAGTCGGCGCCGTGCCGCACGTCGAGCAGCCACTCGAAGTGCACCGAGCCGATCTCGCCGACCGCGCCGTCGGCGAGCAGCCGGCGGACCTGCTCGTGCAGGGGGTTGTAGCGGTAGTTGAAGGCGACCGTCACCCGGCCGCCGGTCTCCGTCACGGCGTCCAGGATCCGCCGGCAGCGCGGCGCGTCCACGGTCATCGGCTTCTCGGTGACGACCTCCCGGCCGGCGCGCAGCGCGGCCACCACGTACTCGTCGTGGGTGACGTCGACGCTGGTCACCAGGACGACGTCGACGCGCTCCTTGTCCAGCATGGCCAGGAAGTCGCCGGCCGGGTAGGTGGCCACCGGCCGGTGCCCCAGCTCGGTCAGCCAGCGGTTGTGCGCGTCCATCCTGGCCTGGTTGACGTCGGCGAAGGCGACCAGCTCGGTGGAGTCGGCGTGGTCGAGCACCAGTGCCCGGACGAACATCTCCGCCCGCGCGCCGGCGCCCACGACGGCGTACCGGACCCGGCCGTCGGCACTCGGTGACATTCGGTCGCCTCCCCCGGATGATCCTGCAAAGGTTTGCAGTGAAGTAATCATGCTCGATCCGATCGCGTCAACGAGGGCGGCACAATCGGCGGTAAATGTCAGTGTTTACGGGGCTACGAGTCACGTGTGGGAGCGCTGACGCAACAGAACCGTAATCGTCCACCGTTGACACTGGCGCAACCGTTTGCATTAATTGGCCCCACCCACGTGACCGCCGCCACATCGGACGAAGGGGCCGCCGTGCCAGTCACCATCCGGGACGTCGCCCGTGCCTCCGGGGTGCACATCTCCACCGTGTCCCGCACCTTCTCCGCTCCGCACCTGGTCAACCCGGAGACCCGGGTCCGGGTGCTGGCCTGCGCGGAGGACCTGGGCTACCGGCCGAACCGGGCCGCCCGGGCCCTGATCACCGGGCGGACGCACAACATCGGGCTGATCATCGCGGACATCGCGAACCCGTTCTTCCCGCCGCTGATCAAGGCGGCGGAGAGCCAGGCCCGGCACCGCGACTACCACGTCTTCGTGGCCGACACCAACGAGGACCCGACCACCGAGGAGGAGTTGGTCCACGCGCTGGCCAAGCAGGTGGACGGGGTGCTGCTGTGCAGCCCGCGGATGAGCAACAGCCTGATCGAGCAGCTCAGCCGCGAGGTCCCTTTGGTGGTGGTGAACCGCCAGGTGACCGGCCTGCCCTGTGTGCTGATGGACGTCGGGCAGGGCGCCCGGGCGGCGATCGAGCACCTGATCGGCCTGGGCCACACCCGCATCGCGCTCCTCGGCGGGCCACGCAGCTCGTGGACCAACCGGGAGATGCGCCGGGCCGCCGCCACGGCCGCCCGGGCCGGCGGCGCGGAGTTGACCCTGCTCGGCCCGAACGCGCCCACCGAGACCGGTGGGTCCGCCGTCGCCGAGCAGGTGCGCCGCAGCGGGGTGTCGGCCGTGCTCGCCTACAACGACCTGATGGCGATCGGCCTCATCGAGGGGCTGGACGCGCTCGGGGTCCGGGTGCCGCAGGAGGTGAGTGTCGTCGGGGTCGACGACATCGCCCTGAGCCGGCTCACCCGCCCCAAACTGACGACGGTGGCCACACCCACCGCGGCCGCCGGCCGGACGGCCGTCGACATGCTGCTGCAACAGGACACCGAGTCACCGCGCGGCGCGCGGGGGCTCGGTGCCGGCACGGCGCTCGGCGTCCGTCGTACCACCGCACAGGTAATGCTCCAGACCGACCTGGTCATCCGCGACTCGACCGGCCCGGGCCCGCAGGCCCGACCGGTACGTCCCCTGGCCGCGCCGCAGAGCCCGGACCCGCATTGCCCTGCGGGCCCGGGCACCCCGACCGCGGCCACCGGTGACGCCGTCGCCTCCTAATGCCGAGGAGTGAGCGCACATGCACCCCGCAACGCCCCCCACCGCCAGCGCGTCCGTCGGGCGCACCCACCGTACCCCGCTGCCCCGGCGGCGGCTGCTGCGCGGCCTGCTCGCCGCGACGGTCGCCGCACCGCTGCTGTTCGGCGCCGCCGCCTGCGGCGGAGACGACGAATCCGCCGATCCCAACGCCCCGGTCAAGCTGTCCATCTTCTGGTGGGGCGGCGACGCCCGGGCCAAGCTGACCGAGGACGCCCTGGCCCTCTACACCAAGAAGCACCCGAACGTGACCTTCGAGAAGACCTGGCAGGCCAACCAGGGCTACTTCGACAAGCTGGCCACGCTCACCGCCGGCGGCAACCCGCCGGACCTGTTCCAGATCGACGACAACTACCTGGCCGAGTACGCGGCCCGCAACACCACGCTCGACCTGACCTCCTACCAGGAGTCCGGCAAGCTGGACACCTCCAAGTTCCCCGAGAGCCTCTGGCAGTACGGCGTGGTCGACGGCAAGCTCGCCGGTCTGGCCGCCGGGGAGAACACCCAGGGTCTGGTCTACAACAAGACGCTGCTGACCAAGAACGGCCTGCCCGAGCCCACCACCGGGATGAGCTGGGAGGCGCACATCGCCTGGGCCGAGGAGGTGTCGAAGAAGACCAGTGTGCCCGGCACGCAGGACCCGAGCGCCGACTACAAGGCGTTCTGGGTGTGGCTGCGCCAGCAGGGCAAGGA
Source organism: Micromonospora sp. NPDC005173 (assembly GCF_040608515.1). NCBI lineage: Bacteria > Bacillati > Actinomycetota > Actinomycetes > Micromonosporales > Micromonosporaceae > Micromonospora > Micromonospora sp. NPDC005173. The sequence goes on from NZ_JBEXIK010000019.1 coordinate 12,090, forward strand.
CCTCTACAAGGGCAAGGAGCTGGGCTTCACCGCCGAGGACGTGACCGGGTGGTTCGATCTGTGGAAGGGCGCCCGCGACCGTAAGGCCACCCCGACCGCCGACGTCATCCACGAGGGCAACTCCAGTGACGTCACCAAGCAGTTGGTGGTCACCGGCAAGTCGGCGACCTCCTGGGTCTGGGCCAACCAGATGCCCGACCTGAAGAAGAACACCAAGGACGAGCTGGGCGTGATCGCCTACCCCGGTGACCCGAGCGCGCAGTGGGCCCGGGCCTCGATGTACTGGTCGGTGTTCAAGGGCAGCAAGAACAAGGACGTCGCGGTCGACGTGATCAACTTCCTGAACAACGACCAGGAGGCGGTCAAGCTGCTCGGCACCGACCGCGGTCTGCCGTCCAATCTGGACCTGCGTCGCGTGGTCAGCGACGACACCACCGACCCGGCGATGAAGCAGTCCATCGCCGTCGAGGCGGAGCTGACCCAGAAGTTCGGCAAGTCCCCGCAGGTGCCGATCAAGGGTCACAGCAAGGTCAAGTCCGAGCTGATCAAGGCCGCCGAGAACGCCCAGTACGGCCGGGCCACCCCCGCCGCGGCCGCCGCCCAGTTCGTCGAGGCGTGCAAAGCCGCCATCGCCTGACCGCCCCACCAGGCGAGGAGAGGAGCTGTTCGTGGCGTTGACCACGGCACCCGACCCGACCCGACGCGGCCCCGGAACCGACCGGGCCCACGCCGAGAGGCGTGGGCCCGGACGCCTCCGGCACAGCGAAGGTCTGGCGGGGTACGTCTTCCTGTCGCCGTGGCTCATCGGCCTGATGGGTGTCACGGCGGTCCCCATGCTGTTGTCGCTCTACCTGAGCTTCACCAACTACGACATCCTCACCCCATTCTCCGAGGTGGAGTGGGTGGGGTTGGCCAACTACGAACGGATGTTCACCGCCGACCCGTCGTACTGGCACGCGGTGCGGGTGACCTTGACCTTCGCGCTGGTCGCCGTGCCGCTGAAGCTGGCCGCGGCGCTCGGCGTGGCGCTGCTGCTCAACCGTGCCTGGCGCGGGGTCGGGTTGTTCCGCGGGCTGTTCTACCTGCCGTCGCTGCTCGGCGGCAGCGTCGCGCTGGCCATCGTCTGGGTCAACATGTTCAACCGCGACGGCGCGTTCAACTCGCTGCTGAGCCTCTTCGGCATCCAGGGCAAGCCGTGGGTCAACGACCCCGACTGGGCCCTGGAGACGCTGATGGTGCTGGCCATCTGGCAGTTCGGCGCGCCGATGGTGATCTTCCTGGCCGGCCTGAAGCAGGTGCCCACCGAGCTGTACGAGGCCGCGTCGGTCGACGGTGCCGGGCGCTTCCGCCAGTTCCGCAACGTCACCCTGCCGATGCTCTCCCCGGTGATCTTCTTCAACCTGGTGCTGGAGACGATCAACGGCTTCCAGGGGTTCACCGCCGCGTTCGTGCTGAGCAACGGCACCGGCGGCCCGGTCGACTCCACCCTGATGTACACGCTGAACCTCTACATCACCGGCTTCACCGACCTCGAGATGGGCTATGCCTCGGCCATGGCCTGGGTGTTCCTGCTCGCCATCGCGGTGATCACCGCGATCTTCTTCAGCACCGGGCGGTTCTGGGTGCACTACTCCGACGGGGAGGATCGGTGATGGTGGCGGTGACCCCGACGGCCGGCGTACCGACCGGGCCGGCGCCGGCAGCGCGTCGGCGCACCGGCGGACGGTCGGCACTGCGACTGCTGATCCTGGTGGCGATCGTCGCCGTGGTGCTCTACCCGCTGATCTGGATGCTGGGCACCTCGGTGAAGTCCCAGGAGGAGATCGTCAACAACGTCGGGCTGCTGCCGGAGCGGTTCACCCCGGGCAACTACACCGCCGGGTGGTCCAACTTCGACGTCAGTTTCGGCCGGTTCTTCCTCAACAGCGCGATGGTCAGCCTCCTCACCGTCGTCGGCAACGGGCTCTCCTGCCTGCTGGCCGCGTACGCCTTCGCCCGGCTGCGGTTCCGCCTGCGGGGCATGTGGTTCGCCGTCATGATCGGCACGCTGCTGCTGCCCCAACACGTGCTGATCGTGCCGCAGTACATCCTGTTCCGGACGCTCGGGCTGGTCGGCGGCGAGTGGCCCTACCTGCCGCTGCTCATCCCGCAGTTCCTGGCCACCGAGGCGTTCTTTGTCTTCCTCATGGTGCAGTTCATGCGGGGCGTCCCACGCGAGCTGGACGAGGCGGCCCGGATCGACGGCGCCGGCCCGTTCGGCATCTTCCGGCACATCATCCTGCCGCTGAGCCGTCCCGCGCTGGTCACCACGGCGATCTTCTCGTTCATCTGGACCTGGAACGACTTCTTCCGGCAGTTGGTCTTCCTCTCCCAACTGGAGGACTACACCGTGCCGGTCGCGTTGACCCTGTTCATCGACTCGACCAGCCAGAGCGCGGTCGGGCCGATGTTCGCCATGTCGGTGCTGTCGCTGCTGCCGGTCTTCCTGTTCTTCGTCGCGTTCCAGCGGATGCTCGTCGAGGGGATCAACACCAGTGGCATCAAGGGCTGAGCCGGAGGAGGCGGGCGTTCGGCGGGACTGGCGCGACGTCGCCTGGGACGCGGCCGACCTGGCGCTGCTCGGCATCCTGCTGGTGCTGGCGGCGGCACCGCTGGTCACCGCCGCCGCGGCGGTCGGCACGGCCAGCGCGGCGGTGCACGACTGGACCCGTACCGGCAGTTGGCCGCCGGCGCGGGCCACCGTGGGCCGGTTCGGTCGCTCGGTGCTGCCCGGCGTGCCGGTCAGCCTGCTGGCGGTCGCCGTGGCCGGGTTGCTCGCCGCCGACCTGGCGGCCCTGGCCACCGGCCGGGTGCCGGGCGGCCCGCCCGCGCTGTTGCTGACCGCGCTGGTCACGGCCGGCCTGGCCGGGTGGGCCGGGCTGGTCGTCGTCGAGGTGGGCGGGAACGGGGGCGGGCGGTGGCGGGCGGCGGCCCGGTCCGCCGCCCGCGCCTGCCTCGACCGGCCCGCCCGCTGGGCCGCCCTCAGCGGGGTGACCGCGCTGGCCGGGCTGCTTGGCGTCCTGGTCACGCCGGTGGCGGTGCCGATCCTCGCCGGCTACACGGTGGCAGCCCTGTACGCCGTCGCCGGTCGCCGGTCGCTCCCCGCCCACCCGGAGCTGCCATGACAACCGAGCGTCCGTCCGGCCACAGCGCCACCGACCCCGGCCCGGCCACCACGACCGAGGAGCCGGCACGGCTGCTGGTCGACGGGACGGAGGTGGCCCGGTACGTGCTCGACCCGGAGCTGGACGTGCGGCACGGTCCCCGGCCGTACCTGCACCCGGTACGCACCCTGGGCGGCACGGTCGTCACCGACGCCCTGCCCGCCGACCACGTGTGGCACCTCGGCGCCTCCCTCGCCGTGCAGGACGTGAACGGCACCAACCTCTGGGGTGGACGCACCTACGTCCGCGACGTCGGCTACACCTGGCGTGACGACCACGGGGTCATCGCGCACGCCGGTCACGTCGAGCGGGCCCCGGACCGGTACGCGCACGACCTCCAGTGGCGTGACCGTGCCGGCCGGACGCTGCTGACCGAGCGGCGTCGGCTCGCCGCGTCGGCGGTGGCGCCGGACGCCTGGCGGCTCGACCTGGACTCCGCCCTCACCGCGCCGGGCGACCGGGAGGTGCGCCTGGGCAGCCCGGCCACCAACGGTCGGCCCGGTGGGGCCGGCTACGGCGGGTTCTTCTGGCGGACCGCCGCCGACGGGGACCCGGCGGTGTTCACCGCCGACGCCGAAGGGGAGGAGGCGGTCAACGGCAGTGCGGCGCCGTGGCTCGCGCTGACCGGCGTCGGGCCGGGCGGCGGGGCGTACACCCTGGTCTTCGCCGGTCTCGGGCGCGGCGACCGGTGGTTCGTGCGGACCGCGATGTACCCGGGGGTCTGCGTGGCGTTCGCGTTCGGCCGGCCGGCCGTGGTCGCGGCCGGCGAGACCCGGCACGGCCGGTACCGGGTGTGGGTGGCCGACGGGACGCTCGACCGGAACCGGGCTGCGGCCCTGGTCGGGGCGGTGCCCTGAGGCCGATGTGCACGCCCGGGGCGCCGACGCCGACCGACCGTGGGCGTGGTCAGCGGGAGCGATCGGTCAGCTCGCGGACCGCCGCCTGATACGCGGCCTGAGTGTGGTACGGCCAGTGCCGCTCGACCGGGGGCGGCACGGTATCCGCCGGGTAGATGGTCAGGCTGCGGGGATCGCGGAGCCGGATGTCGACGTCGTCTGCTGCCGGGTCGGCGCAGGACGGCGGTGTGTCCGAGGCCCCGGGGAAGATCGGCCCGCCGATCGGATCGGTGTCCCGCCACAGGTTCCGCCACCGCCACCCGATCCGCTCGCCCAGGTCGCAGAGCGTCTGCGGCCCCAGGTACGCCGGATAGAGCCGGGCGTAGGTGCGGCGCAGCGGCGAGCCGTAGGTCAGCAGCGAGACCCGGGACAGCACGGACGGCGGTAGTTGCAGGATGGTGGCGGCGGCGAGGACCGAGCCGTGACTGTGCCCGGAGAGGATCACCGGCCCGTGTGCGGCGAGCCCGGTGACCCGTTTCGCCAACTCCGGAACGGTGCGGGCGGCGTAGCTGGGCGGCGCGAACGGGTGGACCGTGCGGGGCCAGAAGGTGCCTAGGTCCCACAGCACCGCCACCACCCGGCGGGTCTGGGAAGACCGGTAGGCGCGGAAACCGAGGACCATGAGGCAGATCACCAGCAGGCTGATCACCCACACACCCGCATCGGTGACGTAGGCGGCGACCACCGCCAGCGCGCCACCGTGTCCGCCGAGCCGGGCCGCGAGCTGGGTGGGACCGATCCCGATCAGGTCCAGGGCGACCGTGACCAGCCCCAGCGACGCGATCACCAGGAACGCGATGAGCACCGGTCCCAGCTCCTCGGTGAACCGGGACCGGGCGATGGTCTCTCGGACCAGGCGTAGCCGCTTCTGCTCCTGCGCCGGCACGTTCGGGTAGTCCCGCTCCACGACGCGTGCCGCCAGCCGACGTCGCCGCTGCCGGCTCAGCAGGAGCGTGGCCGAGGCAGCCGCCGCGCCCACCAGCAGCGCGGTGAGCCCGGCGAGTGCGGCCCACCAGTAGGCGACCGGCGGCTCCAGCGGGCCGAGGCTCGGCGCGTTGGGCCGGATCGGATCGGGAATGTTGCCGTGGTCGAGGGCGTCGGCGGTCCGGTAGACCAGGGTGGCGGTGAAGGCCGCGCCAACGCTTACCGCCGACGCCGCCATGATCGGGGTGCCGAGCCCGCGCAGGAAGTGGCGGGCGTGGGCGCCGGCAGTGCGCTGGCGGGCGTACGTGACGACGGTGAGCACGACGAGCAGGACGCCCTGGGCCACGACCACGCCAGCTGCCGCGCCCTCGTACCCGGGCAGCTTGCCGGACCCGGAGGGTGCCGCGCCCGCGAGGGCGGCAGAGCCGAGGCACAGCACACTCACCCCCGCGGTGGCCGCCGACAGCGATCGCAGTAACCGCCGGGTTCGCGCGGTGGTGGCGGGCACGGGCAGGCAGAGCAGGACCACGCAGAACACGAGCAGCCCGACGGCCGCCACGAACTGCGCGATGTGCCCGGATACGCCGACGCCGTCGGGCGAGATGCCCGCCAGCAGGCTGACGTTCAGTGTGCCGACGCCGAGCGCCACGTGGACCTGGCGCAGCCAACCGATCGTCCGCTCGTCGTGCCAGAAACCGGCGTCTTCGAGGCCCTCGGTCTGACCGGGGGCGGGCGGCTGCGCGGACGACGGGCCGAAGCCCTCGAACGCCCGCGCGGACCGGACGCCGATCGCCCAGACGACCCGCAGCGCGAGCAGTGGGACGAGCGCGAGCAGAGCCAGCCGGGGGCCGGACGGCAGCGTGTAGAGCCAGGCCAGATAGGGGCGGCTGGCCCGGCACCCGGGGTAGGGCACGCACTGCCAGCCGATCAGATCCAGCGTGACGCCCACGATCGCCAGCACGAAGGTGGCGGTGAGGGTGCCGGCGAGCAGCCGGCAGAGCACGCCGAGCAACCCCCACCGGTCCTGCCCCGGCGGCCGCAGCCAGATGGCCAGGTTCCCCAGCATGAAGGGCAGCAGCAACAACATCGAGGCCGACCGGACCGCGGCACCTGCGGTCAGGGATCCCCAGTGGTACGCCTCGACGGTGACTCCGGGGGTGGCCCCACCGGCTACGCCGCTCCCCGGACGGGGTCGGAAGAAGCCCGCGTGGCTGTCCCCGGCGACCCGGACCACGATCGGGTGATCGAGGATCCGTTCCGCGGTCACCCCGGAGACGCCGTGCACGCGCAGCTCCACTGCGTCGCACGCCGGCATCCCGTCCACGCCGCCAGGATCACAGACGATCCACCGGCGCGGTGCCGATCGCCGAAACGTCAACGGGTGGGCAGCGTGGCGGTCACCCGGACGGCCTTGACGATCGCCGGGATCGAACCGATCAGCAGCACCAGCCCCCAGATGATGGCGATCACCGCGAAGACCAGCGCCGCCACGTCGTCGACGATGCTGACCAGGATCACCGGCACCAGGTTGTGCAGGAACTCCAGCACGACCGTGCACAGCAGGGTAGTGAGAATCAGCAGCACGAGGCCCTTGTTCTGCAGGAAGCGCGGTTGGGCCAGCACCAGCAGCCCGGCCCAGACCAGCTTGAGCAGCAGCACCAGCCCGAGCAGCACCGCCGCCTCGCCGACCGGGAAGAACCCCCACAGGGCCAGATAGGCCAGCGTGCCGAACGGAACGGCCAGGAACAACGACACCATGATCATCAGTTCCACGAACGCCACGATCAGCGCGATCAGCCCGACGATGATCAGGATGACCGAGAAGATCAGGCTGGCGACGCCCTGCACCCGGCCCTGGATCCGTTCGGGCAGCAGCAGGCCCAGGCAGAACAGCCCGGTGCTCCAGACCGCCACCGCGTCGATCAACGCCAGGTAACCGGTGCCCCGGCCGGACGGCTCGCTGACCCCGGACACGTCGTCGAGCTCCACATCGAGGTCGCCGGCACTGTCGACCAGTGCCGTGCCGGCGTCAGCGCCGCCGAGCAGCAGCCCGGCGCCCAACTCCACCCCGATCGCCAGGACGACGGCGAGCATCGCCAGCAGCAGGAAAGGCTTGCGCAGGTCACCCACGGCGGCACCGCCTTCTCGGTCAGGACGTGGCCACGGTGACCGTGCAGCCACCGAGACCGGGACAGGTCACCGCCACCTCGGTCGCTTGGTCGACGGCGACCTTCGCCACCGCGCCCGTGCCGTCCGCCGCCGGCTCGACCTCGTCGCGGATGGTGAGCTCGGCGTCGCCGGGCGCCGGCGCGACGACCGTGAACCGTGCCCCGCTGCGCAGCACCAGGGTGCGCAGCCCGCCCGGGTCGGCGACCCGCAGCACGCAGCTACCGGAGAAGACCAGCACGCCGGTCTCGTCGGCGCAGTCGGCGCTGACCGTGGCCGGGTCGACGGCCGAGCGCTCGCCGCCCAGCGCCCCCAACCGCTCGACCAGCCCGTGCCGGGCCCCCGGATCACCCTGGTCGTCGCGGCCCGCGCCGACCGCGACCACGAACAGCGCCACCAGCAGGACGGCGAGCAGCCCCAGCAGCGCTTTCTGCCGGCCACTCATCGCGCGACGGCCTGCGCCACGAGCTCGGTGAACCGGATCTCGTCAACGCCCGCGAAGTAGCGGTTGGTGCCCTGCGTCTTGCCCACCACCAGCAGGGTGACCCGGTGCGGACCCTTGGTCAGCCGAACCGTGCCGACGTCCAGGAACTCCGTCTTCTGCACCGTCGGGGTGAAGCCGAGGAACGCCCCGCCGACCTGGTTGCCGTCGATGGCGAACACGGTGTTGGCGTAGTCGAGCGAGGTGGTGCGCACGGCGGCGAAGCGCCACGTGCCGTCGGCCGGGATCTGCACCGTCACGGTGACCTGGTCGCCGATGGCCAGCCCCTGGAAGAACAGCTGCTTGTCCCCGGACCAGGTCACTCCGCAGCAGTTGGGTTGCGCCACCACGACCGCCCCGCTGGTCCGCGGTGACTCCACCACCGCGGCGTCCACCAGGCTCTCCGCCTCAAGGGTGACCACCCGCGGCTCGCCGGGGTCCGGCTCGCCGCCACGGGTCAGCAGCACCACCCCCACGGTCACCACCACCAGCACCAGCGCCGCCGCGGCGGCGATCCACGGCCACGGGGTACGCCGTGGCGGGGCGACCGCCCGTACCTCGTAGGTGACCCGGCCGCTGGAGCGGGAGCTCTCCTCCGGCGCGGTGTTGGCCGAGTACGCGAACCCGGTCATGTCGTAGCGCCGGGGCGGGGTGCCGGCCGGCACGGCAAGCTTGACCAGGAACGAGACCGAGCCCTGCCCGGGCACGACCCGCTGCGGCTCGGTGACGGTGAACCAGGCCCGCTGGGAGCCGTCGCCGGGCGCCACGTCGAACACCACCGTGTCCGGCGCGTTGCCCGGGTTGGAGACGGTGAAGGTCAACTCGCCGCTGTTGCGCGGGTCGAGGGTGAACTGTTCGGCGGCGGCGACGACCGCCCACTCGGTGGTCATGACGACTCCTCTGCGACGACGATCTCGACGGTGGTCGAGGCGGGCTTCTCCGCCTCGACGATTCGGGTGATCACGGCGAGCTGGCCGGCGGCGGCCGCCGGTACCTGCACCACGACGTGAAACGGCTGCTCGGCCGGTTCGTCCAAGGCGAAACCACTCAACCCGGTAGCCACCTCGAGAGCTCTTCGCATCCCGTACGGGGTGCCGCGCCAACGAGCCAGCAGCGCCCCGTTGGCCACCAGGTCGCGCAGCCGGCCCACCGGCAACGGCAGCGGTGCGTCCGGGCGGGGCGAGGCCACGACGTGGTCCATCGCCACCCAGCGGGTCAGCTGGGCGACCAGCCCGTCCGGCGCCCGGTACGGGTCGAACAGGGCGTCCACCTCGGCGAGGATGGCCTCGTCCGGGGCGTGCAGCTCCTCCATCACCTCCAGCAGCGCCCAGAGCACGCTGCCCGGCACGCAGGCCCGCTGGTAGGCGGCGGGCAGCAGCCGTTCAATCGCCGAGCGTCGCATCCTGCCGCACCACCTCGATGTTGTGCTCGCCCGAGCAGAGCAGCCAGGTGTCCGGGACGGTCACCACGTCGGCGGTGGCCTGGTTGGCGCTGGCGGTCCAGTCCACCGCGCTGGCGCTGCGGTACACGCCCCGCTCGCCGCCGGCCAGGATCAGCCGCTCCGCCGCCTGGCCACCGGCGCCGGTGGTGGCGCTGCCGCTCACGGCGATCGCGTCTACCGGTACGAACCGGGTCCGGTCGCGCAGCGGCAGCCCGCAGTTGACCATCACCGGTTGCCACTGCGGCTGCGCGGCCAGGGTGTCCAGCCGCAGCACTCCGCCGCTCTGCGTGGCCGCCACAGCGAGGGGGCCGGCGAACGCGAGGTCCCGGCAGGTGCCGCCGATCCAGCCGCCCTGCACCGTCTGCCACTGCACGTCGGACTCGAACAACCGGGTGCGGTGGCAGCCCTGGCCGGGCTTCTTCGGATCCGGCTCACCGGCACCGCTCCACAGCAGCGTGGCCGGGCCGTCGTACTGCACCGCCAGCACCCGGTTGTCCACGTTGGAGAGACCGACGTGGGCGAAGCTGCCCGGCCGGCCGCCGGCGGTCGACAGGTACACCCCGAAGCCCGCCTGCGCGGCCACCGCGACGCCGGGCGCACCCCGCTCGGAGACGAACGCGCGCACCGCGTAGAACCCCCGGTCGGCGTCGGACGGGTCGACCAGGATCTGCAACGGCACCGCGCCGGGCAGCAGCGACACCTCGTACAGGCCGGTGTCGGTGGCCACCAGCAGCGCGCCCGCGCCGTCCCGGTCCAGCCAGGCCACGTCGGAGATCCGCGAATCCAGGTCGGTCAGCAGCGACCAGGTCTCGCCCAGGTCGGTGCTCAGGTGCACCCGGGACCCGCCGGAGGCGCGCAGCGTCACCACGGCCACCGAGCCGGGACGTGGCACGATGCCCGGCCGGACCGGCGCAGGCGCGGGCGCCACCCGCAGCACCGTCTCGCCGTCGAACCGGCCCGCCGGCTCCCAGCCCGCGCCGGCGTTGCTGGAGCGGAACAGCACCGCGCCCCGCCCGGCGTACCAGGTGCGAGGTTGGTACTGGTCGACGGCGAGGGCGCGCACCTCGGCGTCGGGCGCCTCGTCGACCACGAACCGGACCGACTCGACGTAGCGCACGCCCGGCTCGGCGTGCTCCAGCAGCCGGTACACGTTGGACGCACGCAGCGGCTCGCCGAACGGCCAGCCGGTCGGGTTGAGCGCGGTGGGCAGCGGGCTCAGCGTCTGGTGCAGCCGGTCGTGGATCCGCCGGCGGACCGCGTCCACGTCCTCCTCCCGCCGGACCACCACCCGGGCCTGCACCGAGACCGCCTTGAACCGGGCCCAGGTCGCCCGGGACCGGATGCCGACCATCCGGCGCTGTTCCAGGTCCGCCTCCACCCGGCGCCGCGCCTCGGGCACCTCGTGCTCGCGCAGCACGGCCACCGGCAACCGGCCACCCGGGCGGGCCGTCGACGGCACGTACGGCACCAGCACCACCTCGACCTCGCCCGGCCGGGCGAAGCTGTACACCGCGGCGCGGGTGAACGCGCGGGCCCGCGCCACCGCGCCGGAGCTGGTGGCCAGCACCTCGAAGTCCCGGGCGGTGACCGCGCGCTGCTGGGCGAAGAACTCGTACGGGCCGCGCAGCAGCACCGACTCCAGCGCCTCCATCTCGCGCCCGCCGGCCGCTGGCGCGGGGTTGTCCACCCGTACGCCGGGTAGCGGGTCGCGCAGGCTGGTCAGGGTGCCCGCGGCCACGTTGCCGGTCGGCCCGCCGCCGGCCCGGTACCAGAGCCGCACCTGCCGCCCGGCCGGCGGCACCGCCGCCACGGTCACCGGCGACCGCGCCGGATCAGCCGCCGCGAGATCCGCGGGCGGGGCCGGATCGGTCGGCGTGGGCTCGCCGGGGGTGTCGGGGTGGGACGGCCCGGCGGGCGGCCGCAGGTCGAGGGCGGGAGCGAAGGTGACCGTGCCAGAGCAGCGGTCCACCAGGTACACCTTGGCCTGCGGGCCGAGCCCGGCGAAGCTGTCCACCGGCCGCCAGATCTCGAAGGTGCGGCCGTCGTGCTCGCGGGCCGCCGCGCCCAGCTCCACCGTGCCGGCCGGCACCTCGACCCCGAGCAGCAGGTCCAGCGCCTCGGCGGTGTGCGCCAGCGGGGCGTGGGCCGCTCGTAGCACCTGGCCCGGCTGGCCGGTGCCGGTGCCGAGCAGCTCCGCCTCGACCGGCTCGCAGTGGTGCATCCGCACGGTCACCGACGCCTCGCCGGCGGGCAGCAGCGCCGGCTCGGTGGTGACGAACACGACCGGCCGGGGATCGGCGCCGCGGGCCGCCGCGACCCGCAGGCCGGCCGGGATCCGCACGCCGCCCTGGTCGGTGCCGCTGCGGGTGAACCGGACGTCCGCCCACGCCGCGGTGGGTGCGTGCCGGGCCACGCCGAGCAGGTTCAGGAACGAGACGTACGCCTTCTCCGGTAGCTGGTTCAGCCGGTAGATCATCACCTCGGTGAGGTGCGCGAACGCCTCCACCAGTGCCATGCCCGGGTCGTGCGCCGACAGGTCGGTCCAGGCCGGGCAGGACTGCCGGATCCGTTCCCGGGCCTCGGTGACCAGGTCGAGGAACGCGCGGTCGTCCAGGTGCGGCACGGGCAGCGTCATGACGGTCCCTCCTGCGCCGGTTCGTCGATCGGGAGCAGGTCCACAGAGAAGACCAACTGTCCGGGCGTCAGGCTGGCCCGGACCCGGTAGTCCAACCGGATCACCAGCCGCCACGCGTCGTCCGGATCCGGCCCGGCGTCCACGTCGATCACCTCGACCCGGGGCTCCCAGCGGGCGATGGCCTGCCGGACGTAGTGGATGGCCAGCCCGGCGGTGGTGTCGTCGTTGGGCGCGAAGATCAGCCGGTGCAGCCGGGAGCCGTACCCGGGCCGCATCAACCGCTCGCCGGGCGTGGTCGACAACAGCAGGAACAGCGCCTGGCGTACGCTCTCGTCGTCCTCGGTCATGGCCAGGCCGCCGGCCGCGGTGAGCGCCAACCCACCGGACCGGCCGGCGTCGAAGCCGGCGCCGACGAAGCGGAACGCCCTCACCGGTCCGCCCCCAGGAATCGCTGGCGCGGGTCGCGCACCGTGTGGTGGACCGCGTTGGGCGGCGTCCCGTTGGTGAACCCCTCCAGGTTGTCCAGCACCACCCGGTGCCCGTCGACCCGCAGCCATTCGCTGTAGCCGACGCGCAACGTCTCCGTCGTGGTGCACGGCTTGATGGTCGGTCCGTAGTTCGGGCAGGCGATGATCTTCCGTCCCTCCGGGTCGTCGTCCACCAGCACCGGCACGCCGGTGACGGTCACCCACCGCTGCGACGGCCGGTTCTCGACCCGGCCGTCGTGGTCGCAGGTGATCAACGAGTCGCGGTGGATCCAGCGCATCAGCCGTCTCCTTCGTGGTGTGCGCGGGCGAGCGCACGCGCACGCTCCGCCGCGGTGGTCGGGTCCTCGGTCGACTCGGCGTGCAGGAAGTCCACGCTGCGGGCACGGACCACCATGGCCCGGCCGGGCGCGGAGATCACCAGGTCGGTCGCCGCGTGCAGGGTGGCCAGATCGGGGGTGAGCTCCAGCCAACTACCACCCTCGGTGGCCAGCCGCAGGCTGCGCTGGACGTCGTCGACCACGATCGATTGCCCGCCGGCGGTGCGCAGTGTCCAGCGGCGGGCCCGGCCGTCGTCGATGCCCGCGTCGTACGGCTCGACGGCGCCGAAGAGCGAGCCGAGCACGATGCCCGAGGCCGGTTCGCCGCCCGGCAGCACCACCAGCACGGTGTCGTCCGGATCGGGGAGAGCCACCAGCCCCTTGCCGCGCCCCGCGCCCGGGCAGAGCACGGCGAGCCAACCGACGTCCAGGTCCCCGTATGCCGGCAGGGTCAACCGGACCCGGCCCAGCCCGTCCGGGTCGGTGACGTCGGTGACGGTGCCGAGGGTGACCACCGCGCCGGCCGCTCCACCCGTTGCGCCGGCTCCGGTTGGCGGGGCTGCCGGTGGCACGGTGGAGAACCGGGTCAGGTGGCCGCTGCCGTCCACGGTGTGCACCACCTCGGTCAGCACGTACGCCCCGGCGACCTGGTCCGGTACGCCGCTCAGGTCGATCCGCCGGCCGGGTCGCAGCGCCGGATCGCCCTCGGCCACCCCCTCGGCGGTCACCAGCGCGGCGGCCCGGGTGTCCAGCCGGGCCTGGGCCAGCGCCGCCAGCTCGTCATCGCTGCGGCCGGGCTGGTCGACCGCCGTGCGTACCCCGTCGGCGCCCACGTCGGCCGGGTCCGGCCGGTCGCCGGCCGGCCGGCCGCAGCGCGCCTCGTCGGCCTGCTGGCTGATCGGTTCGGCCCGCTGCGGGTGCCAGCCCAACGCGGCGCTCGCGCCGCTGGCCTGGTCCAGGTTGGTGGCGAGCCGCAGGGTGTGCACGTTCGCGCCGAGGGCCAGCTTCACCGGTTCGCCGTACCCGGCGAGGGTGATCAGACGTACCCCGTCGCCGTCCGCGGCCAGGTGCAGCCCGGCCCGGCCGGTCACTTCGCGCAGCAACTCCAGATCACTGTGCCGGTGCTGGAGCAGCCGCTCCAGCCGCGGCCCGTCGGTCTCTGCCGTCACCGTCAGCCCGACCTCGCCACACAGCTCCCGGGCCAGCTCGGCGGCGGTCACCGAGGTGAAGACCCGCAGCCCCTGTCGCTTGCGCAGCCGGTGCAACGCGTCGTACGCCCGCAGCCGCAGCACCGCGGCGCCGTCCGCGGCGTACTCGACCTCCACACAGGTCACCTCACCGGTGAACAGCGCGTCGGGATGATCGGCGAGCCGCAGGTCGAGCGCCGTGCCGGGGCGTACCGGGGGGTCGAACGCGCCGCCCCCGGCGGTCGTGGCGAGCACCAGCTCTGCCTGGGTGGGTTGGTCGAGCCGGGCGGCCACCCGCAGCGAGCGGACCCGCTGGCGGGCCGCGCCGGCCAGTTCGACGCCGTCGAGGAGGACGGTCAGCGCCCGGGGCGCGACGCTGGTCACGGCGCACCGCCCGGGCTGGTGCCGCCGGGGTTGGTGCTGCCTGGGTTGCCGCCGGTCGGTGTTGGGGTGGTCGTCGTTCCGGTCGCCGCACCCCAGGCCGCCGGGGCGGTGGCGATCGAGGCGCCCACGAACGACGCGCCAGCACCGACCGCGCCGGCCACCGCCCGGGCGACCCCGGCCACCGCACCAACCAGCGTCGACCCGCTGCCCGCCATCCCGCCCGCCGGGGTGGCACCGGCCGGCGGAACGGCCAGTGTGGTGCCGGCCGGCACCGCCAGCGGATCGGTGATCCGATTGTGCTCGGCCAGCAACCGCCAGCGCAGCGGCGAGCCGAGCGCGTCGTTGGCCAGCAGATCGAAACGCACCCCGGAGCGCCCCGGCTCGGCGGCGCCGTCACCGGCGGCGACCACCGCACTGCCCGGGGCGGCGGTCGGGGTGTTCGCCGCAGCCAGCTCCTCGGCGAAGCCGGCCTCCGCCTGGTCGGCCGTCTCGGCCGCCCGGACCAGCTTCAGTCGCAGCCAGGAGCGCCGTGGCGAGCCGGTGCCGGTGAACGCGTCGAACCGCTCCGCCACCGCGATGATCACGCCGGGCACGTTCCAGGTCTTGCCCCAGACCAGCCGGACCAGCGGCGGCCGCAGCCACCCGTGCTCGGCGGTGGAGTTCTCCGCCAACATCCACAGCGGACGGGTGAGCACCCGTACGTCGCTCGGGCGGACCTGCGCCTCCACGAAGTCGACGTCGAAGAGCAGGTCGAGCACGAGCTCGGTCCGGCCGCCACCGGTGAAGACCAGCGGATCGTCCGCCAGCCCGGCCCCGGTGAGCTGCCCACCGGCGGCACCCCGATGGCGTACCCCGGCGAGCCGGGTCACCTGCACGGTCTCCGGGTTGAGCAGGCAGTCCACCCGCTCCCCGGAGGAGTCGATGAGGAAGGCGACGCGTTCCATCAGTCGCCCGCCTGTTCCCGATCCAGGCGGCTCAGCTGTGCCGCGTCTAGCGCCTCACCGGGCACTGTCCACAGCGGCCGGTCGTCCGGCAGCGCCGGCCACAGGCCGCTGGCCACCGCCGACCATCCACCGCCGGTCAGGTCCGGCCCCGATCCACCCGGCTCCGCCTCGCCGGCCCGGTGTCCGGGCGACGCCGGCTCGTCCGGCAGGGCCGGCCAGGGACCGCTGCCAGCGGCGCGGGCCACGCCGAGCAGGCTATTGCCCGTCTCTGGCCCCGTACCCGCCGGGCCCGTCCACCCGGCTGGCCCTTCGCCCTCGCCCAGGTCCCGCCCGCCTGGCACATCACCCGCCGCCGAAACCCCGCCCAGCCGCCCGCGGCCAACCCCGAATCCCCTCGGGTCACCGCCAGCCCAGAACCCGCTGCGGCCGATCCCGAACCCGTCCTCGTTCGCTTCGAACCCACCCGGTCTCGCCGAGAACCCGCGTCCGCCCGCCGAGGAGCGCCCTCCGTCCCACTCATCCGAGGCGCTCTCAAACGCAGCTGTAGATCTTGGAGAGAAAGCGCCCCCGGGGGGCCCGGAATCTTCCAAGAACCGGCGCGACTCCCGCGAACCGCGCGCGGGGGTGGGTTGGGGGGTGGTCGAGGCCATTCCGGGGTGCTCGGTCCAGCGGTCGACGGGGCTGGTGCCTGGAGGCGAGCCGAGCGGGCCGGGGACCGCCGGGCGGATCATCGGCCGGGATGGCCCAACGGCTTCCCTCTCCCGTCCAGACGCCGCTGACCTGTCGTCGGCCATCCCGCCAACCGCGCCGGACGCGCCAAGCTGCGCCGATCCACCCCGTCCCGACGATGCGCCCCATCCGGCCGACGCACCCGATCCCGCCGACGTAGTCGACCCCGCCGGTGCACCAGGCCCAGCCGCCGAGTCGAACCCGCGACGGACGCGCAGTCGGGCCGGCAGCGTCCCACCGGCCGCCGGTCCACCCGCCACGCCGAACGCCATCCCCGTGCCAAACACTCCGGCGGCGCCAGAAGTACCCGCCGCATCGGAGGCACCGAACGAGCCGGCCCTGCCGAACGTGCCGGCGGCACCGAACGAACCGGTGGTGCCAAGCCCAGACTCGCCGAGTCCACCACCTCTGCCGGAAGGCCCGGACCCGCCACCCGCCCGCCACCCGCCCGATCCTCCGAACCGGTTGGCAGCACCGGGCACTCCGAACCGCCCAGCCAGACTGGGTCCGCCTGCAGTGCCGTGCCCTCCGGACACCTCCGCCGCGCCGGGCTCTCCGAAGCCGCCAGCGTCGCGCCTGCCGAATTCACCAGCGGCGGCAGGGCCGTCGGTGCCGGCAGGCCCGCCGAAGGCGCCGCCAGGGACACCGAGCCCGTCGGCAGCGTCGTACCCCTCGAACCCACCCATACCTGGGATCCCGGTCGGCCCTCCGAACCCACCCTGCGGGTCGGCAGTGGACCGGTGACCAGGCTCGCCCGGTCCCTGGCCGGCTGTGGTCGTCCGACCACCGGGGCCCCGGTCCGCTGGTCCGGCACCGTCCTCGCGGCCGGGCCAGCCGTAGCGCCCGTCGCCGGTGTCCGTGTCGGCAGCGTCGGTCGAGGCCCGACCACCCGGAGGTACGTCGAGGTCCAGGTCCTGCAGCAGACCGGGGGCGTGCGCGGTGACCAGGTCCAGCCAGTGCTGCGGTGGCTCCCCGAAGCGGCGTGGCGCTGCCGTGCGCAGGTCCGACGGCCGGCGCACCGAGTGCTGCCCGGTCGCGACGCTGGGCTCGACCCGTCCGGCGAGGCGTTGCATGGCCCCGGCCGCCGAGCGCAGCCGGCCGGCCAGCCAGCTACGCGGGAGTCGGCGCGGTGGCACCGCCGGTCTCCAACTCCAGGCCCTCGTAGCGCAGCGTCAGCGACGCGATGGCGATCTCGTGACTGAGCGTGTTGAGGTGTGCCCCGCGCCAGCGGGTGGGCCAGGCGCCGATCAGGTTCCAGCGCAGCATTTCGGCGGTGCCCACGGAGTCCAGCAGCACCACGGAGACGTTGCGGCGGTTGAGCGTGCCCTGGGCGGTGGCGTTCACCCAGTCCCACAGCTCCCGGGACGCGGTGAGCCCGAAGTGCAGCGTCACCGGCTCGTACTCCGCCTGGCCGGGCACCATCCGCATCCGGCCCAGGCCGTGCTCCCGGTACGGCTGCCCGGGGATGTTCACCTCCAGCCCACTCATCTCGGTGAAGTGGCCGTTGGTGACGCCGTTGATGAGCAGCCTGAAGTTGTACGCCCGGTACGGGTCGACCGGGGCGCCCGGTTGCGGGGTGGCTGTGGTGGGCATGTCAGCCTCCGATCGTCTCGGTCTCGGTGCCGCCGGCCCACTGGCTCAGCTTGAACACCACGAACTCGGCGGGCTTGACGACGGCGATGCCGATGTGGGCGATCACCATGCCGGCGTCACGGACCTCCGACGGGTTGGTCTCCTCGTCGCACTTGACGAAGAAGGCCTCCTCCGGGCTTCGCCCGAGCAGCGCGCCGTCGCGCCACACCCGGGTGAGGAACGCCCCGATGTCACGCCGGATCGAGCGCCAGAGGGTGAAGTCGTTGGGCTCGAAGACCATCCACCGGGTGCCGTTGGCGATGGCCTGCTCGATGGCGATGCTGAGCCGGCGCACGTTGAGGTAGCGCCACTCGCTGGCCTCGGCGGCGAGCGTACGGGCGCCCCAGACGCGGATGCCCTCGCCGGCGAAGTAGCGGATCACGTTGACGCCCTTGGGGTTGAGCACGTCGTGTTCCGGTCGGGTGACCAGGTAGCCCAGGTCGACGGCGCCGCGTACCGGCTCGTTGGCCGGTGCCTTGTGCACACCGCGCAGGGCGTCGGTGCGGGCCCAGATGCCGGCCAGGTGCCCGCTCGGCGGGGTGAGTTCCAGCTCCCCAGTGATCGGGTCGCGTACGCGCAGCCATGGGTAGTAGAAGGCGCCGAACTCGGACTGCCGGGGCCGGTACGCCGCCCCGTCGTGACCGCCCGAGCCACCGGGACCGCCCGAGCCGCCGGAACCGCTGGCCGCGCCCTCGGCGGGCTTGGGGGGCTTGCCGGAGGACGGCGTGGCGACCCGGGTCAACGCCGAGATGTCGTCGATGTCCGGCGCTGGGTCGCAGATCGCCACCATGGTGCGGGTCCGCTCGGCCATGCTCAGCAGCGCCTCGTGGGCCACCACGTCGTGGAAGCCGGGCGCGGCGATGATGGAGATCTCATCGACCGCTTCCAGTAGTTGCAGGCCACCGCGCCGCTGCCCGGTGCCGGTGATCGCGCCGCCTTCGCCGACGTTGACCACCCAGCAGCGCGCGCCGCCGTTGTCCAGGAAGCCGAAGACCGCCCGCGCCAGCGCGGTGCTCTCCGCCTGCTCGCCGCCGGCGAAGAGCCGGAGGAATTCGGTCCAGTTGTTGACCGGCACCGCCTTGCCCAGTTGGGCGGAGCGGTCCGGGGCGACGCCGACGAACGCGGCGATGCTGGTGCTCTGCGGCCCGATCGGTCGGGCGCCATCGGGGACCTCCTCGACGTAGATGCCGGGGGAGAAGTAGCTGGGCATCGGTCCTCCTGTGCGGGTGGGCGTCAGTGGGTCGGTGGCGCGCAGACGATGACGATCTCGGGTTCGGCGGGGTCGACCTCGGCGGTGAGCACGAGCCCTCGTCCGGTCAGCCGGAGTCGGACCGGGCCCGGTTGCTCGGGGTCGTGCGGGACTCCGACGATCAGGAACCGGCCGTCGGGGTCGGTGCGGGTGGCGGACGCCGTGCCGGGCAGTTCGACCCGCATGGCGGCCAGTGGTTGGTCCTCGGGGCCGACCACCCGGCCGGCGAGCGTGCGCAGCTCCAACTGCCGCAGCCGCAGCGGTTGCAGGACCGGCGGCGCGGCCGGGGTCGGGTGGTCCACCTGCGCCGGCACGTCGATCAGCAGCGCCGGGCGGGGTGCGCTGCCGAACGCCGTCCACAGCGTGGCGTCGCCGGCCTCCAGCACCACCGGATAGCTGCCGTCGCTGGTGGCGGCGGTGAGCACCCGGTCCAGGCCGGGCAGCCCGGCCGGCCCGGCCGCGCAGAGCAGGTAGCGGATCGTGAACCGGTACGGCTCGCGGACCGCGCCGCTGGAGCGGGTCTGCCGGGCCGGGCGCAGCTCCATCGGCCAGAGGGTGAGCCCGGCCGCGTCGCCGTCGGTGCGGGGCGGGCCGATCGGGACGGGTTCCCCCGCCGCGCTGGCCAGCCAGGCGGTCAGCTCGGCGGTGGCCGTCTCGATCGGTCCGCGCCCGTGGTTGGTCATCGCGGCGGCGTCCCCTGGATCCGGTAGGCGATGGCCTCGTTCCAGACGTGGGGGTAGACGCCGATCTCGAAGTAGCGGGTGAACCGGTTGATCGGCGCGTTGGTGTGGTCGTGGTAGAGCAGCCACACCGGCGCGATGGTGAACAGCACGTAGTTCGCCAGCACCAGCGGGATGTAGAGCGGGCCGAGCAGGCGGCCCTGGAAGATGTGCACGTCCTCGTGCCGCTGGATGCCGGAGCTGGAGCCGGCGCAGACGGTGCCGATGGTGGTGGCGTAGCGGGGCGAGACCCCCTCCACCACGCTGACCCGGCCGCTGCCCTGCGAGGTGGGCCGGTCCAGCGAGTGCCCGAAGAGCAGGTGCACGGCCAGGTAGATGGCCCCGACGAACGTGTTCAGCAGACTCCACGTGTGGTCGACGACGAAGAGGAGGATGCCGCGGGCGTCCGATCCGTACACCCCGGCGGAGGCCACCGCCCAGCCGAAGACCGCGCCGACCAGCAGGCCCACGACGGCGCCGATCAGCAGCCCGATCGGGCCGCCGGCCAGGAGGCCGAACAGGGCGCCGAAGCCGACCTGGACTGCCGCGCTGATGATTCCGAAGATCATGATGTCACTCCTCAGACCCAGGAGCGGAGGATGCGGGGCTCGCGGCCTTGCGCGAGCTGGGTCGGCGACGCCTGGGTCGCCTGCCGGTTGCCGGGCGGAATCTGGTTGACGCCGAGCGCGGCGGAGAAGATGACCAGGGCGTTGAAGAACGCGATGATCCACTTCTCGCCGCCGGCGTTGTCGGCGAACGCCGCGGTCACGTAGGACAGCAGCAGTGCGATGCCGATGGCGATCCACTTGCGGGCCTTGTCGCCGCTGGGGCCGATCAGCCCGCCGATGACGTTGGTGGCCAGTAGGGTGGCGGCGCTCGCGCCGGCGAGGCTGCCCAGGGCGGCCCAGGTGAAGAGATCGTTCACGGCGATCCCCCTTTTCTGCGATGGTGCGACCGGGATGAGGTGGTGGTGAGGTGAGGTCCGGTGCTCCCGGGTGGGAGCACCGGAGCCGGTCGCCGTCGTCGCGGGGCGGCCGGAGCCGGGCGTGGCCGGCGGGGCCGGCCACCGGATGGATCAGCCGGGCCCGGGAGCGCCGGCGGGCGGGCCCGGCGAGGTCGGGCCGGGGGCCGCCGGCGCCGTCGGGCGACGGCGACGCAGCAGGAGTACGCCCACCGCGGCGAGCAGCAGCAGGAGGAGCAGCCCGCCGACGATCAGCAGCCAGGGGAACCCGCCTCCGTCGGCGGCGGCGACCGGCGAGGCCGACGGTCGCGGCGGTGCCTCGGCGACGGCCCGCAGTTCGGTCGGCTTGTCCTGGTTGGAGTCCACCTTCCAGCTGACCGACCGGCCGTTGACGGTGCCATTGGTGTCGATCACCCGGCCGGGAAATGTCACCGAGATCTCGAATGACATCAACTTGAGAAATGCCTGCTGCTGCTGCGGATTTTGTTGGGCTATTGTTCCGCCGTATTTGGCCGGGTCGAGCGGCAACGTGAAGCGGTAGAAATCGCCGTCCCGCACCAGTTTGACGCTCTCGGTGTCGAAGCCCGCGAGCGGCGCCTTGCGGTAATTGATCTGGGTGCCGAAGAGTTTGTCGTCCTGGTAGCCGGTCTCCTCGCCGGGCGGCAGCGCGGGAATGTTCTGTCGCAGCTCCGCGAACGCCGCCGGTATGTTCTTGTTCCGGGAGCTGAGCAGGGATTTCTGGGCGGTCAGCAGGAGCTGCCCGTCGACCGTGTCGTCGGCGTTGACGGTGAGCCCCATGTTGAGCTGCATGCAGCCGCTCAAAACGGCGAGAAGGAGGAGACACACCGCGACGCGGAGTGCCTTACCGCGGTTGACTCTCCTGTTCATGGGCTCAGTGTGTGTGATCGCTATCACCACGAGCAGTCAGCGATCAGTCAGAACGCAGTCGCCGATCTTACCGGTGTGCTGTCACGTTCGGATGAGGCCGCCGGCAACACAAATGGCTACTCTGGAGTTTTGGGCCCAGTGCAGTTCTTCTGCGCCTCGGCGTCACATCTGGCCGCGGAGGCTGTTGATGATTTTTTCCCCCGTCGCCCGGTCGTCGGGCCGGTTGGTCAGCCACGCCGCCACGTAGAGGGTCTGTGCCGGGGAACCCGGTCCCAGCACGCCGGCCGGGGCCGTCCAGACGTGCTCCATCAGCAGGTGCAGAGTCCGGCGACCCATCCAATCGGGCTTCGTCAGGACGTCGGCGAGCCAGGTGCTGTCGTCAACTGCCCGTACAGGTCGGTCCACGAACGGCGGCCTCAGCCGGGTCCTGGCATCGGGGCCGCACGGCGGCGGGCACGGTGCCAGCAACACGCGCAGGAAGCTCTCCTGGCCGGTGGTGTCGTCGGACCCCGCGGAGCATTCCCACTCGGCTGTCGACGCGGTGCCGACGCCCGGAATACTGAACGCCAGGCATCGCCACTCGGTGTCCCGGGGCACCAGCACCGTCATCGGTAGCCCCGGCTCGCCGAAGGGAGTCGCCTCGCCCGCGGCGAACTGCGCGCCAGCGACCGAACCGGCGGGAGACAGCAGCGGCCGCGGCGTCGACGGTGGATAGTGGGGTGCCGCCGGCAACGGGGGCATCGAGACCGGCGCGACCGCCCGGTCCACGGAGGCGGCCTGGGCGCGCCCCAGGGGCGCAGCGACGACATTTCCCAGCGCGTAGCCTCCCAGGGATAGGGCGACGACGACGAGCACCAGCACGACGTCCGACTCGGTCAGCACCTTGCGTGGCATCGCGCGGCCACCTCCTGCACCAGAGTCCGTACCGCCTCGAACATGGCGTCCCGCGACGCGTACGCCGTGTCCAGCTCTGCGGTGATCGTCACCGTGCCGATCCGAGCGCGGACGATCGTCGACTGCCGCCCGTCGTCGTGCGTGTCGCCGTACTCGTAGGACTCGTCGCCGATTCGGACTGGCGTCGGATGTGTCCGGCAGCGGGTGCAACTCCACAGGTGCACCTCGTCGCGGGCCCGTTGCACCGCGGATTCGCCCTCCCGGCGGGTCGATCGGAGATAACCGAACCAGAGCACCACATCGGCCCGGTCCTCGCCCACACCTACCCGGCCGGACACGACGCACAAGACGTACCCGCGGTTGCCGTGCTCGACCGTCGGCTGCGACGCCGCAGGCACCATCCGGGCGATCGTCTCGGAGCGGGCGAGACCGCAGACGTCGACGGAAGGGGGTCGGCTCGGCACATCGGCGGTCAACGCCTGCCAGCCGAAGAGGCCCAGCCCGACGGTGCCGCCGACGATCAGCGCGTTCCGCAGCCGGTGACCGATCCGCCACTGCATACCTTCGGAGCGTAGAACGCCGCCGGCCTCAGGCCACCGCTCCCGCGCCTACCCGACAGGGCGGTCCGGCTTAGGCTGGTCGGGTGATAGTGGTCGCGTGCGTGCTGCTGGTGGATCCCGACGGGCAGGTGCTGCTGCAACTGCGCGACGGCAACGCCACCTTCCACCCGAATGTGTGGGGGTTGCCCGGCGGCCACGCCGAGGCGGGGGAGATTCCGGAGCAGACCGCCGAGCGGGAGCTGTGGGAGGAGACCGGCCTGCGCGCCGACGGCCCGCTGCGCCCATTCACCGTGCAGTCGCTGCCCGAGCTGGGCCGGGCGAAGCACTACTTCACCGGCAGCACCCGGGCCCGGCAGGAGGACGTGGTGCTCGGTGAGGGCGCCGCGATGCTCTTCGTGCCTGGCGACCGGGTGCTCGACGGCCGCCCCTTCACACCCGGCACCGTCGAGGTGCTGACCCGGTTCCTCGCCTCACCCGGGTACGCCGACGCCAGCACCACCGGCTGAACGGGTCAGTCGGCCGAGGCGCCGATCCGGTGCTGGCTCGGGGTGATGCCGCGAACCCGGCGGAACGCGGTGCTCAGCGCGTACGGGCTGGCGTAGCCGACCCGGCGGGCCACCGCGCCCAGTGTGGCGTCCGGCTCGCGCAGCAGGTCAGCCGCGAGTGCCAGCCGCCATCCGGTCAGGTACGCCATCGGCGGCTCGCCGACCAGTTCGGTGAAGCGGCGGGCCAGCACCGCCCGCGAGACGCCCACCTCGGCGGCGAGCGCGGCGACCGTCCACGGTCGAGCCGGGTCGTTCCGCACCATCCGCAGCGCCGGGCCGACCACCGGATCGCCGGCCGCCCGATACCAGCCGGGCGCCGCCTCCGGGCGGCCGAACCAGGTGCGCAGCGCGCCGATGAGCAGCAGGTCCAGCAGCCGGTCCAGCACGGCCGCCTGGCCGGGCGCGTCCCGGGTCACCTCCTGGGCGAGCAGCGGGACCAGCGGGCTGCGCCACTCCTCGGCGGGCACCACCAGCAGCGGCGGCAGCGCGGTGAGCAGCCGTCGGCTGACCTCGCCGGGCAGGTTGTACGTGCCGGTCAGCAGCACCGTCGACCCGTGCGGGCCGGTGCCCCAGGTGCGTACCCCCAGTGCCATGGACTCGGCCAGCGGCTCGCCGCGCAGGGTGGTGCAGCGCTGACCCGGGTGGATGACCACCTGCGGCGGGGTGGCCGGGTCGTCCGCGACGAGGTAGCCGTCCGGCCCGCGCAGCACCGCCACGTCGCCGGGGCGCAGCGGCGCGGCGGGGGCGTCGTCCGGCACCAGCCAGGCGGTGCCGCGAACCAGGGCCACCACGGTCAGCGGCGCCCGGTCCTCGATCCGCAGCGCTTACGGCGGGTCCAGCACCGAGCGGAGCAGGAAGGCGCCCCGGGCGCGGGGACCGTCGAGCAGCCCGGTGAGCGGGTCCATCGCGCGATGGTAGACGATCGCGAGGGTCGCTCCGGGTGTGGAGTGGTGCGGCCTGATGACCGGTGGGGGAGGTGGGGGATGGCGCGGTTCAGCGGCCTGCGGGTGGCCGGCGAACGGCTGCGGCACGGATGGCGGCCGGTGCTGGAGGCGACCCTCGCGGCGACCGTGGCCTGGCTGCTGGCCACTCGGCTGCTCGGGCACCCGCAGCCCTTCTTCGCCCCGGCCGCGGCGCTGATCGTCCTCGGTCAGGCCCGGGGGCAGCGAATCCGGCGTGCCGTCGAGGTCGTCCTCGGGGTGGCCGCCGGGGTGCTGGTCGCGGACCTGGTGGTGCAGGCGCTGGGTCCGGGCAGCACCTGGACCGTGTTCACCGTCATCCTGCTCACGGTCCTGCTCGCGGTGGCCTTCGGCGCCAGCGGCGTGACCCTGGTGCAGGCCGCGGTCTCCGCGCTCTACCTGGTGGTGGTCGCGCCGCCGGACGGGTCGCTGGTGCCGTTCCGCTTCGTCGACGCGTTGATCGGCGGCGTGGTCGCGCTCGCGGTCAGCCTGCTGGTCGACGCCCGGCGTCCGCTGGCCCCGCTGGTCGCCGAGGTGCGGCGCACGTTCGACGAGTTGGCCGGGCTGCTGGGCGGGATCGCCGACGCGCTGGACCGCCGGGACGAGGCCGGCGCGGTCGCCGCGTTGGCCCAGGCCCGTGGCATGGACGTCCGGGTCGACGGGCTGCGCGACGGGGTGCTGGCGGCCGGCGAGGCGCTGCGGCTCAACGTGCGTCGGCACCGGCACATCGGCCGTCTGCGGTCGGTGGACGAGTCGATCCGGCAGATCGACTACGTGGTACGCAACGTACGGGTGCTCGCCCGTGCCGGGGTGACGCTCAGCCGGCTGCCGTCCCCGGCGCCGCCCGAACTGGGTGCCGCGCTGCGGTCGCTGGCCGAGGCGGTCGGGGAGGCCGGCTCGGCGCTCGCCGCCGACCTGGACGGGCAGGACGAGGCCGCCGACCGGCACGCCATTCGGGCGGACGAGTTGGCGCTGGCCGCCGTACACACCGCCGGGCAGCTCTTCGGGTCGGCCCAGACCCTCCCGCTTGCCATGATCATCGGCCAGGTCCGGGCCACGGCCATCGACCTGCTGCGCGGCCTCGGCCCCGACGACGACGCCACCGTCCTCACCCGTGTCGACGAAGCCCTCGGCCTCCCCGCGATCTGACCACCACCTCCTCACCCCGACCACGCCCTCGGCCCGCGCTGTGACGTGTGTCCCGGGGGCGGTCAGGGTGGGGTGGTCAGCCAGTCGGTGGCGGACTGGCGCACGGGGGTGGAGACCTCGTGGCCGCCGGGGAACTCCTCGTAGGTGACGTCGTAGCCGAGGCTGTGCAGGTGCGGGACGAGCCGCCGGCTGCACAGGTCGATCGGCAGGACCCGGTCGTCCACGCCGTGTGAAACGAAGATCCGTGGCCGGCCATGCGTCACCGGCGGCGCGGCGAAGCCGGGGGAGAAGGCCAGCACCGCGTCGACGAGGTCGCCGTTGGCCAGGCCCAGCGAGAGCGCGTACGAGGCGCCGTCGGAGAAGCCGCCGAGCGTCACCTCACGCACCGGATAGCCGTCGAAGACGGTGGCCAGCAGCCCGTCGATGCGCCGCACGTCCACCCCGAAGCCGCCGGCGATCAGGTCCCAACTACTCGCCGACGCCTGCGGGGCCACCAGCAGCAGGTGATGCGCGTCCGCGACCGGCAGCAGCAGGTCCAGGCCCTGCCGCGCGGAGCCGCCCGCCCCGTGCAGCAGCACCACCAACCGGTACGCGGTCCCGTCGGTGGCCGGCTCTGGGGCGTACGCCATCGCCAGTGGCCCACCGTGGGCGCCGGTCATCGGCATCAGCCCGGTGGGCGCCGACGCCACCGGCTGGTGGGCACGGGCGGTCAACCGGCCGTGCCGTTGATCGTCCGCCGGCACGCGGTCCGGCGGCGCGGGTTCGGACACGGGTCACCGCTCCTCGCTGTCGGCAGGGTGTGCGCCGCGGTTACCCGACCCGCCACGGGTTAACCGCCGGCCATCACCGGCAGCCCGGTCAGGAGCTGCCGCGGGCCGCCAGGTTGACCGGGTCAGGCGCTGTCGCGGGCCACCAGGGCGGACGGGAAGAGGGTCTCCGGCACGGTCCGGCGGCCGTCCAGCACGGCGGTGGCCGCGGCGGCGGCGATCCGGCCCACCGGGTGGCTCGCGGTGGTCAGCGCGGGGGTGGTCATGCCGGCCAGCGGGATGTCGTCGAAGCCGGCCACGGCGACGTCGCCGGGCACCCGCACCCCGCTGTCGCGCAGCGCCGCGATCACCCCGAGCGCGGTCTCGTCGCTGATCGCGTAGATCGCGTCGAGGTCCGGCCAGCGCCGCAACGCCTCGTCGGCTGCCGCCCGGCCGCGTGCCGCGGTGAAGTCTCCGGGCAGCACCCGCTCCGGCAGGCCGGCCTCGCGCATCAGCCGGCGGTACGCCACCACCGGGCGCTGTGAGCACGGCAGCCAGCGGGGGCCGGTCACCATGGCGATCCGGCGGCGACCCGTGCCGTACAGGTGACGCAGCACCTCGCTGGCGCCGGCGTCGTTGTCGACGTCGAACGACGGGACGGTGGCTGAGCCGACGCCGATCGAGACCACCCGGCCGTGCAGCGACCGCGGCACGGCGGCCAGCAGCTCCGCGGTGGTGTTGACCAGCACCACGCCGCACACGCTGCGGTCCCCGGCGAGCTGGTCGAGAGGGCTCGGATCGCTCAACGGCAGCCAGTGCAGCGCCACGCCGATACCGGCCGGCGCGCAGACCTGGGCCGCCGAGCCGACCACCTGGTGGACGTACGGGTCGTCCAGCACCGCGGCGCTGGTCCCCGCGACCGCCACCACCAGCCGTACGCCGCCGCCCCGGACCAGCGCCCGGGCGGCCGGGTTGGGGACGTAGCCGAGCCGGTCGACGGCCGCCGCCACCCGGTCCCGGGCGGCCGGCGAGGCGAACCCGGTCCCGGCGATCACCCGCGAGGCCGTGGACCGGGACACCCCGGCGATCCGCGCGACGTCCTCCAGGGTGGCCGGTCGGTGTGCCGCTGCCGTCATCGTCCCCTCCTCCGGTTACCCGTCCGGGCGGACGAACACCTGCCTCGAATCATCCCCCGACCGGAGGCAGAGCCGGTAAGGGGCGGTAGCCGGTTTGTGGTGGTAGCGCTCTCAGGTGTGCGATCGTGCCAGGAGATCACCCCGAGAAAGAGGACCCGCCGCCCGTGACCGCCCCCACCAGCTCATCGGTTTCGCCCGACACCGCCCCGGCACCGTCACGTGCCGTGCGGCTCGCCCGTAACGGCGTCGCCGTCGTCTTCACCCTCAACGGGCTGGCCGTCGGCAGCTGGTTCTCCCGGGTTCCGGCGGTCCGCGAGGCGTTGGACCTCTCCGCCGGCCGGCTCGGGCTGCTCCTGCTGGCGATGAGCGTCGGCGCACTGCTGGCCATGCCCACCTCCGGCCTGCTTGCCCAGCGCTTCGGCGCGGCCCGCACCGTGCGACTGGGCACGGTGCTGGTCGCGGTGGGCGTGACCGTGGCCGGACTGGGCGCCACGGTGGCCGGTTCGGCCGTCGTCGTCGCGGTGGGTTTGGTCGCCTTCGGCTACGGCTCGGGTGCCTGCGACGTCGCGATGAACGTCGAGGGCGCGGTGGTGGAGCGGCGGTTGGGGCGTACCGTCATGCCCCGCTTCCACGCGGCCTGGAGCCTCGGGTCGGTGGCCGGCGCGGGGCTCGGCGCCGGGGCCGCCCGCTTCGACGTGTCGGTCGGCGCGCACCTCGCCGCCGTGGCGGTGGTGGTGCTGACCGGCACCGTGCTCGGCTCGCGGGCGTTCCTGCCCCGGCCGGTCGTCGACCCGGCCGCCCCGGCGGCGGCCGCCAGCCCGGCCGCCGGCCGCCGCGCACAGCTCGCCGCCTGGCGCGAGCCCCGCACCCTGCTGATCGGGCTGTTCGTGCTGGTGATGGCGTTCACCGAGGGCAGCGCCAACGACTGGCTGGCGGTCGCCTTCGTGGACGGCCGGGACCTGAGCGAGGCGGCCGGCGCGGCGGTCTTCGGCGTCTTCGTCGTCGGCATGACCCTCGGGCGCACCGCGGGCACGATCGCGCTGGACCGATGGGGTCGGGTGCCGGTGCTCAGCGGCACCATCCTGCTCGCCGTGGTGGGCGCGAGCCTGGCCGTGCTGGCGGGCTCGGGGCCGGTGGCCATCGTCGGCGTCGCGCTCTGGGGACTCGGCGCGTCGCTGGGCTTCCCGGTCGGGATGAGCGCGGCGGCCGACGAGGAGGCGCACGCCGCCGTCCGGGTCAGCGTGGTCGCGGTGATCGGTTACACCGCCTTCCTGGGCGGGCCGCCGTTGCTGGGGTTGCTCGGCGACCGGGTCGGCACCCTGGACGCGCTGCTGGTGGTGCCGCTGCTGCTGGTGCCGACGCTGGCGCTGGTGTCGGTGCTGCGTCCGCCCCGGCGATCATGAAGTTATCGCCCTCGATGTCGGCGTTTCGCGCCGCCAACTTCATGATCACCGGGGTCGAGGGTCAGTCGCGGAGCCAGACTCGGAGGGGTCCTACCGGGACGAAGCCGGCCTTGCGGGCGGCGGCGAGGTCCGGGCCGGATTCGTAGCCGACCAGCGGCAGCCGGGGCAGGGTGGTGAGCACGCCGTGCCAGATCTCGCCGGGGTCGCCGGTACGGGCGAACAGGTTGGAGACGCCGTACACGCCGTCGCCGCTGACCACCGCGCCGCCGACGACCGCACCCCGGTCGTCGTACCGGGCCAGCACCCGTACCCGGGGGTCGGCCAGCAGTGCCGGGCGGAACAAGTCCCCGCCGCCGTGCGCCGCCGCCCAGGTGATCAGCCCCGAGGGCGTCGTGACCCGGGTGAGCGGCGGGCTGGCCGGTGGGTCCGCCGGCGGGCGGTGGATCCACTGCGCGTCGAAGAGCACCCGGAAGCCGTGTTCGGTGAGGTCGAGGTCGGCGAAGCTGTCCTTGACCGACGCCCCGGACCCGGCGTCGATCCGGGCCAGCAGGGCGTCGGCGTCGACGCCCGGGCGCAGGGTGACCGCGTCCGGGTACCAGGGTGGGGAGCGGCGGGGGACCGACCAGGCGTCGGCGTTGATCCGGCCGGTCAACCCGTGAGTGCCGCAGACGACGTCGCACCATTCGGCGTTGTCGCGGGCCGCCGCCTCCCGCACATCCTGGGGCACGCCCCGCAGCCTAAGACCTCCTGACCGGGACGCCGCCCCCCACTCCCGGACCTCAGGAGTTCGTGAGGATGACCAGTTGCTGGGTCGCGCGGGTCATCGCGACATAGCGGTCAACCGCTCCCTCGATGCCCGAGCCGAACGCCTCCGGGTCGACGAGCACGACCAGGTCGAACTCGAGCCCCTTCGACAGCTCCGGGGTCAGCGACCGGACCCGGGACGTCGGCTCGAAGGTGGGATCGCCGATGACGCAGGCGATGCCCTCGGCGTGCGCGGCGAGCCAGGTGTCGAGGATCGAATCCCGATCAGAGGCAGGTCCGTGTACGACGGGGACGCCGCTGCCGCGGATCGACGTCGGCACGTTGGCGTCCGGGAGCACGGCGCGGATGACCGGCTCGGCTTCCGCCATGACCTCTTCCGGCGTCCGGTAGTTGATGCTCAGGGAGGCCAGGTTGATCCGGTCGAGCCCGACCCGTTCGAGCCGTTCCTGCCAGGACTCCGTGAACCCGTGCCGGGCCTGGGCACGGTCCCCGACGACGGTGAAGCTCCGGGACGGGCAGCGGAGCACCAACATCTGCCATTCCGCGTCGGTCAGCTCCTGGGCCTCGTCCACGACGATGTGCGCGAACGGGCCGGCGAGCAGGTCCGGGTCGGCACTGGGCAGCGCGGTCTCGTCGACCAGGGCATCCTGGAGATCCAGTTGGCGCAGGCTCGACAGCACACCTTCGCCGTCGTCATAGGCGTGGGCCTCGATCAGTTCGTCGACGACCGTGGCCATCCGCTCGCGCTCGACGGCGACGATGGCCCCCTGCCGACGCTTACGCATTGACGCCTCCGGGTCGCCGAGCCGCTGCCGCGCCGCGTCCAGGAGCGGCAGGTCGGACACCGTCCAGGCCTGGGCGTCGCCGCGCTGCAGCTTGCGGACCTCGGCCGGGCTGAGCCGGGGAGCGCACTTGCGCAGGTAGGCCGGCACCGACCACAGGTCTCCGACGAGGTCGGCCGCGTCGAGCAGCGGCCAGGCGCGGTTGAAGGTCGTGCGCAGCTCCCTGCTCCGCAGCAGCGACCTGCGGACCACGTCATCCGGCTCATCGCCGTCGTACCTGTCCGTCAGGATCGTGAGCAGTTCCTCCCAGACCTCGTCACGCGCCTCGTTGTGCGGGGTGCCGGGCCCCGGTGCCTCGAACGCCTCGGCCCAGTCGTCGGCGCTCAGCCGGATGTCGGCCTCGTCCGTCGTGACCGTCATCGGTGCGGTCGGCGGCTCCTCGTAGAACCTGACGGCCGCCTCGATCGCCTTCACCAGGTCCGCGGACGACTTCAGGCGGGCCACGTCCGGGTCGGTCTCGATGGTTGCCGCGGCACCCTCGGGGACGAGGTCCCGCAGGGTGCAGATCTGCACCTCCTCCTCGCCGAGGCTGGGGAGGACGTCGGCGACGTAGGCCAGGTAGGGCTGATGCGGACCGACGAACAGCACACCGCCTCGGCCGTGACCGAGGCGAGGGTCGGCATAGCGGAGGTAGGCGGTGCGGTGCAGGGCGACGACGGTCTTCCCGGTACCCGGGCCGCCGTCCACGACGAGAGCGCCGCTCGATCCCGCGCGGATGATGGCGTCCTGGTCGGCCTGGATGGTGCTCAGCACATCCCGCATCTGGGTCGACCGGCTGCTGCCCAAGCTGGCGATGAACGCGGACTGGTCGTCGAGCGCGGCGTGCCCCTCAAGCCCGTCCGGGGTGAACACCTCGTCCCAGTAGTCGCTGATCCGGCCGCAGGTCCAGCGAAACCTGCGGCGGCTCGCCAGACCCATCGGGTTGGCGTGGGTGGCTCCGAAGAACGGCTCAGCCGCGGGGGAGCGCCAGTCGAGCAACAGCCGACGGCCCTCGTCGTCCGTGAGGCCACGTCGCCCGATGTACCCGGGCTCGGTGCTGTCCGCGCTGACCATGCGGCCGATGCACAGGTCCAGACCGAAGCGACCCAGTGCGCGCAGACGCGCCGTCAGTCGGCGCACCTCCATGTCCCGGTCCACCGCCTGCCGGCCTTTGCCGCCGGGCGCCTTGCGCGCCGCGTCGAGGCGGTCGGACAGGTCGGCGAGCAACTGCTCCAGGCGTTCCGCGATGGCCGCGAAGTGCCGCTCGTCGCCCGCGATCAGCGCCGGCTCGGCCTTGGGGGAGAGGTGGTCGGGAAGATCAAACACGCTGGTGGTCAGCGGGGTCACGTCATCAGCTCCGATCTGAGGTCTTGCAGTCGAACGAGTGCGCGGCGGCTCTGCGCACGGATCGCCTCGATGGCCACTCGCGCGAGCACTGTCGAGGCCCGCGGGACGGCCTGCGCGTGCGCGTATCGCGCGGCCCGAGGCATGGCCGCGTACGTTGTCCACCGGTGGCAGGCCGGTCTGGAGGTTGAGCGCCGCGCCGACCAGCGCGTCACCGGCGGCGGGGTTCTACGTCGCCATCTCCCACCCGCTCAGGCTCGGGTAGCCCTGGCCTGGCGCGTTACGACACCGTGGGGGAAGGCCATGCGCATCTGCCTGAGACCCCGTCCCCGCGCGACCCGCTCGTCGACAACAACACCCGCATTTCGCGACTCCCATTTCCGCAGGTTATGGCCTCGGTCCGGCAATTCTGTGGCATCACCCGGGTCTTGCCACAAGGCCCCCGGTGCGGTATATGTTGAGAGTGGAAGGGAGTGGCTAGGTACTTCCCTTTCCCTTGATCGTCCGCCAGACGGACACCCCCCGCACACCATCAGGCGATCAGCCAACGGCCTGCCGCCGGGAAACCGATGCCGGCGGCAACATCCCACGACGGTCAGGGCAGCCGGTCGGCGTACACCAGATCCATCGTGTCGGTGTGTCCGGCCCAGCGGAGTTCGAGGTGCCAGCAGCCCGCCCGCGGCATGTCGATGATCGATGGGCCAGGACCGCCGACGACCTCCCGGGTCACCCTGGTGTCGGTGCCGTCCAGCGTCGCGGTGATCGCCAGCGTGTCGGGCGACGTCGTGTCGGGCGACGTTGTGGCAGCGCGGGAGACCCACAGGATCTTGTTGCTCGACCCGTCCTGCCTGACCTGCGCCAGTGGGTGAGCGAACAGCACCGCCACGATGTCGCCCCTCGCGCCGAAGACGTGCGGGGCCCGGGCGTCCCCGCTGAACCCGGCGTCCGCCCAGTCCGGCAGGGACCCCGTCTCGACCCGCGAGCTGCAGCCTGGCGCCGCGCTCGCCGGGGCCGTGGTGGCCGGAGCGCCGGCCGGCGTGGCTGACTGGCCGGTCGTACACCCTGCAAGCAGGACCACCGACCCCAGCATGAACCTGGCCCAGGAACCCATCTCGCCCCTCCCGGATAAGCGTTGGCGACTCGAATCGCGCGTCGCACCCTCTAGACACCGGACGGGCCTGCCAGGTTCCCGAACGTCCCTACCTCAGCGATCCGGCGATCTCGATCGCCTCGGGCTTGCTGAGGTCGCCCTCAAGCCGATAGCTCACGCCACCGGCCTGCCAGATCAGGGTCGAGGCGGCGAGCCGGGCGGTCTCCACCCGAACCTCTCCCGCCCGGTCCACATAGGCCAGCGTGTGTGGGCCACCGACCCAGACGGCGAAGTCGCGGTTGACCTGGACCCAGTCCGCCGGCCGGCTGGTCTCCTTGTGGAAGGCCAGGTCGAGTCGACCGTCGAAGGCATCGATGCGTAACGTGCCCCCGCCGTAGAGCAGCGTCGCCACCCGGTAGCGGCCCGTGCGGTCGGGATCGGCGACC
Source organism: Micromonospora sp. NPDC005173 (assembly GCF_040608515.1). Classification (NCBI taxonomy): domain Bacteria; kingdom Bacillati; phylum Actinomycetota; class Actinomycetes; order Micromonosporales; family Micromonosporaceae; genus Micromonospora; species Micromonospora sp. NPDC005173. Next base: position 45,192 of record NZ_JBEXIK010000019.1, read on the forward strand.
AGCACCTGCTCGGGCCTGCCCAGCTTCGCCGGCAGGCGAATCGGGAAGCGCACCGCCCGTTGTGCCTCGTCCAGGGTGGTGGTCCGCTGCGCGGGCAACGGCGACGGAGTGCCGGTGGGCAGCTCCGCGGGCGACGTGGCAACGCTGACTCCGGCGAAGCGCAGCAGCCCCGCGACGGCGTCGGCGAGGGCGCCCCGTCCCGGCGGCAGCACCGCCACCAGCAGGGCGACGAGCGCCGCAACGGCATACGAGCGCCACCGGCGTCGCCGGCGGGCGGGCGCGGTGAGCTGTGCGCGTACGCGCGCGGTCACCTCGGGCGGGTCGGGTGTCTCCAGCCAGGCCGACAGGTCGCGCAGCTCCCTTTCGAGGTCACCCATGCCGGACCTCCTCGCGATCGAGCAGGCCGCGGAGCTTCGCCAGAGCCCGGGACGTCCGCGACTTCACCGTGCCCCGGGGCCAGCCCAACGTCGCCACCGTCTCCTCCTCGCTGAGATCGAGGAGGAATCGGCAGACGATCACCTCGCGGTCCCGCACCGGCAGTTGGCGCAGCGCCTGCACCAGCGCGGCGCGGCGCTCCCCGGCCAGGACCGCGCCGACCGCGCCATCCTCGGCGATCTCGGACGCCGGGTTCGCCGCCGCAGCCCGCAGGACGAGCCCGTCCCGCCGGTTGCGCGACCGATGCAGGTTGCGGGTCTCGTTCGCGACGATCGCCAGCAGCCATGATCGGAAGGACGACTCGCCCCGATAACGGGACAGCTTGCGGTATCCCTTCACAAACGCCTCCTGGATGACGTCCTCGGAATCCGAGCCCGCGCCGAGCAGCACCGCCGTCCGGTACGCGGACGCGGTGTGCCGGGTGACCAGGAGGTCGTACGCCTCCAGGTCACCTGCCCGTGCGCGGGTGACGAGCACGTCGTCGTCCAGGGGGACCTCCGGTTGGATCACACTCATGACACCGCCCGCGCGCTGTGGGTTCCACCCGCCGCTCGGCCAGCTCACTCCCATCCGACGTGCAGCGTATTGCCAGGAATCGGTGGTGCACTGGGAGGGCATCGAGGAGAGGGGTGGGTCATGGGCTGGTTCAGTCGACGGGCACGGGGCACCGAAGCGACCCCGACGAAGCTGGACCGGGAGGCGACCCGGGACGACCTCGCGGCGTTGGAGGCGTTCATCGCCAGCCGGCAGGGGGTGGAGTTCTATCTGGAGCCGGAGACGACCGCGACCGACACCACCGTGATGGCGATCGCCCACGACGGCGAGTGGATCCGCCGCCGGACGGGCACGCCACGTGCGGCGGGAGCCATCGCCCGCAAGCACGCGGTGCCGCTGTACGAGGCGGCCCGTACCGGCTACCCGGAGCGGATGCGGGTGTGGAGCCGGGCCCACCCGGAGCGCCACGCCCGCTGAGGCCCGCCGCCTGCGGATCATGACCGACGGCGCCGCCGTCCGCTGCTTCGCTGACCTGGGCTGACCGCGTCGACGATCACATTTCCGCCCCCGTCGGGGGTCCTGGCAACCTCGGTCCGGACGTTGTTCCGGGCCGGAGTCACCGGTGGGGAGCCGGTGGTCCGCGTTCGGATCCCGGTGTCGGGCCGCATTGATCGTGGCCGTTGACCCACGTCCGCTCTGTTCGAGGCGGGCGGGTGGCGACTCAACGCTCCCGTGAGGGACCCGGGCTGGCCGGATGGTCCGCCCGCCATTGTTCCGCTGCCGGGAACGCAACGATGAATGCGCTGCCGCTATCGCGCCGGGTGCGGCAGAGCAAAGGGCGCGCGGCATTGAAGCGGGGCATTGTGAGGGCGGCGAATCGAGGCGTACCGATCGGCGTATCTCGATCGGTTGGGCCCGGCCGTCGGCGGTGGGGGCAGCGTTGACCGGCGGCGGACGGGTGTGGCAGCATTCGCGGCCTGACGGCAGTGAAGGAAGTCGGTGCGATTCCGACGCGGTCCCGCCACTGTCACCGGGGAGTGATCCCCCCTCGTGCGCCACGACCGTGTGTCTGCGGTTGGAAGGCCGGGGGAGAGCGTCGATCCGGAAGCCAGGATACTTCGGCCGTCGGGACGTACCCCAGGGCGTGGACACCCGAGGAGGACCCGATGACGCATGGCGTCTCTTTCGTTGACGAGCACCGTCATGACCCGCACGGTGGACGCTCCGCCGTACCCGCAGCCGCACCCGGATCCGGCCCCGCCGGCATGCGCCGCGCCGGTCGGGTGGACGGCCGCGCCGGTCACCGGCACCGCTGAGTCGCGCACCCGGCGCTGACCGGCCCCGACGCCCGCGTCGGTGACCCGTCCGCTCGGCCGTCGTACCGGCTGACGCCGCATCCACCCGCTTCGTCCCGGTCGCCCTCATGGGCGACGGGGACGTCACTCTCCGGAGCCTTCCGTGCGCATCCTGCTGCTCTCCACCGCCGACACCGACCTGCTGGCCGCACGTTCCAGCGATGCCGACTACCGGCTGGCCAACCCCGCGCGGGTCGCCGCCGACGAGGTGCCCGCCCTGCTCGACGGGGCCGACCTCGCCGTCGTACGCCTGCTCGGGGGCCGGCAGGCGTGGCCGGACGGCCTCGCCGCGGTGCTCGCCAGCGGCCTGCCGACGGTCGTGCTCGGCGGCGAGGCGGTGCCCGACGCGGAGCTGATGGCCGTCTCCACCGTGCCGTCCGGGGTGGCCACCCAGGCGCTGGCGTACCTGGTCGAGGGCGGCCCGGAGAACCTGGGCCAGCTGGCCCGGTTCCTCTCCGACACGGTGCTGCTCACCGGCGAGGGCTTCGCCCCGCCCGCGCCCACCCCGGCGTACGGCGTGCACGGCGAGTACCCGGTCGACCCGGACCGGCCCACCGTGGGCATCGTCTTCTACCGGGCGCACACACTGGCCGGCAACACCGGCTTCGTCGACGTGCTGGCCGACGCGGTACGGGCGGCCGGCGGCAACCCGCTACCCATCTTCTGCGGCTCACTGCGCGGCCTGACCGCCGGCGCCGGCCCGCTCGGGCTCTTCGCCCGCTGCGACGCGCTGCTCGTCACGATGCTCGCGGCCGGCGGCGCGGTCGCCGCGGACGCCTCCGGTGGCGGCGATGAGGACGCCTGGGACGTCGGCGCGCTGGCCGCCCTGGACGTGCCGGTCATCCAGGCGCTCTGCCTGACCAGCACCCGCGAGCAGTGGTCCGGCAGCGACGCCGGACTGTCCCCGTTGGACGCCGCGATGCAGGTGGCCATCCCCGAGTTCGACGGCCGGATCGTCACCGTGCCGTTCTCGTTCAAGCGGATCGACGCCGACGGGATCTCGGTCTACGCCGCCGACGAGGAGCGGGCCGCGCGAGTGGCCGACATCGCGGTGCGGCACGCCCGGCTGCGGTACGTGCCCAACGCCGACAAGCGGGTCGCCGTGGTGCTCAGCTCGTACCCCACCAAGCACTCCCGGGTCGGTAACGCCGTCGGGCTGGACACCCCGGTCTCGGCGGTCCGGCTGCTCGCCGCGTTCGCCGACGCCGGCTACCACCTCGGCGACGGCCCGGTGCCCGACGATGGAGACGCGTTGATCCACGCGCTGATTGCCGCCGGGGGTCACGACGTGGAGTGGCTCACCCCGGAGCAGTTGGCCGCCGCCGAGGCCCGGGTGCCCGGGCAGACGTACCGGCGCTGGTTCGAAGGGATTCCGGCCGGGCTGCGCGAGCGGATGCGGGAGCACTGGGGCGAGCCACCCGGCGAGCTGTACACCGACGGCGGGGACATCGTGCTCGCCGGGCTGCGCTTCGGCAACGTGGTGCTGCTGATCCAGCCACCGCGCGGCTTCGGGGAGAATCCGATCGCCATCTACCACGACCCGGACCTGCCGCCCAGCCACCACTACCTGGCCGCGTACCGCTGGCTGGCCGCGCCGGTCGCTGACGGCGGCTTCGGCGCGGACGCCGTGGTGCACCTGGGCAAGCACGGCACCCTGGAATGGCTGCCCGGCAAGGGCCTCGGTCTCGCCGCCGACTGCGCGCCCGACGCGGTCCTCGGCGACCTGCCGCTGGTGTACCCGTTCATCGTCAACGACCCCGGCGAGGGCACCCAGGCCAAGCGGCGGGCGCACGCCGTGGTGATCGACCACCTGGTGCCACCGATGGCCCGCGCCGAGACCTACGGCGACCTGGCCAAGTTGGAGCAGCTACTCGACGAGTACGCCACCGTGCAGGCGCTCGACCCGGCCAAGGTGCCCACCGTGCGGGCGCAGATCTGGGACCTGGTGCGTGCCGCCGAGTTGCACCACGACCTGCACGCCGAGGCGATGCCGGCCGCCGACGACTTCGACGACTTCGTGCTGCACCTCGACGGCTACCTCTGCGAGGTCAAGGACGTGCAGATCCGCGACGGGCTGCACATCCTCGCCGCCGCGCCGACCGGCGAACCCCGGGTCAACCTGGTCCTCGCGGTGCTGCGCGCCCCGCAGATCTGGGGCGGCACCCGTGCCCTGCCCGGCCTGCGGCAGGCTCTCGCCAGCGCGTACGGGCTCGACGAGCAGGAACTGCTCGCGACGCCGGGACAGCGGCTGGCCCTGCCCACCGAGCTGACCGACGTGGTGGACGGACCGGCCGGCACTGCCGCCGACGCCGTCGACCTGATCGAGGCGCTGGCGCGACGGCTGGTCGTCGCGATGGAGACCCTCGACTGGTCCACCGTGGCCGTCGACACGGTGGTCGAGGAGGTGACCGGCCGACCGATCCCGGACGTCGCCGCGGTGCTGCACTTCGCCGCCACCGAGTTGGTGCCCCGGCTGGACCGGACCACCGACGAGCTGACCAACACCCTCGGCGCGCTCGACGGCCGGTTCGTGCCGCCCGGCCCATCCGGTTCACCGACCCGGGGTCTGGTCAACGTGCTGCCCACCGGCCGCAACTTCTACTCCGTCGACCCCAAGGCCATTCCCAGCCGCAACGCCTGGGATGTCGGGGTGGCCCTGGCGGACTCCCTGCTGGCCCGGCACCTCGCCGACACGGGGGCGTACCCCCGCTCGGTGGGGTTGACCGTGTGGGGCACCAGCGCGATGCGGACCCAGGGCGACGACATCGCCGAGGTGCTCGCGTTGCTGGGCTGCCGGCCGGTCTGGGACGACCGGTCGCGGCGGGTCGCCGGCGTCGAGGTGGTGCCGACCGCCGAGCTGGGGCGGCCCCGAGTCGACGTCACCGTGCGCATCTCCGGCTTCTTCCGCGACGCGTTCCCGCACGTGGTGGCGCTGCTCGACGACGCCGTCCGGCGGGTCGCCGCCCTGGAGGAGCCCGAGGCCGAGAACTACGTCCGGGCGCACGTCGCCGCCGACCTCGCCGAACACGGCGACGAGCGGCGGGCCACCGCGCGCATCTTCGGCTCCAAGCCCGGGGCGTACGGCGCCGGGCTGCTGCCGCTGATCGACGCCCGGACCTGGCGCAGCGACGCCGACCTGGCCGAGGTGTACGCGGTCTGGGGCGGCTACGCCTACGGCCGTGGCCTGGACGGCCGGGAGGCGCGCGCCGACATGGAACGCTCGTTCGCCCGGATCGCGGTGGCGGTGAAGAACCAGGACACCCGCGAGCACGACATCGTCGACTCCGACGACTACTTCCAGTACCACGGCGGGATGGTGGCGATGGTCCGCCACCTCACCGGCGCCTCGCCGCAGGCGTACGTGGGCGACTCGGCGATGCCGCACGACGTGCGCACCCGCACCCTGGGCGAGGAGACCCGGCGGGTGTTCCGGGCCCGGGTGGTCAATCCGAAGTGGATCGCCGCCATGCGCCGGCACGGCTACAAGGGCGCCTTCGAGCTGGCCGCCACCGTGGACTACCTGTTCGGCTACGACGCCACCGCCGGCGTGGTCGACGACTGGATGTACGAGCACCTGGCCGCCGCCTACCTCTTCGACGAGACCACCCGGGAGTTCCTGGAGCGGTCCAACCCGTGGGCGCTGCGCGGCATCACCGAGCGGCTGCTGGAGGCCGCCGACCGGGGGCTGTGGGCCAAACCCGAGCCGGCCACCCTCGACCGGCTCCGCGACACGTACCTGGCCAGCGAGGGTGACCTGGAGGACCGCGCATGACCACCTACCCGTTCAGCGCCGTGCTCGGCATGGCCGACATGCGGCTGGCGCTGCTGCTCAACGCGGTGTCCCCGGCGATCGGCGGGGTGCTGGTCCGCGGCGAGAAGGGCACCGCCAAGTCGACCGCCGTACGCGCCCTCGCCGCGCTGCTTCCCCCCGTACCCCGGGTCGAGGGTTGCCGGTTCGGCTGTGACCCGGCCGAGCCCGACCCGGCCTGCCCGGACGGCCCGCACCCGGCCGGCGCCCCCGTCGAGACCCGACCAGCCCGCCTGGTGGAGTTGCCGGTCGGCGCCGCCGAGGACCGGGTGGTCGGCTCGCTGGACCTGGAGAAGGCCCTCGGCGAGGGGGTACGCGCCTTCGAACCGGGCCTGCTCGCCGCCGCGCACCGGGGCGTGCTCTACGTCGACGAGGTCAACTTGCTGCACGACCACCTGGTCGACCTGCTGCTGGACGCTGCGGCGATGGGCCGCAGTCACGTCGAGCGGGAAGGCGTCTCGGTCAGCCACGCCGCCCGGTTCCTGCTGGTCGGCACCATGAACCCGGAGGAGGGGGAGCTGCGCCCGCAGCTGCTCGACCGGTTCGGGCTCACCGTCGAGGTCGGCGCCAGCCGGGACCCGGCGATCCGGGTCGAGGTGGTCCGCCGCCGGCTCGCCGCCGACGCCGACCCGACCGGCTTCGCCGCCCGCTGGGCCGACGCCGACGCCGAGATCGCCAGCCAGGTGGCCGCCGCCCGCCGTCGGCTTCCCGGGGTGCGGCTGCCCGACGCCGCGCTGCGCCAGATCGCCGAGGTGTGCGCCGCGTTCGACGTGGACGGGATGCGCGCCGACATCGTCACGGCCCGTACCGCGCTGGCGCACGCCGCCTGGCACGGCCGGGACCGGGTCACCATCGACGACGTCCGGGTGGCCGCCCGGCTGGCCCTGCCGCACCGGCGCCGCCGCGACCCGTTCGACACCCCCGGGCTGGACGAGAAGCTCCTGGACGAGGCGTTGCAGCGAGCCCAGGACGCGCACCCCGACGACGAACCGGACGACGACGGCCCCGACGACCGGGGGCCGGACGGCGGTGGTGGTCCGCAGGGTGGCGGCGACCCGGACGGGAGCGGCGGTCCGGACGGCGATGGCGGTCCGGACGGACGTGGCCCCGACGGTGCCGACCCTGGTCCGGGCCGGGCCGGTCAGACGGCCGCCGGCGACACCGGCCTCGATGGACGGGCCGATCAGGGTTCCGACGGCGGGCGGCCGCAGCGCGCGTCGGACGACGACGGCTGGAGCGGCCCCGACCAGGACAACGGGCCGCGCGGCGACCGGACCGACGGAGGCGGCGGCGTGGCCAGCGGTGCGGCCGACGGCGACCCGAGCCGGGGCGGGGCGCACGCCAGCGCGGGCGGTCAGCCGATGGCCGTACCCCGGGGTGGGTTGAAGGCGCGGCTGCTCACCGCGCCCGGTGTGGGTGACGGGGTGCCCGGCCGGCGTTCGCGCGCCCGCACCGGCCGGGGCCGCACCACCGGTGCCCGGGTGCCGGCGGGCCGGGTCGGGGCGCTGCACCTGCCGGCCACGGTCCGCGCCGCCGCGCCGCACCAGGCCGCGCGGGGACGGCTGACCGGCCCGCTGCGGCTGCGCCCGGACGACGTACGCGAGGCGGTCCGGGAGGGACGCGAGGGCAACCTGGTGCTGTTCGTGGTGGACGCCAGCGGATCGATGGGCGCCCGGCAGCGGATGACCGCCGTCAAGGACGCGGTGCTGGCCCTGCTCACCGACGCGTACCAGCGGCGGGACAAGGTCGCGGTGATCGCCTTCCGGGACGCGGGCGCGCGGACGCTGCTGCCGGCCACCTCGTCGGTGCTGGCCGCGTCGACCCGGCTGGCCGAGCTGCCCACCGGCGGGCGTACGCCGCTGGCCGAGGGGCTGTTTGCCGCCGCCGACCTGCTGCGGGTGGAGCGCCTGCGGGACCCGAAGCGGCGTCCCCTGGTCCTGGTCGTCACCGACGGCCGGGCCACCGCCGGCCGCCGCCCGCTGGACCGCGCGGCGGGAGCGGCGGCGGTGCTGGCCGCAACCGGCGCCGCCTGCGTCGTCGTCGACTGCGAATCCGGCCCCGTCCGCCTGAACCTGGCCAACCGCCTGGCACTCCAACTGCACGCCCCCCACCGCCGGCTCGACGACGTCGCCGCCAACCCCCTGCGGCATCCCCAAGCCGCAGTCCGCACCACCAGCACGCCAGACAGGAGTGTCGCCTGATGCCGCAGGGGAAGCCGAGCACGGTGCCCGCCGACGGGTTGACCACCCGGCAGCGACGCCACCGGCCGCTGCTGATGGTCCACACCGGACAGATGAAGGGGAAGTCCACCGCCGCCTTCGGGCTGGCCCTGCGGGCGTGGACCGCCGGCCTGCCGGTCGGGGTGTTCCAGTTCGTCAAGAGCGCCAAGTGGCGGGTGGGGGAGGAGAACGCCTTCCGGGCGCTCGGCGAGGTGCACGACCGTACCGGCCAGGGCGCACCGGTGGCCTGGCACAAGATGGGCGAGGGCTGGTCCTGGATCCAGCGCGGCGCCGACGCCGACCATGCCGCCGACGCCCTGGAGGGCTGGCGGCAGATCCAGCGCGACCTGGCCGCCGAGCGCTACGGGCTGTACGTGCTGGACGAGTTCACCTACCCGATGAAGTGGGGCTGGGTGGACGTCGACGAGGTGGTGGCCACCCTGGCCGACCGGCCCGGCTTCCAGCATGTGGTGATCACCGGCCGGGACGCCGACCCGCGGCTGGTGGCCGCCGCCGACCTGGTGGCCGAGCTGACCAAGGTCAAGCACCCGATGGACGCCGGCCAGAAGGGCCAGAAGGGCATCGAGTGGTGAGCGTCGGGGTCGCCGCAGAGCCGTGGCCGCTGCCCCGGGTGGTGGTCGCCGCGCCGGCCAGCGGTCACGGCAAGACCACCGTGGCCACCGGGCTGCTCGCCGCGCTGCGCCGCCGTGGCCTGACGGTCAGCCCGCACAAGGTCGGCCCGGACTACATCGACCCCGGCTACCACGCGCTCGCCGCCGGGCGGCCCGGCCGCAACCTCGACCCGTTCCTGGTGGGCCCGGAGCTGATCGCCCCGCTGCTGCGCCACGGCGCCACCGTTCCGAGGCCCGCCGACGTGGCCGTGGTGGAGGGCGTGATGGGTCTGCACGACGGCGCTGTCGGTCGCCGCGACTACGCCTCCACCGCGCACGTGGCCCGGCTGATCGAGGCACCCGTCCTGCTGGTGCTGGACACCACCGCGCAGGGCCGCTCCGCCGCCGCGTTGACGCTGGGCATGGCCGCCTTCGACCCGGCCGTACGGATCGGCGGGGTGATCCTCAACCGGGTCGGCTCGCCCCGACACGAGACGCTGCTGCGCGACGCGCTGGCCGAGGTGGGCGTACCGGTGCTCGGGGCGGTCACCCGGGCCGCCGAGGTGGCCGCCCCGGCCCGGCACCTGGGGCTGGTCCCGGTCGCCGAGCGGGCACCCGAGTCCCTCGCGATCGTCACCGCCCTCGCCGAGTTGGTCGAGTCCACCGTGGACCTCGACGCGGTGCTCGCCCTGGCCCGGACCGCCCCGGCACTGACCGCCCCGGCCTGGGACCCGGTCGCCGCCGTCGGCGGGCCGGCCGGCTCGGAGCGACCGCGCGTCGCGCTCGCCGGTGGTCCGGCCTTCACCTTCTCGTACGCGGAGACCGCCGAACTGCTCGCCGCGTCCGGCGCGGACGTCGTCACCGTCGACCCGCTGCGCGATCCGGCGCTGCCCGCCAGCACCCGTGCGGTGGTGGTCGGCGGCGGCTTCCCCGAGGCGTACGCGGAGGCGCTGGCCGGCAACGCCGCGCTCCGCACCGAGCTGGCCGCCTTCGACGGGCCGATCGTGGCCGAGTGCGCCGGGCTGCTCTACCTCGGGCGGTCCCTGGACGGCGTACCCATGTGCGGCCGGCTGGACCTGACCGCCCGGATGACCGGCCGGCTCACCCTCGGCTACCGGGAGGCGGTGGCCGTCACCGACTCCCCGGTGGCCCGGGCCGGCGAGCCGGTACGCGGTCACGAGTTCCACCGCACCACCACCGACCCGGTGCACGGCGACCGGCCGGCGTGGCGCTGGGACGGCGCGCAGCATGGCTTCGTCGCCGGCCGGGTGCACGCCTCCTACCTGCACACCCACTGGGCCGGTCACCCCGGCGCCGCCCGCCGCCTGGTCGAGGCGTGCCGGTGACCGCCGCCGTTCGTCCCGCCGCCGCGCACGCAGGCTCGGCCGACGCCACGTTGACCGGGGTCGGTGTCGGACCCGGCGACCCGGAACTGCTCACCGTCAAGGCGGTGCGGGTGCTGCGCGAGGCCGACCGGGTCTTCGTACCCGTGATGGCGGACCGACCCGACCCGGACGCCGCAGCCGGGCGGGCCGAGCGGACCGTGCGGGAGTACGTGGCGGCGGACCGGCTGCGCCGGCTGCCGTTCGCCCTGGACGACCGGGGCGGGGTGACCGCCCGCCGGACGGCGGCCTGGGACGACGCCGCGCGCGCCGTGGTCGACGCCATCGACAGGGGCGCGCGGTCGCTGGCCTTCGCCACCATCGGCGACCCGAACGTCTACTCCACCTTCGGCTACCTGGCGCAGAGCGTCCGGGCGCTGCGCCCGGCGGTGCGGGTGGCGACCGTGCCCGGTGTCACCGCCATGCAGGAGCTGGCCGCGCACAGTGGCACCCCGCTCTGCGAGGGACGCGAGCCGCTGACCCTGCTGCCGGCAACCGCCGGGCTGGCGCTCTTCGCCGACGCGCTGGCCGGGCCGGGCACCGTGGTCGCCTACAAGGGCTGGCGGCGGCACCCGGAACTGCTCGCCGAGCTGCGCCGACAGGGCCGGCTCGCCGACGCCGTGCTCGGGCGCAGCCTGGGGCTGCCCGATGAACGCATCGGCCCGGTCGACGACCCCGAGCACGACCTGCCGTACCTGTCGACGCTGCTGGTCCCGGCCCGCCGCGAGCACCGAGGAGGAAAGCTGTGACCACCGACGGCAAGGTGTGGTTCGTCGGGGCCGGCCCCGGGGCGGCGGACCTGCTGACCCTGCGGGCCGCCCGGGTGATCGCCGAGGCGGACATCGTGATCTGGGCGGCCAGCCTGGTGCACGCCGACGTGCTCGGTCACGCCCGGTCCGGGGCCGAGATCGTCGACTCCTCGCAGCTGCCCATCGAGGGGGTGCTCCCGCTCTACCAGCGGGCCGCCGAGGACGGGCTGACCGTGGCCCGGATCCACTCCGGCGACCCGGCACTGTGGGGCGCGGTGCAGGAGCAGCTGGACGCCTGCAGGGCGCTCGGCCTGGCCGTCGAGATCGTGCCCGGGGTCTCCTCGTTCACCGCCGTCGCGGCGATCGTCGGGCGGGAGCTGACCGTCCCCGAGGTGGCCCAGTCGGTGATCCTCACCCGGCTGGAGGGTGGCAAGACCCCGATGCCGCCCGGCGAGCGGGTCCGCGACTTCGCCCGGCACGGCACCACCATGGCGCTGTTCCTCTCCGCCGCCCGCTCCGGGCAGGTGCAGACCGAGCTGCTGGCCGGCGGCTACCCGGCGGACACCCCGGCTGTGGTGGCGTACCAGGCAACCTGGCCGGACGAGCTGGTGGTGCGCTGCACGGTCGGCACCCTGGAGGCCACGGTCAAGCAGCACCGGCTGTGGAAGCACACGCTCTTTCTGGTCGGCCCGGCGTTGGCCGCCGAGGGCACCCGGTCGCACCTGTACCACCCCGGGCACTTCCACACCTTCCGTCGGGCCGAACCGGCCGCCCGCGCCGAACTCCGCCGCCAGGCGGGCGCCCGTACCGGCGGGGCGGTCCAGGATGGCGGCGAGCCGGCCACACCGGGCCACCCACTGTGACGTACGCCGAGCCGCCGCTGCGCGAGCCGGACCTGCCGCGGACCGCGAAGGTCCGGCCCACCGCGCTGCGCACCGGCTGGACCACCGGCGCCTGCGCGACGGCGGCGGCCAAGGCCGCGGTCACCGCGCTGGTCACCGGCGCGGCCCAGCCGGAGGTGGAGATCGGCCTGCCCGCCGGGCGGCGGGTGCGCTTCCCGGTGGCCCGCTGCGAGGTGACCGGCACCCCGCCGGCCCGGGCCGAGGCGGTGGTGGTCAAGGACGCCGGCGACGACCCGGACGTCACCCATGGCGCCGAGCTGACCGCCACCGTGGACTGGGCTGACGCACCCGGGCTGCTACTGGCCGGCGGCTCCGGCGTCGGCACGGTCACCAAGCCGGGTCTCGGGCTCGCGGTCGGCGGCCCGGCGATCAACGACACCCCACGCCGGATGATCAGCGAGGCGGTGGCCGAGGTGGTCGACCTCACCGAGGTCGGCGTCCGCGTGGTGATCAGCGTGCCCCGGGGCGAGATCTTGGCTCGCAAGACCACCAACCGGCGGCTCGGCATCCTCGGCGGCATCTCGATTCTCGGCACCACCGGGATCGTCCGACCCTTCTCCACCGCCTCCTGGCGGGCCAGCGTCGTGCAGGCCGTGCACGTGATGGCCGCGCAGGGCGAGCGGACCGTGGTGCTCTGCACCGGCGGGCGTACCGAACGGGCCGCCCGCGCGCTGCTGCCCGAACTGCCCGAGGTGTGCTTCGTCGAGGTCGGCGACTTCACCGGCGCCGCGGTCACCGCCGCCGTGGGCGACGCGATGACCGGGGTGGTCTTCGTCGGCATGGCCGGCAAGCTGGCCAAACTCGCCGCCGGCATCCTGATGACCCACTACACCCGCTCCAAAGTGGACCTCTCGCTGCTCGGCGCGGTGACCGCCGAGGCCGGCGGTGACCCGGCACTGGTCGACGAGGTGACCCAGGCGAACACCGGCCGGCACGCGTACGAGCTGTGGGAAGCCGCCGGGCTGCTCGCCCCGGCCGGCGACCTGCTCTGCCAGCGGGTCGGCCAGGTGCTGCAGCGCTTCGCCGGGCCGACGGTCACCGTGGACGTGGCGATGGTCGACTTCGCCGGCGCGCGGGTGGTCGCCTCGTCGGGCCGGTGGGACCGGTGACCCCGGTGACCGTGATCGGTCTGGACGCGGCCGGCGCCCCGCCGCACCCCGCGCTCGCGCCGGCGCTGGCCGCCGCCGCTCTGGTGGTCGGGGCCGCCCGGCACCTGGCGGCGGTGCCCGTACCGTCCGGCGCGGCCACCGTAGCCCTCGGCCCGCTCGCCCCGGCCGTGCGGCGACTGGCCGATGCCGTCGCCGCCGGGGTGCCGGCCGTGGTGCTGGCCAGCGGGGATCCCGGCCTGTTCGGCATCGTCCGGCGGCTGCGCGCGGCCGGGCTGCCGCTGCGGGTGGTGCCGGCGGTGTCCAGTGTGGCCGCCGCGTTCGCCCGCGCCGGACTGCCCTGGGACGGCGCTGCCGTCGTCACCGCGCACGGCCGTGACCCGCGACCGGCGCTGAACGCCTGCCGGGCGCTGCCGCTGGTCGCCGTGCTCACCGCGCCGGGTGCCGGCGCCGCCGAGCTGGGCGCCGCGCTGGCCGGCTGGTCGCGCCGCCTGGTGGTCGCCGAACACCTGGGCACCGACGCCGAACGAATCCGCGAGGTGACCCCCGAGCAGGCCGCCGCCGAGACGTTTTCCGACCCGCACGTGCTGCTCAGCCTCGCCACCACCGCCCCGGCCGACCTCGGCGGGATGCGGTGGGACAACCAGCCCGCCGCCACGCCGGGCGGCGGCTGGGCACTGCCGGAGACGCGGTACGCCCACCGCGACTCGATGATCACCAAGTCGGAGGTACGCGCCCTCGTCATCGCCCGGCTGCGCCCCCGGCTGGGCCGGCTGGTCTGGGACATCGGCGCGGGCAGCGGCTCGGTGGGCATCGAGTGTGCGCTGCTCGGCGCGGCCGTGCTCGCCGTCGAGCAGGACCCCCGGGCCGGCGAGACGATCCGGGCCAACGCCGCCGCGCACGCCGTCGACGTCCGGTTGGTCGTCGGGCGTGCCCCGACGGTGCTGGCCGGCCTGCCCGAGCCCGACGCGGTCTTCGTCGGTGGCGGCGGCGCCGACGTCCTCGCCGCCGTGGCGGCCCGCCGACCCGACCGGGTGGTGCTCACCCTGGCCGCCCTGGACCGGGTCGCGCCGGCCGTCGGCCTGCTGCGCACCGCCGGCTACACGGTCGAGGGCAGTCAGCTCTCCGCCGCCCGCCTCGCCGACCTGCCCGGCGGGTCGATCCGCCTCGCGGCCACCAACCCGGTGGTCGTCCTCACCGGGGAGCGCCCGTGCACAACCTGACCTCGCACACCCGGATCGGGCTGGTCGCGGCCACCGCCGCCGGCCAACGGCACGCCCAGACCGTCGCCACCGCCTGGCCACACGCCCGGCTGGTCGAGGGGGAGAGCGTCGCCGACGCGCTGCGTACCGCGTGGGGGCGGTGCGACGCCGTGGTCGCCTTCCTGGCCACCGGCGCGGTGGTGCGGATCCTCGCCCCGCTGCTCGGCGACAAGCGCACCGACCCGGCCGTGGTGGTCGTCGACGAGGCGGCCCGGCACGCGGTGGCGCTGCTGGGCGGGCACGCCGGTGGCGGCAACGACCTCGCCGAGCAGGTCGGCGCGCTGCTGGACGCCCGGCCGGTGGTCACCACCGCCACCGACGCGGTCGGGCTGCCGGGGCTGGACACCCTCGGCTGGCCGGTGCAGGGCGCCGTCGCCGCCGTGTCCCGGGCCATCCTGGACGGCGAGCCGGTCCGGCTGATCGCCGACGCCGCCTGGCCGCTGCCCGCCCTGCCACCGAACGTCCAACCACAGCCCGCCACCGCCGAGAGCGGCGAGGGCGGCACCGCCGACGCGGCGGATGACGGGTACCGGCTGCTGGTCACCGACCGGGTGGTGCCGCTTGACGAGCGGACCGCGGTGCTGCGCCCCCCGTCACTGGTCGCCGGGGTCGGCGCCAGCCGGGGCGTACCGGCCGCCGAAGTGGCGGAGCTGTTGCACCGGGTGCTGGCCGAGGCCGGCCTCAGCCCGGCCAGCCTGCGCTGCCTGGCCAGCGCCGACGTCAAGGCCGACGAGGCGGGCATCCGGAGCA
This sequence comes from Micromonospora sp. NPDC005173, assembly GCF_040608515.1. Lineage (NCBI taxonomy): Bacteria > Bacillati > Actinomycetota > Actinomycetes > Micromonosporales > Micromonosporaceae > Micromonospora > Micromonospora sp. NPDC005173. Next base: position 60,266 of record NZ_JBEXIK010000019.1, read on the forward strand.
CCGCCGACGCGCTGGGCGTACCCCTGGTGACCTGGCCGGCGGCGCGGCTGGCGGCGGTTGAAGTGCCGCACCCCAGCGAGGTGGTCCGCGCCGCGGTCGGCACGCCGAGCGTGGCGGAGGCCGCCGCGCTGCTCGGCACTTCCGGCCGCCCGGGAGACGCCGCGCTGCTGGTGCCGAAGACCGCGACGGCGATGGCCACCGTGGCGGTGACCCGGCACGCGCCGCGTGGCCGGCTGGCCGTCGTCGGGCTCGGCCCCGGCGCCGCCGACCTGCGCACCCCGCGTGCGGTAGCCGAGCTGCGCCGGGCCGCCGTGGTGGTCGGCCTCGACCAGTACCTCGACCAGGTCCGCGACCTGCTCCGCCCGGGCACCCGCGTGCTGTCCAGCGGGCTCGGCGCGGAGGAGGCACGGGCCCGCGCCGCCGTCGCCGAGGCCGCCGCCGGCCACGCGGTCGCGCTGGTCGGGTCCGGCGACGCCGGGGTGTACGCGATGGCCAGCCCCGCCCTGGAGTACGCCGACGAGCGGATCGACGTGGTCGGCGTCCCCGGGGTGACCGCCGCACTGGCCGCCGGCGCGCTGCTCGGCGCCCCGCTCGGCCACGATCACGCCTACCTGAGCCTGTCGGACCTGCACACCCCATGGGAGGTCATCGAGCGGCGGGTGACCGCGGCGGCCGAGGGTGACTTCGTGACGCTGTTCTACAACCCGCGCAGCCGCAACCGGGACTGGCAGCTCGGCGCGGCGCTCACGATCCTCGGCAAACACCGCCCCCCGGACACGCCGGTCGGGGTGGTGCGCAACGCCAGCCGCCCCGGCGAACGCGTGCACCTGGCCACCCTGGCCACCCTCGACCCGGCCGTGGTCGACATGTACAGCGTCGTGGTCGTCGGCAGCAGCGACACCCGGCTGGTCGCCGGCCGCATGGTCACGCCCCGGGGGTACCGATGGCGATCGTGACCATCGGCGCGTGCCAGGGCTGCGGCGCCTGCCTGCTCACCTGCCCCACGCACGCGATCCGGCCGGTCGCCGGCGGTCTGACGGTCCGCGCCGACCGCTGCACCGGCTGCCTGGAGTGCCTGGAGATCTGCCCGGTGGACGCGATCCGCGTCGCCGATCCCGACGAACGTGGAGGAGTCCGATGAGTTCGACCGTGGTCAGCACCGCGCCCCCGGTTGGCTGGGGGAACCGGTTCGGTGTCGTCCGGTCGGCTGCCGGTGTGGGGGAGCGGCGGTGAGCCGGGTGGTGCACCCCATCGAGGCGGAGTCGTACCGCATCCTGCGCGACCGGGTCGACCTGTCCCACCTGCCGCCGCTGAGCCGGGCGGTGACCGAGCGGGTGGTGCACGCCAGCGCCGACCTGGCGTACGTCGACGAGCTGGTCTGCGACGAGCCGGCCCTGGAGTCGGGGCTGGCCGCGCTGCGCGCCGGCGTGCCGGTGGTCACCGACGTGGCGATGGTCGCCGCCGGCATCACCCGAGCCGGCCTGGAGCTGGTCTGCCCGGTCGCCGAGCCGGCCGCTGCCGAGCTGGGCCGGACGGCCGGGATCACCCGCTCGGCGGCGGCCGTGCGGATCGCACTCGACCGGGTCGGGCCCGGCGCGGTCTGGGTGGTCGGCTGCGCGCCCACCGCACTGGTCGAACTGCTCATCCTGGACGCCGCGCCGGCGCTGGTCGTCGGCCTGCCGGTCGGGTTCGTGGGGGCAGCCGAGTCCAAGGCCGCGCTGCGGGCCAGCGGCCTGCCCGGGGTGTCCAACGTGGGGGAGAAGGGCGGTTCGGCGGTCGCCGCCGCCGCCCTCAACGCCCTGCTCTATGTCGAGGAGATGCCATGACCGGGTTGGTCATCGTCGGGCACGGCACGCGCAGCGTGGCCGGGGTCGACCAGTTCGCCGCGTTGGTCGAGCGGGTCCGTCGGCGCGGCGTCGTCGGTGATGTGGAGGGCGGCTTCATCGAGCTGTCCCGCCCGCCGCTGACCGACGCGGTCGGCGCGCTCGTCGCGCGCGGACACCGGGCGTTGGTGGCGCTGCCGCTGGTGCTCACCGCCGCCGGGCACGGCAAGGGCGACATCCCCGCCGCGATGGGACGCGAGCAGGAGCGTCATCCCGGGCTGAGCTACCGCTACGGCCGTCCGCTCGGGCCGCACCCGCTGCTGCACGACGCCCTCGAACAGCGGATCGACGCGGCGCTGGCCGGAGCGGATCGGGCCGGCACGGCGCTGACTGGTGCGGACCGGGCCGACACGTGGGTCGCGCTGATCGGCCGGGGTTCCACCGATCCGGACGCCAACGCCGAGGTGGCCAAGGTGGCCCGGCTGCTCTGGGAGGGGCGTGGCTACGCCGGCGTGGAGCCAGGGTTCATCTCGCTGGCCGAGCCGTCGGTGCCGGGGGTGCTGGACCGGCTGCGTCGGCTCGGCGCGCGGCGGATCGTGGTCGCGCCGTACTTCCTGTTCGCCGGGGTGCTGCCGGCCCGGATCGTCGCCCAGTCCGCGGAGTTCGCCGCCGCTCACCCCGAGCTGGACGTGCGGGTCGCCGACCTGATCGGCGACTGCGACGCGCTGGCCGACCTGGTGCTGGAGCGGTACACCGAGGCGCTGGGCGGAGACATCCGGATGAACTGTGACACCTGCGCGTACCGGGTACTGATGCCCGGCTTCGCCGACAAGGTGGGCCGCCCGCAACGCCCGCACGACCACCCCGACGACCCGGTCGGCGGCCACCACCACCACGGGCACGGGCACGGGCACGGGCACGACCAGCACGACCACGGATCGGTCGCGGTGGTTGGCGGCGGCCCGGGACCCGACGACCTGATCACGGTACGCGGCAAGGCGCTGCTCGACGCGGCGGACGTGGTGGTGGTCGACCGCCTGGCCCCGCAGGGGCTGCTCGCCGGGCTGCGCCCCGACGTGCTGGTCGTCGACGCCGCCAAGGTGCCCCGTGGACCGTCGATGGACCAGGAGGCGATCAACGCGGCTCTGGTGACGCACGCCCGCGCCGGCCGGCGGGTGGTCCGGCTCAAGGGCGGCGACCCGTACGTGTTCGGTCGCGGCCACGAGGAGGTGCAGGCCTGCGCGGCGGCCGGCGTGCCGGTGACCGTCGTCCCCGGGGTGAGCAGCGCGTTCGCCGCGGCGGCGCTGGCCGGTGTGCCGGTGACCCATCGCGGGGTCGCGCACGACGTCACGGTGGTCTCCGGGCATCTGCCGCCCGGGCACCCCGATTCGCTGGTGGACTGGGCGGCGCTGGGCCGGGCCCGCGGCACGCTGGTGCTGCTGATGGCGGTGGACACCATCGCCAAGATCGCCGCCGCGCTGGTCGAACACGGCCGTGCCCCGGACACGTCGGTGCTCGCCGTGCAGGACGCCGGCCAGCCTGACCAGCGTGCGGTGCCGGCCCGACTCGACGAGATCGGCGCTGTCGCCGCCCGGGAGGGCATCGGCCCGCCCGCCGTCTTCGTCCTCGGCCCGGTGGTCGACGTCGCGACCACCGGGCCGACGGCCTGACGACTATTCGCTGCGGGCGGTCTCCGGTCCGGTGATGCGTTCCAGCAGCGGCAGGGTGGAGGCGATGACGCCGAGGCAGGTGGCCAACCCGACGACGACGATCACGTAGAAGCGCGGCTCGGGCACGATGAGCGTGTAGTCCATCTGGGCCCGAAGGAACAGGTGGGCAGCGAGGAGGCCCATCCCGATGGCCACTGCGGCGACGGCGAGCATCGGTACGGCGCTTTCCAGCGCGACCACCCTGCGCAGGACCTGTACCGGTGCGCCGCTGAGGCGCAGCAGGCTGAACGGGCGCCTGCGCTCGGTGAGACCGCCGATCACACTGACCGCGAGGCTGCAACCGGCGAGCGCGAGGCTGGCGATGATGATGACGTTGGCCAGTTGTTCCCAGCCGCGCAGCGTGTTGGCAAAGCCCGACTCGAAGTCGCCGGGCACGTTCGGTGCCACCCGGAAGGTCGGGAAGGCGGCCTCGAGGACGGTGCGCGAGCGCTCGACGGCGGCGGCGGAACCGTCCGTGCCGACGACGATCGACAGCACCGGCAGCCTCTGGAGATCGCCGAGCGGGACCGACGCGGTCTGCCAGACCCTCGTGGGCGACGCCGATTCCCGGAAGGGGATGAAGCCCATCGCGACCTCGGCGACGCCTGCGCCGTCGGCGCACCGGCCGTACGCGCTCGGGAGGTCGGTGCACGCGATCAGCCCGGGCTCGCTGGCGCTCAGCCTGTCCGGGTTCTCGCGTACCGTGGCCGCGAACCGTACGCCGCTGGTCGAACGCAGTTCGGAGAACAGCGCGTCGGGCACCGATGGTGCCTCCCTGCCGAAGTCCATGGACACGGTGCCCGCCTCGGTCGAGCCGATCGGCGCCGGCCCGCGGTTGGCGACGATCGTGGTGATCACGCCGACGGCCACGCTCGTGACGAAGAGCGCGACCATGATGCCGCTGATCGCCCGGAAGCCGGCCTTCGGGTTGTCGGCGAGGCGTCGCGCGGCGATGAGAGTGGCGGGGCGGCCGGCGTACCGGGCCATGACCCGGGCGCCGACCATCGTCAACCACGGGCCGGCGAGGACCAGGCCGGCCATGATGAGCAGCAGGCCGGGCAGGAACACCGCGGTCTGGCCGTCGGAGGTCTCGGGCCGGTAGCCGATGGCGAAGAACAGCACAGCGACGCCGAAGAGGATCGGGATCAGCCGGTATGCACGCGGTGCGCGTGGGGTGACCCGACGGGTGACGCCGAGCGGCGAGATTCGCACGCGGCGCAGCGAGACCTGGGCTGCCACCGCCGCGCCGGCCGGGACGCCGAGCGCCACGAGCAGCACGTCCAGCACGCCCAGCGACATGTCGCTGGGAAAGAACGGCATGCCGGTGAACGGGATGCCCGCCATCGGGCCGCGCAACGCGTAGAACAGCACGAAGCCGAGGGCGGTGCCGGCGACGGCCGCGGCGGTCGCCTCCACCGCGGCGACCATCGAGATCTGTTTCGGTGTCGCGCCGACCAGGCGCATCGCGGCGAAGCGCTGCTCCCGGCGGGCTGCGCTGAGCCGGGTGGCGGTGCCGATGAAGATCAGCACCGGAAACAGCAGCCCACCGGCGATCACGCCCAGGATGAGGTTCACCGTCGTCTCGGGGATTGCGGGAGTGTCGCCGACGCTGGTGACCTGCCTGGCGAGGGGCAGCCCGGCGACCTCGTCCTGGGTGCCACCCATGATGACGAGCAGGGTGTCCGGTGAGGTCAGTGCGGCCGGGCCGACGGTGCCGAGGTCACGTCCCGGGTAGCGGTCGTCCAGTTGGTCGGCCGGCTGAGCGGCCAGCAGTTCGCGCAACGCGGGCGAGACGTAGTACTCCCCGGGGCCAGGGGTGGCAGGGATGCCGAGCGGGGTGGGCGCACTGTGTCCGCTGGCTGCCACGTCGATTCGGATGATCTGCTTGCCGTGGAAGTAGTCCTCCCGGGTCGACCACCACAGGGGATCGACGTCGCCGCCCGTCGAGGCGCTGGGATACACCGATGCGGACCGGGTGAGCTGCGCATTGACGGCGTTGACCCCGGCCAGGGTGGTCAGCAGCAGTCCGCTGCCGACCGCGACGGCGGCGGCGATGAGGGCCAGGCGGGTGAGCGCCTCGCGGCCGCCGGCCACGGCGAGGCGGAGCCCGAAGCCGATCATGAGGCGATCCTGTCCGGCGCGTTCACGCGCCCGTCGCGGACCATGACCTCACGGTCGGCGTACGCGGCGATCCTGGGCTCGTGGGTGACCAGGATGACCGTGGTGCCCTGCTCGCGGGCGGCGCTGACCAGCAGGTCCATGACCTGCTCGCCGGTGAGCGAGTCGAGCGCGCCGGTCGGCTCGTCGGCGAAGAGCACCTGCGGCTCGGCGACCAGGCCGCGGGCGAGGGCGACGCGTTGCGCCTGCCCACCGGACAGCTCACCCGACCGCCGCTGCTCCAGGCCGTCCAGGCCGAGGCGCTCGAACCAGGTGTGCGCCCTGCGCAGCGCCTGCGTCCGGCGCACGCCGCTGAGCAGCAGCGGCAGGGCGACGTTCTCCACGGCGGTCAGCTCGGGGACGAGCTGGCCGAACTGGAACACGAAGCCGAAGCGGTCCCGGCGCAGGCTGCTGCGCTCGGTCTCGGCCATGGCGTCGACCCGGGCACCGTCGAAGAGGATCTCGCCGGAGTCGGGCACGAGGATGCCGGCCAGGCAGTGCAACAGGGTGGACTTGCCCGAGCCGCTGGGCCCCATGACGGCGAGGATCTCGCCCGCGTCCACGGCGACGCTGGCGCCGCGCAGTGCGGGGGTCTGACCGAAGGAGAACTCCACGTTGCGTGCTTCGATCACGACGCTCACGGCCGCACCTCCTTCTTCAGGGCGTCCAGTCGGGCGCCGGTCATCTCGATCCACCGGAGGTCCGCCTCCAAGTGGTACAGGCCGTGGTCGGCGAGCAGCGCGTCGACCAGGTTGCCGGTGCGCTTGACCTCGGTGAGCTCGCGCATCCGCCGCAGGTGCGCGCTGCGCTGCGTGTCGAGGTATTCGTCGGCCGGACGATCCAGCATCAGCGCGAGCACGACCTTCGCGAAGAGCACGGTCTGCAGGTGTGGCTCCGGCTCGACCGGCTGGGTCAGCCACTGCTCGACCTCGGTCGCGCCGACGTCGGTGATGATGTAGCGCTTGCGGTCGGGGCCCGAGCCGGGGGCGACGTCGCTGATCACCACCTTCCCGTCCCGGGCCAGGCGGCTGAGGGTGGAGTAGACCTGGCCGAATGGCAGCGGTTTGCCCCGCCCGAAGAAGGCGTCGTAGTCGCGCTTCAGGTCGTAGCCGTGGCTGGGCTCCCGTTCGAGGAGGCCGAGAAGTGTCAGTGGCACGCTCATGCCAGGACAATACACCGGGGGTATACCTCGCGTATATATCCTCGGTATCTTGTGAGCGGCCAGCCGATCAGGGCGTGGGCGCTGACGGGTGTCGGGGTGGGGCGGGGTTTCCCGCGCGTCTCCGCGCGGTCAGCCGGTCAGGGCGCGGGCCAGGGCGTAGCCGGCGGTGACCGCGGCGAGCCCGGCGGCGACGCTGGTCAGCACGTTGGCCAGCGCGAGGAGCCGTTTGCCGGTCTGGGCCAGGCGCAGCGTCTCATAGCTGAAGGTGGAGTAGGTGGTCAGCGCGCCGCAGAACCCGGTGCCGAGCAGCGCGCTGACCGCCGGGCCGGCCGGCAGCCCGACGAGCACGCCGAGCAGCAGCGACCCGACCACATTGACGGTCAGCGTGCCCCAGGGGAACGCCGAGTCGTGCCGGGACTGCACGGCCCGGTCGGTGAGGTAGCGCAGCGGTGCGCCGACGGCCGCGCCCAGGGCGATGAGCAGCACCGTCATCGGCTGACCCGCTGTGCTCGGCGACGCAGCAACCCGGCGGTGGCGGCGTCGCCCAGCCCGACCGCGACCAGTGCCCCGACCACGGTCGCGGCCAGGTAGGCCAGCGCGGTGCCCGGAGAACCCGCGACCAGCGCCTGCTGGATGTCCACCGCGTACGTGGAGAACGTGGTGAACCCGCCGAGCACCCCGACCCCGAGGAACGGGCGGACCAGCGGACGCCCACCGCCGAGGTGCGCGAGTGCCGCCATCAGCACGCCGATCAGCAGGCAGCCGGACAGGTTGACGCCGAACGTCGCCCACGGGAAGTCGGTCGGCGCGTGGGGGGCGGCGTGTTGCAGGCCGGCCCGGGCCAGCGCGCCGAGCACCCCGCCGGCCGCGACCGCAGCGAGAACCGTGGCTGGACGGGTGCTCAGCTCGTCGCGGTCGGCGGGGACGCGAAGGTCGACGTCCGGGTCGGTACGCGGCTCGAATGATCCGGACACGGGCCCTCCCACCAGCACGGGTGTCACTGGCAGGGACCGTTGGCGTGGTGTCGCGGTTTCCCCGGCGCGAGCCGGGGCGGCGGGCCCCACCGCCGGGGAGCCCGGTGGCTCCGGCGCCAGCATATCGCCGGACGAGCCGCGTGTTCGCGCTCCCGGCCGGCTGTCAGCGAACCGCCCCCACGACGGCGTCGGGGCCGCCCCGCCACACCGTGCCGACCTCGGTGAACCCGGCCGTGGTGAGCGCGGCCAGGTGCCAGGAGACCGGCGGGTTCCACTCCGGGCTGTGCCCGGTCGGGTAGATGGCGTGCCGCTGGGTGACCAGTGGACCGAGCACCGGGTCGGCGCCGGCCCGCTCCCACCACTCCGACCAGGAGGGGACCGCACCGGCGGCGTACCGGGCGGCGCGCCGGTCCCGCGCCCGGTCGAGCAGCCGCTTGGTCAACTCGGGCAGGGAGTCGTCGGGCATGTGGTCGGCGTTGACGAAGATCCCGCCCGGTCGCAGCATGTCGCGGATCTCGCCGTAGAGCGCACCGAGCCGGTCGGCCGGCAGCCAGTGCAGCGCGGTGGCGGTGAGCACGCCGTCGTACTCCTGATGGGGGAGCGCGGAGCGCCACTCGGGGGCACCGAGGTCGGCGGTGACGATGGTGGCGCGATCCGTCAGTGAGGCGCCGGCGATGGCCAGCAGCGCCGGGTCGAGGTCCACCAGGGTCACCTCGGCGGTGGGGAAGCGCGCCAGCACTCGCAGCGAGATGGTGCCGGTGCCGCCGGCCAGGTCAAGCAGGCGCGGCGGTCGGCCGTCGAGGACCGCGTCGACGGCGTCGAGCATGGCGGTGAACCGGTGTTCCCGGTCCGGCAGGTACGCCTCCTGCTGGCGGTCCCAGCTCTCCTGCCACGCCGACGCATTCGTGATGTAAGGAGTCATGGCGATCAGGCTAGTTACGACTCAACGTGTCTGTCCAGACCTTGTTGCACATAACTTGCAATTGCTAGACAATGGCAACGCGATGATCGCAGTGGCGCCGGGTCGGGTCATCCGCCCGCCCCCGGCGCCACCTTCGCGAGCGGCGCGGCAGGGGTCGCGCTCGCTGGCGGACGCGTCGGCCCAGGCGGAGGCCACCCCGAGCTGGCGCCCCCGGTCGACGCGCTGCCGCGACTACCAAGCGCCCAGCCCTGCTCCGGGGGCGGCGGTGGTGAGCCCTCCGGGCCGGGCGTACGGTACCGGCAGCCGTGCCGGGACCGTCGTTCGAAGGAGGCAGGCGATGCAGGACCGCACCCCTCGTCGCGAGGAGTTGGAGCCCATCGAGCGGGCCGGCGTCGACGAGCTGCGAGCCCTGCAACACGAGCGGCTGCGCTGGTCGTTGCGGCACGCGTACGACAACGTGCCGCACTACCGCCGGGCGTTCGACGAGGCCGGCGTGCACCCCGACGACTGCCGGGACCTCGCAGACCTGGCCCGCTTCCCGTTCACCGGCAAGGCGGAGCTGCGGGAGAACTACCCGTTCGGCATGTTCGCCGTACCCCGGGAACGGGTCGCCCGGCTGCACGCCTCCTCCGGCACCACCGGCCGGCCGACGGTGGTCGGCTACACCCGCGACGACCTGCGGACCTGGGCCCGGCTGATGGCCCGGTCGATCCGCGCCTCCGGCGGCCGTCCCGGTGATCGGGTGCACGTGGCGTACGGCTACGGGCTGTTCACCGGCGGACTCGGCGCGCACTACGGCGCCGAGGAACTGGGCTGCACGGTCATCCCGGTCTCCGGCGGTATGACCGAACGACAGGTCATGCTGATCCGCGACTTCGAACCCGAGGTCATCATGGTCACGCCCAGCTACATGCTGGCCATCGTGGACGAGATGCAGCGCCAGGGCGTCGACCCGCGGGCCACCTCGCTGCGGGTGGGCATCTTCGGCGCGGAACCGTGGACCGAGGACATGCGCCGCGAGATGGAGGACCGGCTGGACATCCACGCGGTCGACATCTACGGGCTCTCCGAGGTGATGGGGCCGGGCGTGGCCACCGAGTGCGTCGAGACCAAGGACGGTCTGCACCTCTGGGAGGACCACTTCTACCCGGAGATCATCGACCCGCTGACCGGCGCGGTGCTGCCTGACGGCGAGCAGGGCGAGCTGGTGCTCACCTCGCTGACCAAGGAGGCGATGCCGGTCGTCCGCTACCGCACCCGGGACCTGACCCGGCTGCTGCCCGGCACCGCCCGCCCGATGCGCCGGATCGAGAAGATCACCGGCCGGACGGACGACATGATGATCGTGCGCGGGGTGAACATCTTCCCCACCCAGATCGAGGAGCTGATCCTGCGCACCCCGCAGCTGTCGCCGCACTTCCAGTGCGTGCTCGACCGGCAGGGCCGGCTGGACACCCTGACGGTGCGGGTGGAGCGGCGGGCCGGAGTCGGCGTGGACGCCGCCGAGCGGGCCGGCGTGACCCTCGTCGAGCTGGTGAAGAACACCATCGGGGTGAGCGTGGCGGTCGACGTGCTCGCGCCGGACGGCGTGGAGCGCTCGGTGGGCAAGATGCGGCGCATCGTCGACCAGCGCCGGGCAAGCTGAGGTGACCGAACAGCGCAATCCGGCGTACGACATGTTCGACGCCGACGCGGCCTCGCGTGGCCTCGGCATCGAGCTGGTCGAGGCTGGCGACGGTGCGGCGGTGGCCCGGATGCGGGTGACCGAGCGGATGCTCAACGGCCACGCGATCGCCCACGGTGGGTTCGTCTTCCTGCTCGCCGACACCGCCTTCGCGCTGGCCTGCAACAGCCGTGGCCCGGTCACCGTCGCCGCTGGCGGCGAGATCACCTTCGTCCGGCCGGCCGGTGCCGGTGACCTGCTCACCGCCCGTGCCACCGAGCGCACCCGGTACGGCCGCAGCGGCATCTACGACGTCACCGTCACCCGGGACGACGGCGCGGTGGTCGCGGAGTTCCGGGGGCGCAGCCGGACCCCGGCGTCGCTTCCGTCGACATAGGATCCCGGCCATGCGCGTGTTGGTGGTGTCCGCGCCGCTGGTCGGCCACGTCTTCCCGCTGGTGCCGCTCGCCGTGGCGTTGCGTGACGCCGGCCACGACGTGCTGCTGGCCACCGGTGGCGGTGGGATTGCCGCCGCCGGGGCTGGCCTGTCGGTGCACGACGTCGCGCCGGGCTTCGACTTCGGTCGGATCGCGCTGCGGGTCTTTCCCCGCCATCCGCTGATCGCCCGGGCCGAGCTGGCCGGCACCGCCGGCACCCGGGGCGCCGGCCTGCTCTTCGGCGCGCTCAACGACCAGCTCACCGACCCGGTCGTCGAGCTGGCCACCGAGTGGCGGCCGGACCTGGTGGTGTACGAGCCGTTCGCGGTGGCCGGCGCGGTGGCCGCCGCCCGGCTGGGTGTGCCGGCCATCCGGCAGGAGAACGCCCTCTTCGACGGGCGCGACCTGGTCCAGGCCACCTCAGCCCGGCTCGGCCCCGCGCTGCGCCGGCACGGCCTGAGCGAGCTGCCGCCACCGGCCGCCGCCCTCGCCGTGGCACCGCCGAGCGTGGCGACGCAGGAGGGCTGGCCGATGCGGTACACCTCCTACGTGGGCGGCGGCGAGCTGCCGCCCTGGCTGCGGGAACCTGGTGAACGACCCCGGATCCTGGTCACCCGCAGCACCCTGACCGGCCCCGGCGACAAGGGGCCGATGCCCGCTGTGGTGGCGGCCGCCGCCCAGGTGGATGCCGAGTTCGTGCTGGTCCGGCCGGACCAGCGGTCGGCCCGTACGCTGCCCGACAACGTTCGGACGGTGGACTGGATCCCGCTCGACGAGGCGTTGCCGGCGAGCGCGGCGCTGGTCCACCACGGCGGGGCGGGCAGCGTCTTCGGCGCCCTCGCCGCCGGCCTGCCCCAGATGGCCACGGTCGGCCCGGGAGACCGCCGGCACAACGCCGAGCTGGTGGCCCGCTGCGGCGCCGGCCTGGCGCTGCGTCCTCGCGACATCACCCCGGAGACGCTGACCCGGCTGCTCACCGACGACCGCCTGCGGACCGCCGCCGGGCAGGTCAGCCGGGAGATCGCCGCCATGCCGCCGCCGTCCGACCTGGTGGCCAGGCTGGCCGCGCTGGTCTGACGGCCGGCCCGCGTGGCCACACCGGATCGACGCCCAGCTGGGGCAGGATGGCCAGATGCGACACGTCGTGCTGTTCCACTCCGTGTACGGGCTGCGGCCCGCCGTGCGCGCCGCCGCGGACCGGCTGCGCGCCGCCGGACACCGGGTCGTCACCCCCGACCTGTACGGCGTTCCGGCCACCGACACCGTCGAGGAGGGCTTCGCGCTGCTCGACAAGATCGGCCAGGACGTGGTGCTCGACCGGGCTCGGGCGGCGCTGCGGGAACTGCCGGCGGAGGCGGTGCTCGCCGGCTTCTCGATGGGTGCCGGCGTGGCCGGGGCGCTGCTGGCCGAGCGTCCCGACAGCGCCGGTCTGCTCCTGCTGCACGGCACCGGTGGGGCGCCGGAGTCGGTCCGGCCCGGCCTGCCGGTGCAACTGCACCTCGCCGACCCGGACCCGTACGACACGCCGGACGAGGTCGACGAGTGGCAGCGGGCGATGACCGAGGCCGGCACCGACCTGACGGTCTTCCGCTATCCGGGCGTGGGGCACCTGTTCACCGATCCGGACGTCGCCGAGTACGCCCCGGAGGCCGACGCGGCGACCTGGCCACGGGTGCTGTCCTTCCTCGCCGCCCCTTGAGGGCCGGGCCTGTCCGGGCCCAACGAGTGTCGATGGTTGCGGCACTTTTCTAGCGTGAGGACAGACTCCCGTTCTCGAAGGGCACGTAGCCGTGAATGAGACAGTCCTCAGTGTCGTCGGTCTGGTGCTGGTCGCGGTATCGCTCGGCTTCTCCGCACTGCAGACCCGGGAGGTCGCGAGACAGAGCCGCATCAACAACGGGATCGGGTCGGCCGCCGCCCTCGTGGAGGTCAACAACCTCATTCGCGCCTGGCACGAACGGCTGCTCCACGACCCGTCGGCACGCCCGTACTTCTTCGACGGGAAGCCCGCCACGGCGGACGACGTGGAGCGGCCGAAGGTGTTGACCCTCGCGGAACTGCTCGGCGACGTACTTGAGTGCAACCTGCAGATGGCCTCGCTCCTACCCGCCTTCAACTTCGCTCATTCGTGGCACCACTGGCCCGCGCAGATGTTGCGGCAGAGCCCGGTTCTCGTCGAGGTGGTGGAGCGCTACCCCGACTGGTGGCCGACGCTCCACCTCCTGCAACAGGAGATCCGTGAGTCCAACGGCGAACCACTGACCCACCCGCTCGTCCCCGGGCGCACATCCCGTTGGTCGGTCGCCTCGCTCCGACGTCCACAGAGACGTCTGCCTCAGGCACGCGGAAGCCAAGCGGACGCTCCGACGGTGACCCCCACTGCACCCTCGGCCCCGCAGCAATAGCCTCGCCGCCTGGACCGGCGCCTACCCTGCAACTGCCGTAGGGGTTCGGTAGATCTCCGTACCTCGCCCACCAGCCGCATCCGCCGACGGACCGTCAGGCGGACGCGGCCAGGCCGTCTGGCCAGCGGATCAACGGCGGGCGGGGTACGGCGTGCGCCGCGCCGGGCGGAGCACCGACGACGGCCAGCGCGCCGTGGCCGGGCAGGGGGCGTCGCCCGGCTGACCCCGGCCCGGTGGGTGCCGCGCGGACCGATGCCGGCGAAGCGTCGGCGCATGCACCGGTCGGCGACGCCGGTGCGGCTACGGGCGGATGACCCCCGGAGAGGATCGCCACGGGCGCGCCGAGCCGGGAGGCCGCGCGGTTGACGGCGAGCGCAGAGGAACGCGTCGACGGCATGTCGCCCGCCGACGCGACGGCGCGGAGCCGGCGGACGGCCGCCGGACGGCCGATCCCGGAACTCGGCACGGGCGGCGGGGCCGCCGCCGTCGGGGTGGGGAGGTGTCGGCGCAGCGCCGCAGGCTGGACGGACCCGCGCGGCCGCGCCGCGGGCTGGATTGACCCACTCGGTCGCGCCGCGGCCAGCTCAGCGAAGACGGCGTCGAGGCGGCGGGCCTGGGAGCGGACGGCGTCGAGGCGCACGACCTCGGCGCGCGCGGTGGCAGCGCCGACACGCTCGGAACCAACGGCGGCAGACCTGGCGCCGACGACGGGGTGGCCGGCAGGCCGGTCGGCGGCGGGGCTTGCCTCCCGCCGGAGGACGTCCGGGTCGACGGCGTCGAGGTGGCTGGTGTCGAGGTGACTGGCGTCGAGTTGGACAGCGTCGAGGCGGGCGGCGTCGGCGGCCCGGTGGGCGAAGACGGCGCGCAACGCGCGGGGCAGTCGCTCGGCGGCGACCCGGCGCAGCGCGGGCGCCGCGAACGCGTACCCGCTGGCGCGGCGGGGGAACAGCAGCCCGGCGGCGACGAGCGCGCGCAGAACGGGAGCGGACCGCCCGGGGGTCCAGCCGAGCACCCGGTCCAGCGCCGCGTCGGAGATCACGCCGTCGAGCGTGCCGGCGGCCATCAGCACCGCCCGGCGCTCGCCGTCGAGCCGGTCCAGCTCCGCGCCGACGGCCCGGCGCACCGCCTCCGGCAGCGGGAGCGCCGCCGGGTCCGCACCATCCCCGATGGATGCCACGTACGCGGCCGCGTGCCCGGGCCGGCCGCCCACCAGCGGAAGCAGCCGGTCGACCAGGTCCACCGGCTGCCCGGCGCGGGTCAACAGCTGACGCAGCAGTCGCCCGGACTGCACTGCGGCCAGCGGCCGGATCGTCATCCGCCGGGCGGGGCCGGGCCGGGTGTCGGCCCACTGGGGCTGGTGCAGGGTGACCACGGCCAGCGGCACCCGTCGCGCGGTGGCCGCGGTGAACAGTGCGTGCAGGAAGCGGCTCACCGCGGGCGCGGCCCGGTCCAGGTCGTCCACGGCGACGAACAGCGGCCGGTGGGCGGCCAGGCGCAGCAGGGCGTCCCGGCAGATCGCCGCCCCGGCCAGCGCTGCGGCCGAGCCGTCCGGTGCGGTCAGCAGCCGCTCCAGCGCCGGCACCGCCGCCGCGACCCGGGCCGGCGGGAGCAGCGGCGTCAGGGCATTGGCCAGCCGGTCGCGGACCATCGCCGGGCCGTCACCGTGGCGGATCCCGGCGAAATCGCGGAGCAGCTCCGCGACCGGCGCCAGCACCTGGTCGGGGTACGGCTGGCAGGTCGCCACGCACCAGCGCACCGCCACTCCGTCCACCGTGGTCAGCGAACGGGTCAGTTCGTGCAGCAGTCGGCTGCGGCCGCTGCCGGTCGGGCCGACCAGGGACACCCAGCGCGGGTTCTGCTCGCGGACTGCCCGGCTCAGCTGGTCCCGGAGGGTGGCCAGCTCGCGGCGGCGGCCGATCAGCGGGCCGTCGTGCCGGTCGGCGCTGGGTCGTACGGGGCCGACGGCGTGCCAGACCGGCATCGGCGGCACCCGACCGGAGACCGGCACCGGCGCCAGTTGGCGCTGGGCGATCAGGCCGGCGGTGGCCCGGGCGGTGGTCGCGCAGAGCGCGACGGCGCCGGGTGGCGCGTACTCCTGCAGGCGGGCAGCCGTGGTGATCACCGCGCCGCTGGCCACGCCGTGGCCGCCGCTGACGGCGCCGCCCAGGTCGACCACCACCTCGCCGGTGGCCACACCGACCCGCACCCGCAGCTTGATGTCCCCGACCATCTGCCGACGGTCCAGCGCGGCCTGGATCTCCAGTCCGGCGCGGACCGCGCGGTACGCGTCGAAGCCGTCGGAGTGCCGCGCGCCGAAGAGCGCCATGACCGCGTCGCCGACGTACTTCTCGACCACCCCGTGCCAGCGGTGCAGCACAGCGCCGACGGTGTCGAAGTAGGCCCGTTGCAGCGCCCGGACGTCCTCCGGGTCCAGCCGGTCGACCAGCGCGGTGGAGCCGACGATGTCGGCGAAGAGCACGGTTACCGTGCGTCTCTCCTCCGGCACCGGCCAGTGTGGGTGGGCGGTCCGCTGCATGTCGACGACGGTGCTGCTCATGGGTATCGCACCGGCCTTTCCCCAGCTGATGGTTGACGACCTTCGGAGATTGGCATTCCTGGGCCGACAGGGGATCGGCAGAACGACGTATGTCGGCCCACCGCAACCTTTAGTCGCAATGTCGACGCGAGGAGTACCACAAGCGGGAGATGGCCGTAGAACGGTTCGGGGGCGTGTGATTAGGCTGCGTGCCATGGCCAGCGATGTGGACACCGCACCGCTCGTGGGCCGAGCCGAGCTGGTGCAGACGGTTCGGACCGCGCTGCTCGGTGACGTCTCGCACGGGCAGACCGCCGCCGTCTTCCTGACCGGTGAGAGTGGCGTGGGTAAGACCCGGCTGCTCGGCGAGATCGGCGCCCAACTGCGTGACCAGGGCGCACTGGTGCTCACCGGCAGTTGTCTGGACATCGGCGACGCCTCCCCGCTGCACCCGCTGTTGCAGGCGTTGCGGCGCTTCGACGCTGATTTGTCCGCCTCGCAGGCCCGCACCTCCTCGGCGGTCCGTGGGCTGTTGCAGATGTTCGCCGACGAGACCGCCGGCCCGGACGGCGCGGGTGCGCTGCTGGAGCGGGTCTCCCGCGGGCTGCACCTGATCGCCGAGGGACGGCCGCTGGTGCTGATCCTGGACGACCTGCAGTGGGTCGACCGGAGCACCCGGCAGCTGCTGCTGTACCTGCTGGCCGGGCTCGGCGACCTCCAGCTCTCGGTACTGGCCGCGGTGCGTGCCGAGTCGTTGCAGGGCGCACACCCGCTGCGCCGGGTGCTCACCGAGCTGCGCCGGTTGCGGACGGTGCGGGTGCTCGACCTGGCCCCGCTGGACCGGGCGGGCACCGAACGGCTCGCCGCCGCGGTGGTCGGCCGGACCTTGTCCGCCGACGCGGCCGACCAGGTGTGGCAGCGCAGCGGCGGCAACCCCTTCGTCATCGAGGAGTTGGCCCGCGACCTGCGCGACGGCCGGGACGGGCTGTCCGAGACGCTGCGCGAGATCTTCCTCGCCCGGGTCGACGCGCTGCCCCAGCACGCACACGCGGTGGTGCACGCGGTGGCCACCGGCGTCGAGCCGGTGCAGCACTGGATGCTGGCCCAGGTGCTCCGGCTGCCGGAGGAGGAGCTGATCGAGGCCGCCCGCGCCGCGGTGGCGCACCGGCTGCTGGTCGGCGCCGACGACGGCTACCGGCTGCGACACCGGCTCGTCGCCGAGGTGCTGGCACACGAGCTGCTGCCGGCCGAGCGCTCCGGGCTGCACCGCCGCTACGCCGAGGCGTTGACCGCGGCACCGGGCGAGCTGCACCAGGCCCGGTTGGCGCACCACTGGCGGCTGGCCGGTGAGCCGGCCCGGGCGTTGCCGGCGGCGGTGGCCGCCGCGCAGGAGGCCGAGCGGCTGCACGGCTACGCCGAGGCGCACCGGCACTGGTCGGTCGCGTTGCAGCTGGCCGGTGACCCGGGCTCGCTGGCGGTGGACCGGGTCGAGCTGCTCGGGCACGCCGCCGAGTCGGCCCACCACTGTGGGGAGCACGCCCGCGCGCTGGCCCTGCTGGAGGAGCTGGCCACGGTGCAGGGTGGCGAGCCGACCTGCGCGCTGCACATCCGCCGGGCCCGCTACCTGGCTGCCGCTGGGCGCTCGGCGCTGGCCGAGGAGGAGTACCAGCGGGCGTTGGTGGCGGCGGACTGCTCGCCACGTGACCGGGCCACCGCCGCCGCGCACCTGGCCGAGCTGCTGCTGCACCTGGGCCGGTACGCCGACGCAGGCCAGCGGGCCCGGGAGGCGCTGGAGTTGGCCGCCACGGTGGAGGGTTCCGCCACCGAGGTGGTGCTGGCCAGTGCGGCGCTCGGCTTCAGTGACGCCTATCTGGAGGACCCGGACGCCGGGCTCGCGGTGATGCGCCAGGCCCTCGACACCGCCGAGCGCGCCGGTAAGCCGGAGGATGTGGCCTGCGCGTACCTGCACCTGGCGGAGCTGCTGACCGGGCCGCTGAACATCCTCGAAGAGGGGGTGGTGGTGGCCCGGCGGGGCGCCGAGCGGGTGGCCGAGCTGGGGCTGGGCCGCACCTGGGAGACCCGGCTGCTGGCCATCGCCACCAACGGCCTGTTCCGCGTGGGCCAGTGGGCCGAGGCGGAGAAGGTGGTCGCCGCCGCGTTGCGGCACCGCCCGTCCGGCGCGGACGCCGTCGAGCTGCTCCTGGCCCGGTGCCGGCTCTCGGTGGGCTACGGCGACATCGAGGCCGCCGGCCGGGACCTCGACGCGGTGGCCACCGTGCTCGCCGGCGGTGGTGCGCGGCACGTCATCCCGCTGCTCACCCTGCGCGCCGGGCTGGCCATGTGGGAGGGCCGGCACGACGTGGCGCGGCAGGCGGTGCAGCGCGGCCTGACCGAGAGTCGCTCCGACGACGTGACGATCCTCTCCGCGCTGGTCTGGCACGGCCTGCGCGCGGAGGCGGAGGCGCACGCCAGCCGCACCGTCGCGGTGGACCCGACGGCGGTGCGCCGGCTGCGGGAGACCGCCGAACGGGTGGCCCGCAAGAGCGCGTCCGCGGCCCGACCGGTGCGCTCGGTGGTGGACGGCTTCCTGGCGCTCTGCGCCGCCGAGGTGAGCCGCCTCGACGGCAGCGATCCGGAGCTGTGGGCCAACTCGGTCGCCGAGTGGGACCGTCGCAACCACCCCTACCCGGCGGCGTACTCGCGGCTGCGGCAGGCCGAGGCGCTGCTGGCCCGGCGCAGCCGGGTGGCCACCGCCGGCAAGCTGCTGCGCGAGGCGTACGGGGTGGCGCAGGGGTTGGGTGCGGTGCCTTTGACCTCGGAGATCCGGGAGCTGGCCGGGCGAGCCCGGGTGCCGCTGGAGGAGCGCGAGGCCACCAACGGCACGCCGGGTACGGCGGCCGAGCCGGTCGACGACGAGCTGGCGGCGCTCACCGTGCGGGAGCGCGAGGTGCTCTCCCTGGTCGCCGAGGGGTTGACCAACAAGGAGATCGGGCAGCGGCTGTTCATCAGCGAGCGGACCATCGGCGTGCACGTGTCGCACATCTTCGACAAGCTCCA
Organism: Micromonospora sp. NPDC005173; assembly: GCF_040608515.1. Taxonomy (NCBI): domain Bacteria; kingdom Bacillati; phylum Actinomycetota; class Actinomycetes; order Micromonosporales; family Micromonosporaceae; genus Micromonospora; species Micromonospora sp. NPDC005173. The sequence goes on from NZ_JBEXIK010000019.1 coordinate 79,111, forward strand.
GGTCCGCACCCGCGTCCAGGCCAGCGCGATCCAGTTGCGCAACCGGCGCGGCTGACCGACCGGTCCGTCAGCCGGCGCCTGTGCGCGCCGGGATACGTCGTTCTACTGATCCGACGGGCGGGTGTCGGCTGAAAGGCTGAGCACCGTCGACGGCGGCACGGGGGTGCTGCGGACCACCATGGAGGAGAGATGACCGAACCGGTCTGGGGGCCCGTGCACCGGGACATCGTCGACCTGCTCGCCGACCACCCCGCGGATGTGCCGGCCGTGGTCGATCACCTCACCAAGCTCCAGGACATGCTGGTGCGGCTGCCTCCGCTGGAGGAGAGTTGCCCGCTGGCCGACTTCAACAAGCTGTACCTGACCATCACCAGCAGCGTGCTGGACGGGCTGTACGACGACCGCTTCGTCGACCCGGCATTCCTCTCCCGGCTGGACGTCGAGTTCGCGGCGCGGTATTTCGACGCGCTGCGACTGTGGACCGACTCCAGCCCGGGCACCCCGAAGGCCTGGTCGTGCCTGTTCGAGCGGATGCGTGGGCCGGATGCGCGCCCGCTGCCCTCGGCGGCCGCCGGGGTCAACGCGCACATCAACTTCGACCTGCCGTTCGCGCTGGTGACCACGTTCGACCACCTGGAGTCGGAGCCGGTCGACGGCAGCGACCAGCACCACGACTACCTCGAGATCAACAACATCTTCGCGGACAAGATCCCCGGCCTGCGCCGGGGTTACCTGGAGCGGTGGCAGCTGCTCATCGACATGCTCAACGGTGACATCGACGACTGGTACCAGGGGGAGCTGGTCGAGTACACCCGCGATGTCGCCTGGCGCAACGCGCAGAAGATCTGGCGGTGCCGGCACGATCCGGACGCCCGCGAGTGTGAGCGCACGCGGTTGGACGACAATGCCGCGGCGCTCGGTCGGCTGCTGCTCTCGCCCCTGGGGGCGTTCCTGCAGTAGCCGGGACGGGGGGTTCCCGCGCTCCGCCCCAGGGGGGGTGGGCGGAGCGCGGGGACGCATCCCTCCCGCCAGCTCCACGTGGCCGGTCCGAGAACTCGGTCGGCCCCGAGGGGACAGCCGGTCGACCCGGGGGGTGCCGACCGGCTGACACCGGCGGCCGGCCCGGGGGCGGGCCGGCCGCCGGTGGGGGAGAGGCGGCGGGGAGGGACGGCGGGAGATCCGGCGGGACGAGGGGTGTCGCCGGGCAAGTTCCGGGTACGCCCGCGCCATGACCGTCCTGGCCCGGCGCCGGCCCGCCGCCCGACCTCGGCCCGCGCGGCCCGGCCCACTGCGGCCGGGCGGCCCGGTGCCTCGACCCGCCATCCGGCCCGGTGCGGGATGACCGGCCCCGTGACGCGGTTCCCGTTCCGCTTCGACCCGGTGTTCCGCCCCGCCCTGGCGCTGTTGGGCGTCCGGCCGGCAACCGCCTGGGTCACCGTCAGCGACCGGGAACTGCTGATCCGGTACGGGCCGTGGCAGTTGCGGACCGATCGGGACAACGTGACCGGCGTCGAGGTGAGCGGCCCGTACCGGTGGTGGCGGGTGATCGGCCCGCACGTGTCGCTGGCCGACCGCGGTGTGAGCTTCGGCAGCACCGCGGCAGGCGGGGTCTGCCTGCGCTTCGGCGTACCGGTGCCGGCCCTGGCGCCCGGGGGGTGGCTCCGGCACCCGGCGGCCACGGTGACCGTCGCCGACCCGCCCGCCCTGGCGCGACTGTTCGTCGGCCCGGACCTGCCCTGAGCAGGCCGTCTGCCTGCCCGGTTCCACCGGCCGGGCCACCACGTACCGCCTACGGTCGGATCAGGACCTGCGAGGGTGGGACGGGCGATGGCTGACGAGCACCGGGCGAAACCACGACGCGGCAGCGGACGTCGCCACCCGCCCACCGGGCCGGACCCGGCGCTGCGCGCCGCCCGCGACCCGGCCCGCGCGCACCCGGGCGGCCGGCAGGGTGTCGTGATGCCCGAACGGGTGGCCGGCCCGGTCCGGCCGGCGCCGCCGGCGAGCCCGCTGCGCCGGTGGTTCTTCCAGCACCAGGTGCAGCCGCCGGGCCCGGAGGCGACCGAGGCGCAGAGTCGGGCGCACTCCTGGTGGCAGGTGATGTGCCTGACCGGCGTGGACTACTTCTCCACCCTGTCGTACCTGCCGGGCATCGCGGCGGTGGCGGCCGGCGCGCTCTCCCCGCTCGCGACCCTGCTGATCGTCGCCCTCACCCTGTTCGGAATGCTGCCGATGTACCGGCGGGTGGCCCAGGAGAGCCCGCACGGGCAGGGCTCGGTCGCGATGCTGGAGCGGCTGCTGCCGTTCTGGCGAGGCAAGATCTTCGTGCTCGTGCTGCTGGGCTTCGTGGCCACCTCCTGGATCATCACGATCACCCTCTCCTCGGCTGACGCGACCGTGCACCTGCTGGAAAATCCGTTGCTGCCGGACACCCTGCACAGCCCCTACGTTCCGGTCATGGTCACGGTGGTGCTGCTGCTCATCCTCGGCGGGGTGTTCCTGCTCGGCTTCCGCGAGGCCGTGGTGGTGGCCATCCCGCTGGTCGCGGTCTTCCTGCTGCTCAACGCGGTGATCGTGGTGGTCGCTGTGGCCCGGATCGTCGCCGACCCGGGCATCGTGTCGGACTGGACCGCCGCGCTGACCGCGGAGGGCGGCGGGTTGGGCAACGTGCTGCTCACCGCCGTGATGGCCTTCCCTCTGCTGGTGCTGGGGCTGTCCGGGTTCGAGACCGGCGTCAGCATGATGCCGCTCGTGGCAGCCGACGGGCTGGACCCGCAGGCCCGGCTGGCTGCCCGGATCCGCAACACCCGTCGGCTACTCACCACCGCCGCGTTGATCATGTCGGTCTACCTGATCTCGACCACCTTCGTGACCACGGCGCTCATCCCGGCCGAGGAGTTCCGGCCGGGCGGCGCCGCGAACGGCCGGGCGCTGGCCTTCCTGGCGCACCGCTACCTGGGTGAGGTCTTCGGCACCGTCTACGACGTGAGCAGCGTGTTCATCCTCTGGTTCGCCGGCGCCTCGGCGATGGCCGGCCTGATCAACATCGTGCCCCGCTACCTGCCCTCCTACGGCATGGCCCCGGAGTGGGCGCGGGCGGTGCGCCCGGTGGTCATCGTCTACACCCTGGTCAGCGTCGCCATCACGATCGCGTTCCGGGCCGACGTCAACGCCCAGGCCGGGGCGTACGCCACCGGGATCCTGGCGATGATGGTCTCCGGCGCGGTGGCAGTGACCATCTCCGCGGCCCGCCGTCGCCGGCGCTCGGCCGCCGTCGGCTTCACCGTGCTGACCCTGGTGCTGCTGTACGCGCTGCTGGAGAACGTCATCGAGCAGCCGGACGGAATCACCATCTCCGCGCTGTTCATTCTCGGCATCATCGTGGTCTCGCTGATCTCCCGGGTCACCCGGACCACCGAGCTGCGCGCCGAGCGGATCGAGTTCGACGAGCCGGCCCGCCGGTTCCTCGCCGAGTCGCTGGCCCACGACGGGCAGCTGCACCTGATCGCGAACAAGCGGCAGAGCGGGTCGGTGAAGGAGTACACGATCAAGGAGCGTGCGCAGCGCGGGATGAACCCGGTGCCCGGCGCCGCCGACGTGCTGTTCCTCGAGATCGACGTGGTCGACCCGTCGGAGTTCAGGCACGTGCTGCGGGTGCACGGGGTCGAGGTCGGCGGGTTCCGGGTGCTGCGGGCCAGCAGCCCTGCCGTGCCCAACGCGATCGCCGCGATCCTGCTGGCCCTGCGCGACGCCACCGGGGTCCGGCCGCACGGGCACTTCGAGTGGTCGGAGGGGAGCCCGATCGCGCACCTGCTGCGTTACCTCATCCTCGGCCGGGGAGACACTCCGCCCGTGGTGCGGGAGATCATCCGCCGCACCGAGCCGGACCCGCTGCGCCGGCCCGGTATCCACGTCGGCGGCTGACGGTGGTGACCGTCCCGTACACCGTTTGACGACTTTGAAGGTGAATGGCAGAACTATTCACGTTCACACCTCTCTGTCCGTATTGCGGACTTATCGTGACCTTTGGTGGCTGGCGGCACGTCGAGCCCCCCGCGCCCGGATCGGCGCGCGGTCACGTTCACGCAGGCAGGAAGGTAGGCACCCTGATGTCCACTTATCGTGGAGGAGATCGCCCGGCCCGACCCAGGCGGCGGTCCCGATGGTTCTTAGCCGGCGGGCTCCTGGCCGGGAGCCTGGTGGTGGGAGTGGCCGGCGTCGCCGCCGCCGCCGACCGCGACCTCTCCATCTCGGGCCTGGGCAGGTTGACGGCCACCGAGGCGCCGGGTGAAGACGACCGGGAGGCCGCCGACCCAACTGCCCCGGAGCGCGGCGGGGGCCGCGGCGGCGAGCCGGGCCAGCCGAACACGCCGGGCGCCGGCAAGCGCGGCGTCGTGTCGGTTCCGTGCGACGCGGCGAAGCTGGTGGCGGCGCTGGTGGCAGCCAACGCCGAGGGTGGCGCGGAGCTGCGGCTCGCGCCCAAGTGCCGGTACATCCTCACCGACGCGTTCCAGGAGAAGGACCAGTACGACGGTGGGATCCGCGACGCGCGGGAGGCGGCCGACGCCGCGGAGACCCCCGGTGACGCGGACGCGCCGCCGCACAACCCGGCCGACGACACCGCTGGTCTGCCGGTGATCTACCAGCCCATCACCATTGACGGCGCCGGCGCCACCATCGCCCGCGACGCCCAGGCCGCGGCGTTCCGCTTCTTCACCGTCCGCGACGGTGGCGAGCTGACTCTGCGCGACGTGGAGCTGCACAACGGCCGCTCGGCCATCGAGGGCGGCAGCGTGCACGTGGTGCACGGCGCCACGGCCGTGGTGGAGCGGGTCACCGTCACCCAGAGCACCTCGCTGTCCCCGGAGGGCGGCGGCGGTGGGATCTTCAACGACGGCAACATGGTGGTCACCGACTCCACCTTCATCGGCAACAGCGCCGCCGGCGCCGCGGGCAAGGGCGGGGGCCTGCTCAACGGCGGCGTACTGACGCTGAAGCGCTCCGAGTTCCACCACAACAGCGCCAACGCCTACGGCGGAGGGCTTGGCAACTACCGGGGCGCGGCCGACGTGGAGAGCACCACCTTCGCGGAGAACAGCGCCGGCCAGGGTGGCGGGCTGGCCAGCTTCTCGGCCCGGACCAAGGTCTACGAGACCGAGCTGCTGAACAACACCGCCCAGGTCGGCGGCGGTGCCGCGAACTCCGACGCGGTGCTGGTGATGCGCAAGATGACCATCCGCGGCAACACCTCCACCGTCAACGGCGGTGGCATCTCCACCGTGCAGGGCCTGCTGCCGCTCGACGACAGCGTGGTCGACGGCAACACCACCCACGGCATCGGCGCCGGCATCTACGCCGCCAAGTCGAACCTGCTGGTTCGCGGCAGCGACGTCACCGGTAACGAGGCGGTCGGCGCGACGTCCAAGGGCGGCGGCATCTTTGCCACCGCGGGCTCGGTAGCGATCTACACCAGCAAGGTCACCGGGAACGCGGCCACGGTGAAGCCGAGCGGCATCTTCGCCGAGCACGCCGGGGCCAGGATCGACGACGAGAGCGTGGTCGTCGAGAACGAGCCGACCAACTGCGAGGGCAGCGCGGTACCGATTGCGCACTGCTTCCGCTGAGCGGCGACCCGCGCAGCCATCCGGAGCGCGGCCGGCCGCCCGGACGATCACGACGATCGTCCGGGCGGCCGGTGTCGTCACGGCTCGCGGCGGCTGTCGTTCACGGCTGGCGGCGACTCAACCCAGCGCGCGCAGCCGACCGGACAGCTCTCCGGCGAAGAAGTCGAGGAAACCATCCGGGTCGGGCCCGGCGTTCTGCAGCACGATGTGGTCGAAGCCCGCCTCGACGTACGACCGGACCTTGGCCACGTGCGGCTCCGGGTCGGGTCCGACGGCGAAGAGCTCGCGGATGTGCTTCTCCTCGACGTACGAGCTGGCCGCGTCGAAGTTGACCGGGTTGGGCAGCTCGCTCATCACCTTCCAGCCGGTGACCATCCACCGGCTGGTCTGCAACACCGCCTGCACCGCCTGCTGCTCGTCGCTGGCCCAGGCCAACGGCGCCTCGGCGTAGCGCGGGCCCGCTCCGCCGGCGCGCCGGTAGTGCTCGACGATCGACGTCTCCGGTTCGGTGGCGAACAGCCCGTCACCCAGCTCGGCGGCGAGCCGGGCCGACGCTTCGCCGCTGGCCGCCACCGCGATCACCGGCGGTGTGTCCGGCAGGTCGAAGAGCCGGGCGTCCTCCAGGTGCAGGTGCCGGCCCTCGTACGACTGGTAGCCGCCCTGCCAGAGCAGCCGGATGATCTCCAGCGCCTCGCGCAGCCGTTCGTGCCGGCCCTGCACGCTCGGGAAGCCCTGCCCGACCACGTGTTCGTTGAGCCGCTCGCCGGCGCCCACGCCGAGGGTGAACCGCCCGTCGGAGATCAGCGCCATGGTCGCCGCGGCCTGCGCGATGATCGCCGGGTGGTAGCGCACGGTCGGGCAGGTGACGCCGGTGGCCAGGCGCAAGTTCCTGGTCTTCGCCGCGATCGCGCCGAGCACGCTCCAGGTGAACGACGAGTGGCCCTGGACGTCCAGCCAGGGGTGGAAGTGGTCGCTCATCTCCACGAAGTCGAAACCGACCTGCTCCGCCCGGACGGCCTGCCGGATGATCTCCTGCGGCCCGTAGCCCTCCGAGGCCAGCTTGTAGCCGATCTGCATGCCATGCTCCCGATTCGGTCCGGTTCCGTCCGGCGACTGACGCCGGAGCGGTTCCCGGCCTCGGGACCGACAAACGCGGGGACGGCCAGCTAGCCAGCCTCCTAGGACGCCTTAGGCGATGTGCGGTGCCTCCGACGGCCGCGTGGACCCCGGCGGGGGACGGACGGTCGGCGGAGCCTCCGACGCGCCCGCGTTCCGCTGCGGCATGGTCCGGACAGCGAACGGCCCGCGCCCCGGACGGGCGCGGGCCGGCGTCTGCGTCCTACTTGGACGGCTCGGGCAGCTTGCAGTCGACCTTGGGGTTGGCGCCGATGTAGTTCAGTGGCCCGGCCACGATGGTGACCAGGATGGTGCCGGCTTCGGCGCAGTTGGTGTCGTCACCGCTGTAGTAGCCCCGCTGGCCGCCGGCGATCGCGCCGATGATCAGCCAGATCACGACGATGACTCCGAGTATCGAGGTGCCGCGCATCGCTGCCTCCTGAAGGAATGTGGTGGGTCGAGGTGCAGGCGTTGTACCCAATCCGGTCTCGCGGCTAACGGCCCGCGACAACCACCGGGATCGTCCGTCCGGCCGATGGCGTCCGCCGTCGGTCCGGCCCGGGCATCGGCCGCCCGCATCGGGTAGTGCGGGCCGGCTATCGGATCGACGACCAACCCGGCCGCCGTACGCGTCGCCGGACGTAGAACTGCCTCACGGCCCCGCCGAGGAGGACTCATGGACGCGCCGACACCGCTCCTGTACATCGACCGCCCCGAGGACGTCGCGGCTGCGGCCCGCGCGTTGGCCGGCGGCGCGGTTGTCGCGGCGGCGTTCGCCAACTTCTACGTCATCGTCACCCGCCCGGACGCGGCCACCGTGCGCCGGGTCAACCTGGCCAAGGGCCGACCGATCCACCAGGTCGGCAGCATCACCACCGCGGTCGGCCGGATCCCGGCGATGTTCGACTGGTCCCGGATCTCGCCCCGGCTGCCGGTCGGCCGGGTGCGGGCGCTGATGGACGCCCTCTACGGCGCCGGTCCGTTCGGCTTCCGTGGCCCCGCGGCGGACCGGCTGCCCGAGCATCTCACCCAGGTCGACCGAGGGCTGCGCACCACCCAGGTGATCGCGCCCGGGCTGACCTGCCCGTCCAACGCCTTCTTCGAGCGGGCGCTCGCCGAGACCGGGTCGGACCACCTCTACATCACCTCGGCGAACCGGTCCCGGCACCTCACCGGCGCGGCGGAGGAACCGGCGCACTGGAAGGCCGGAGGTCTCGCCGCCGACTTCGCCCACCTCGACGACCTGGTGGTGCTCGCCCATCGGGACGAGGCGGCGGCCCGCGCCGCCTACCCGGGCTACCTCACCACCTCGGTCACCCTGCTCTCCTTCCACGCGCCGGAAGGAGAGCTGGAGGAACCGGCGGTGCTCACCGTGGACCGGCACGGCTCCCTGCACCTGGACGACGTGCGCCGAGCCGCCGCGCCGCTCGGGCTCCAGGTGCGCCTCGGCGGCGCCGCCGGGCAGCGCCTGCAGGTCCGGGGGTACGCCGGGGCGCTGGTGTGAGCGGCTATCGGATCGGGCTGGTGGTGCCCAGCTCGAACACCACCATGGAGACCGAGATCCCGGCGATGCTGCGACGGCGCGAGACCGTCGACCCGACTGTCCACTTCACCACCCATGCCAGCAGGGTCCGGCTGCGGCAGGTGACGCCCGACGAGCTGGCCCGGATGAACCGTTCCGCCCTCCGGTGCGCCGCCGAGCTGGCCGACGCCCGTTGCGACGTGCTCGCGTACGCCTGCCTGGTGGCGGTGATGTGCGAGGGCAGCGGCGCGCACGAGCGGGCCGAGCGGCGGTTGGGCCGCGCGGCCGGCCGGGCCGGTCACGAGATGCCGGTGGTGACCAGCGCGGGCGCGCTGGTCGCCGGGCTGCGTGCGTTGGGCGCCCGCCGGGTGGCGCTGATCGCGCCGTACCTGCCGCCGCTGACCGCGACCGTCGCCGGCTACCTCGCCGCGCACGGTGTGCGGGTGATGGAGGCGGTGAGTCTCAGCGAGCCGGACAACGTCGCGGTGGGTCGGATCCCGGCACAGCGCCTGGTGGAGCTGGCCGACCGGCTGGACGTGACCGACGTGGACGCGGTGGTCCTCTCCGCCTGCGTCCAGCTGCCGTCGCTGGCGGCGGTACCGCAGGTGGAGGCCCGCCTCGGCCGCCCGGTGCTCACCGCGGCCACCGCCACCGTGCACCAACTGCTCACCGGCCTGGGCGTCGAGCCGTACGTGCCGGACGCGGGTCGGCTGCTGGCCGGGGCGGCGGTGCGCTGACCGGACCGCCCGGCGACCGGGTGGTTCAGTGCGGTGGGGCGGGGGCCTCCGGCGGCTTGCCGCGGCTGCGCCGAAAGTCCGCGTACGCCACGCCCGCCAGCACCAGCAGGGCACCGAGGGAGGCGAAGACCGGTGGCAGGAAGAGCGCCGCGGGCGCGATGGTCAGCAGCGCCAGCAGCCCGCCGGGGCGGGACAGCGACACCCGGCTGAACACCTCGTACTCGAACGCGGCCCGGCCACCCAGGAACAGCGCCGGGCCGCCCAGGATCACCGCCAGCCAGGCCGGCGGCGTCCGCTGGGTCGGCTCGTGCAGCACCAGGTGGAATCCGGTGGCCGTGGTCGCCACCCCGGCGACCATCAGCAGGTGGGTGTACGGGGCGGTGAACAGGAACTTGCTCGGCTCCTTGGACGCCTTGATGGCCACCGGCAGCAGCTCGCCGGACTTGTGCACGTAGATCCGCCAGAGCACCAGGGTGGTCAGGAACGCCACCGCGAACGCCCCGATGTTCTCCACCTCGGAGTGTGCCAGGCTGAACATGGTGCCGATGGTCAGGATGGCGTCGCCGAGGGCGATGATGAAGAACTGCTGGTAGCGCTCGGAGAGATGCTCCGCGGTGACGCTGCGCTGCTTCTCCGGCACGACCCCGAGGCCGGGCACCGGGTACGCGAGCCGGAAACCGCCGTAGTCGATGGCGAGCGCGAGGGCCCAGCAGGCGATCCGGGCGTCGTCGCTGACGTACCCGCCGATGATCCAGGGGATCGCCGACACGGCGAACCAGACGAAGATCCGCGCCGCCCGGCGCTGGGTCTGCGGTTCCCTGCGCACGAGGGGCATCAGGAACAGCCCGCGGCCGAGGTGGATCGCCACGTAGGTGGCGGCGAAGACCAGCCCCCGGGCGCCGAACGCCTCCGGGATCGCGGTGGTCATCAGCAGCGCGCCGAACATCACCGCGGTGATCAGCAGCTTGATCTCGTTGCGTTGCGGGTCGTACATGTCGGTGACCAGGGTGGTGATGGCCCAGGTCCACCAGACGGCGGCCAGCAGGATCAGCGCTTCTGCGGCCCGGTGCCAGTCGAGGTCCTCGACCATGCCCCGGGAGATCAGTGCGAGCGCGACCACGTAGACCAGGTCGAAGAAGAGTTCCAGCAGCGTCACCCGGCGTGGGCCCACCGGGTCGCGCAGCGGAGGGCCGGCCCCAGAGTCCGGCGCGACGTGCACGGGCGGCTCCTGCGGTGCCGGTCGAATCGGCGGGGCATCCGCCTGCCTCGACCGACGGTAGCGAGCAGCCGACGACGCTACCTCCCGGTTGTCCGGTCTTCCCTCGACCGAGGGTGATCGACTCGGGCCTCGGCGGTCGACGCGCGGTCGTTCCGCCCGAACGGCCGAGCCCCCGGCCCGCCGCCCCGCAGGACGGCTCGCCGGGGGCCCGGTTCTCGTCGTCAGCCGCGGGCGTCGCCCGGCAGGACGGCGGCCATCTCGTCACCGGCACCGGCCAGCACCCGGGCCTGCTGCGGCCAGCTGGCCAACCCGGGGGCGGCACGCAGGCCGGCAGCCCGGATCAGGTCGCGCAGCGCCGGCTCGTCCAGCTCGCCGAGCTGGCCGTAGGTGCGTACGCCGGCGGCCTGCAACGCGGCAGCCATCTTCGGCCCGACCCCCTGGATCCGGCGGAAGTCGTCCGCCGGGCCCTCCGAGCCGGTGTCCGCACCGTTCGGCGCGGTGGCGGCGATCGGCCGGACCGGCGGCGTGGCCCGCACCGGCTCCGCGTCGACGTCCGCCGGCTCACTGGCCGCCGTCGTCTCCACCGGGGTCGTGTCGGCCGGTGTCGTGTCGGCCGGCGTGGCCTCGACCTCGGTCGTGGTGGCCTCGATCGGCGTGGCCTCGGCCTGCGGCGCGTCCGTGGGCGTGACGTCATCCGCCGGCTGGCGGGGGCTGATCACGGCCGCCGGGGCGGGCTGCTCCTCGACCGCGACCGGCGCGGGTTCCGGGTCCGCGGCGGGCTCGGGCCGGAGGTCCTCCGCATCGGACCGCTCGGTGGCGGAGAAGGCCGGCGGGGCGTCGGTCAACGCCATGTCGGCCGGGTCGACGGTGCTCGGGGCGCCTGCCGGGGCGGGATCGTCCGGCGTGGTCACCGCGGCCGGTGCGCTGACCGTGTCCACCGGGACCGGTTCGTCGGCGACCGCGGCCGGCGCCGGGTCGACGGTCGCTGCCGGCCGGGCCTGGTCGGTGGTGGCCGCCGGTGCCGGCGTGGCGACCATGGCCAGGCCAGCGACAGGATCTCCGTCCACGATCGACGGACCCTGCCCGCTGACCCGTACGCCCTGCCGACCGCGCAGCAACCATCCAGCGGCCAGACCCAGCAGCAGTGCCAGTATCACTATCAGCGAGTGTCCGATAGACCACGCCACGGCGAATCTCCCTATCACGTCGTCAGAAAAGTCACGAGAAAAACTCGCCGCAGCTTTGCACACGCGCGTTTACGCCGACAGGGAGGATCGGTCGGGTGCGGTGCGGGTGGGACGGTCGCCGCACCGGGTGCCGGATGGGTGACGCAGCGTTGCGCCGGGTACGACGAAATCCGGGCCCGGCGTGGGGACGCCGGACCCGGATCGGCAGGGGGATCAGTCCTGGTCGCCCTCGTAGGTGTGGAAGTCGTCGACGAACCGGCGGCGCAGTCGGGGTACCCGGCTGGTCACCCCGAAGTAGCCACGTGCGCCGAGCAGCGCGAGCCGACCCACCATCGGCCGGTACATCCGGTCGTCGCCGCTGGTGCCGCTGCGGTTCAGCGATTCGGTGACCCGGGCGAAGCCGTACGGGACCATCGCGGCCTCGTAGTCGGCGACCGCCTGCAGCAGAGTCTTGTCGCCGGCGACGGCGTGGGTGAGCTGCTGACAGAGCAGGCGGGCGTCGCGCAGCGCGGTGTTCGCGCCCACTCCGCGACCGGGTGTCATGGTGTGGATGGCGTCGCCGAGCAGGGTGACCGTGCTGCTCTTCCAGGGTGGCACCGGCTCGGACGTGGTCACCTTGATCGGTAGGGCGCTGTCCGGCTCACCGCGGGTCAACAGCTCCCGCAGGTGTGGATGCCAGTTCGGGGTGAGGTCCAGGGCGACCCGTACGAGGTCCTCGCCGCGGCGTTGCATGACGTCGGCCGGGAACCGGCGGGCGGCGCTCCAGATGATCAGGTTGATGTTGTCGGTGGTGGTGTCGTGGGACAGGCCCGGCCATTGGCGCAGCAGGGCGCCGTCGGCGTCACCGACGCCGGGTTTGATCGCTCGCTCGGCGTCCCACTTGAACTCCATCATGTGCAGGACGCCCATCGTCCCGCCGGTGCCGAAGATCAGTGAGATGCCCTGGCGGACCCGCTCCGGGACGAGGTCGCGGGTGCGCGCGGTCAGCGGGATCCGGGTGGCGATGTTGATGGTGCCGGCGTCGCGGGTGACCGCGTGTGGCAGGTACTGGCGGCGTACCGCCGAGTGCGTGCCGTCCGCGGCCACCAGCAGGTCGCCGGTGGCGCTGGTGCCGTCGGCGAAGTACGCGGTGACCGTGCCGTCGTCGCGTTGCTCGTACCGGACGAAGGTCCGGTCGAAGTGCACGACGTCGTCCAGGCCGGTGAGCAGCACCTGGCGCAGCACCATCCGGGCCACCGAGTGCTCGGTGTGCACCGGGTCGGCGTCCGGTCGCAGCTCGAACGAGGCGGTCTGGCGCAGCCCTTGGGTGACCACGTTGAAGTAGCGCGGTGGTCGGGCGCAGGTGGCCAGGAACGTGGCGAACAGCTCCGGCGGAAGGCATTCCCGCAGCGCCCGGCTACCGGTCGGGCCGATGCCCACCCGGTAGCCGAGCAACCCCTCGGCGCGGTGGCGGTGCCGCTCGTAGACGGCGACGCTGATCCCGGCGCGGCGCAGCCCGTGTGCCAGGCACAGCCCGCCGGTGCCGGCGCCGATGATCAGGACGTGCGGTGCCGGGGTGGACACGTCGCCCGTCCGCTCAGCCGGCCGGGTGCGCGGCGGGCGCCTCGGCCGCGTCCCACCGGTAGAAGCAGCCGGCGATCGCGTCCCGGGGGGAGCGCCAGGTCGGCAGGTACGGCGAGGTGTGCGCGGAGAGCCGCTCGTTGACCTGCTGGAAGAGCGGGTGGTTGCGGGTGGCGGCCAGCGCGTCCGGGTCGACGTCCGAGGTCTCCATCAGGTGTACGTACACGTCGTGCAGGCAGTACAGGGACCGGTGTGTGACACCGGTCAGACCGGGCAGTTCGCTGGCGTCGGACTCGGCGAAGATCTGCGCCACCCGCCCCTCCGCGCCCGGGATGATTCGGCTGACGACCAGTAGACGACTCATGGGACCCCCTTTCCGCCGGTGGCTTCCCCGACCCTCGGGTCGACGGCCACGTGCTCCAAGGTGCCCACCGTGCCGCAGCGACTGTCACGTCACCGTCACGTACGCCGGCCGACCGGTGACGGCCGGCCGGCGGCCTCCCGGCTGGCCTCGCGGATCGGGGCGAGCGTGTCGTCGAGCAGGGCGCTCATCGCGGGGCTGGGCTCCAGGCGCAGCTCCCGGCGCAGCAGGTCGCGGTAGACGTAGAAGGCGTGTACGGCCTCGAAGGCGTTGCCCTCGGCGAGGTGGATGCGGACCACCAGCCGGTGCGGCGTCTCGCGCAGCGGCTCGGCGGCCATCGCCTCCAGCGCGGCTTCCAGCGCGTCACCGTGCCGCCCCGCGACCAGGTGCTGCCCGGCCAGCTGCTCCAGCATGTGCAGGCGCAGTTGGCGCAGCCGCTCCCGGTCCAGCAGTACCCAGTCGTCGTACCAGCCGGGCAGCAGGTCGTGCCGGCCGGCGGCGAGAGCTCCGGCGGCGGTACGCGGCTCGTCGCCGTCCCGGACCCGGGCCGCCGTGCCGACCAGTTCGTCCACGTCGAGTCGGACCGCCGGGCCCAGCCGCACGGTGTCACCGGCCACGGTCAGCGGGCAGCAGGGGTCCTGCCGCAGCCGCCAGAGCGCCGTGCGCAGCGACGACAGCGCCCGTTCCTCCGACGCGTCGGGCCAGAGCAGCCCGGCGAGCTGGCTGCGGGTGGCGCCGGGGCGCAGCCCGATCAGCGCGATGACCCGTTGCAGCCCGCGCGGCACCACGATCGGCGCCGCGCCACGCAGCAGCCGGAAACCGCCGAGCAGATGCAGCGAGACGCCGGCCTCGGGAGGGTGTCCGGCGGTCGGCACGGACGGATCAGCGGCCACGGCGGCACCCCCTGCGGAACGCTCGTCCCGACTGTCTCCTGTGTCCCGGATCGGCTGCCCGTGACGCCACTGTCGACCCCAACGGTGGGGCACGACCATGGCTGTCGGGGCGCGGCCGCGCCCGCTCGAGCCGCCGGGCTGACCACGGTGAAGATTATCAATAGGGTCACGGTGAGTCAACGGAAGTGTGGACCTTCTGCCGGTGATCGGCCAACCGTGAGATCGGTTCTGAACTGCTAAAACATCCGCGCGAGTCCTTCGTCGCAGAGCTTCCCGGCGCATAGCTGATACACAGGTTGCGTCAACGCAGCGTCACCAGCCAGCGTCGCAGAACGGCCCGCCACGGTGACGCCGCCGTGACGTGGACTGCCGCATCGTGTCGGGAGTCGTCCAGCGGTCCGGGGCCACCCGCCGCCGGCCCGGACGCCGTGGGGGGAGGCCCAGCCATGGACCGATCGCTGATCGTCGCGAAGGTGGTCCCGACCGCCGAGGAGCGGGTCGCCGAGATCTTCGCCGAGTCGGACGCGACGGAGCTGCCGCGTCTGGTCGGCGTCCGGCACCGATCGCTGTACCGCCTGCACGATCTCTACGTGCACCTGCTCGAGACCGAGCAGCCGGCGCAGGGCGCGGTGGAGGCCGCCCGTGGCCATCCCGAGTTCGTCCGGGTCAGCGACCGGCTGCGGCCGTACGTCTCGCCGTACCTGCCGACCTGGCGGTCGCCGCGCGACGCGATGGCGCACTGCTTCTACCGGTTCGACGCCGTGGACGCCGGGCGGCGGTCGTGACCGCCACCGCGCCCCGCGAGGAGCAGCTCTGGTCCCGCTGCGCGGGCTGCGCGAGCCTGCTGTACCGCAAACGCCTGCGGCGCAACCTGGACGTCTGCCCGGAGTGCGGCGCGCACGCCCGGCTCGGCGCCCCGGAACGCCTACGCCAGCTCGTGGACCCGGGCTCGCTGCGCCTGCTGCCCGACCGACTGCCGGAAGCGGATCCGATCGACTTCGTCGACGTGCTGCCGTACCCGCACCGGCTCACCGCAGCCCGGGCCAGTACCGGGCTGGCCGAGGCGGTCGTCTGCGCCACCGCCACCATCGGCGGGCACCCGGCCGTGCTGGCGGTGATGGACTTCCGATTTCTCGGCGGGAGCCTGGGATGCGCGGTGGGGGAACTGATAACCCGGGCCGCCGAACGGGCGCTGGACGACCGCAGCCCGCTCATCCTGGTCACCGCCTCCGGCGGGGCACGGATGCAGGAGGGCGCACTGTCGCTGATGCAGATGGCCACGGTCAGCCAGGCCATCGCCGCGCTGCGCGAGGCGGGTCTGCTCACCGTCAGCGTGCTCACCGACCCGACCTACGGCGGGGTGGCGGCGTCGTTCGCCACCAACACCGACCTGGTGCTCGCCGAGAGCGGCGCCCGGATGGGCTTCGCCGGGCCCCGGGTGATCCGCCAGGTCACCGGGCGGGCGTTGCCGGAGGGTTTCCAGACCGCCGACTTCCTGCTGCGGCACGGTCAGATCGACATGGTGGTGCAGCGCCGGTCGCTGCGCGGGCGGTTGACGGCGCTGCTCGCCGCGACCCGTACCGGCCGCCCGGCGCGCCCGCCCGTACCCCGGCAGGAGCCGGCGCCGGGCCATGAGCGCCTGGCCGACGACGGCTCGACGGTGGCGCCCGCGACGATCCCGCCGGTCGGCGAGGGTCGAGGCGCGTCCGCCGGCACACCTACGGCCAGCGCCGACCCGGTGCCGACGGCACGCGACCCCTGGGACACCGTGCGGGTGGCCCGCAACCCCGGTCGACCCACCACTCTGGACTACCTCGACTCCGTCTTCGACGGGTTCGTGGAGTTGCACGGCGACCGGCTCGGCGGGGACTGCCCGGCGGTCGTCGGCGGCGTGGCCCGGCTGGATGGCCGGCACGTGATGGTGATCGGCCACCAGAAAGGGCACACGACCGCCGAGCTGGTGGCCCGCAACTTCGGCATGGCCAGCCCGGCCGGGCACCGCAAGGCGCTGCGGCTGATGCGCCTCGCCGCCCGGCTCGGCCTGCCGGTGGTGACCCTCGTCGACACCCCCGGAGCGGACCCGGGGGTGGGCGCCGAGGAGCAGGGCCAGGCGGCGGCCATCGCGGAGAACATCCTCACCCTGACCGTGCTGCCCACCCCGGTGCTGGCCGTGATCACCGGCGAGGGCGGTAGTGGTGGCGCGCTGGCGCTCGCGGTCGCCGACCGGGTGCTGATGCTCCAGCACGCCGTCTACTCGGTGATCAGCCCGGAGGGCTGCGCCGCCATCCTCTGGCCCGACCGGTCCGCGGCGCCGCAGGCGGCCCGCGCGCTGCGGTTGACCGCGCCCGACCTGCACCGGCTCGGGGTGGTCGACGAGATCGTGCCGGAGCCGGCGGCGGCCGCGCACGACGACCCCGCGGAGACCGCCCGGCGGTTGCGCGCCGCGTTGCTGGCCAATCTGCTGCCACTGCTGGACGTACCGCCCGCGATGCTGGTCCGTCTCCGCCGACAGCGGTTCCGGCGGTTCGGCGCGACGCGTACCGGTGCCCGGGCGGGTGCCCGGTGACCGCCGGGGACCGGGCGGTGTCGACTGTCCAGGCGCCCGGCGATGACGCGCTGTCCGCCGCCGGGACGCCCGGGGTCGACCGTCGGTCCGCCGGGCACGACGGCGCGTCTCTGCACCCCGAACCGGGCAACGGGCACGGCGGGGTCCGGCTCGACGCCGACCGTCCACCGGACGGCAGCCGGCCCGACGACGCCGGGGCGGGCGGCGAGGAGGTGCTGGCCGGGCTGCGCCGGCAGGCGCGCCAACTGGTCGCCGAGCTGAGCGGGCCGGTGCACCGGATCCGGCTGCGCAACGGGCCGGCGGTGCTGGAGGTCGAGTGGCACCCTGGCGATCCGGCGCGGCCGGACGTACCCCCGGCTCCGCCGCCGGTCGAGGCGGCGACCGTGCCGCCGGACGCGACGGTGCCCGGCCCGCCGGCGGCGGTGATCCGGCCGCCGGTGCCCGGGCGCGCCGCGGTCCGGGCGCCCATTGTCGGCACCTTCTACCGGGCGCCGGAGCCCGGCGTGGCGCCGTTCGTCGCCGTGGGCGACCTGGTCCGCCCGGGTCAGCCGATCGCCATCGTCGAGGCGATGAAGCTGATGAACGAGGTGGCCGCCGACCGTGCCGGTCGGGTGGTCGCGATCCTCGTCGAGGACGGCCAGCCGGTGGAGTACGACCAGCCGCTGGTCGAGCTGGATTCGGCCTGATGGCGCGGGTGGGGTGACCGATGTTCGAGACCGTGCTGATCGCCAACCGCGGCGAGATCGCGCTGCGGGTGCTGCGGGCCTGCCGGGAGCTCGGCGTCCGGACGGCGGTGGTCTACTCCGCCGCGGACGCCGACTCGGCGGCGGTCCGCCTCGCCGACCAGGCCGTCCGGATCGGGCCCGCGTCGAGCCGCCGCAGCTATCTCAACGCCGCCGCCATCGTGGAGGCGGCGCGGCAGGTGGGCGCGCAGGCCGTGCACCCCGGCTACGGATTCCTCTCCGAGGACGCCGATTTCGCCGAGATCTGCGCCGACAACGGGCTGATCTTCATCGGCCCGCCGCCGGCGGTGATGGCCGCGCTGGCCGACAAGTCCTCGGCCCGGGCCCTGATGAGCCGGGCGGGCCTGCCGCTGCCGCAGGGCAGTGTCCAGCCGGTGCCGACCGCCGCCGCCGCGGCCGAGGTGGCCGATGCCATCGGCTACCCGGTGATCGTGAAGGCCGCCGCCGGTGGCGGCGGCCGGGGGATGACCGTGGTGCGCACGCCGGGCGAACTGCCCCGGGCGTACACCCGCACCCGGGCCGCCGCGCAGGCCGCCTTCGGCGACGACCGGGTGTACGTCGAGCGGTACCTCACCGAGGCGCGGCACGTGGAGGTGCAGGTGCTCTGCGACGGGCACGGCAACGGGGTGCACCTGGGCACCAGGGACTGCTCGGTGCAGCGCCGGCACCAGAAGCTGGTCGAGGAGGCGCCCGCGCCGGCGCTACCCGCCGGCACCCTCGACACCATCGCGGAGACCGCGTTGCGCGGCGCGCTGGAGGTCGGCTTCGTCGGCGCCGGCACGCTGGAGTTCCTGGTCGACGCGGAGGAACGGTTCCACTTTCTGGAGATCAACTGTCGGATTCAGGTGGAGCACCCGGTCACCGAGATGGTCACCGGGATCGACCTGGTGCACGAGCAGCTGCACATCGCCGCCGGGGTGCCGCTGCGCTGGCGCCAGGAGGAGATCCGGCTGCACGGCGTCGCGGTGGAGTGCCGGGTCAACACCGAGGACCCCGAGCGCGGCTTCGCCCCGACCCCCGGCCGGCTGGAACGGTTCGTGCCGCCCGGCGGCCCGTTCACCCGGGTGGACACCCACGCCAGCGCCGGCTACGTGGTCGGCCCCTGGTACGACTCGCTGCTGGCCAAGGTGGTGGTGTGGGCGCCCGACCGGGAGTTGGCGCTCAACCGGCTGGAGCGCGCCCTGGAGGAGTTCGACATCGCCGGGCCGGGCGTGCGAACCACCATCCCGTTCGTCCGGCGGGTGCTCGACGACGCCGCATTCCGCAAGGGCCGGTACACCACCGGCCTGGTCGACCGCCTGCTCGCCGCGTCCGGCCCGGCGCCCGCGCAGCGGCCGGCGGCCACCCCCGCACCGCGCACCGCGCCCGCCGCGGAGCCCGACGTATCCCACAGGAGGACCCGATGACCGTCACCCATGGTCGCCCGTTGACCGCCGAGATCACCGACATCCTGGTGGCGCACTGCGGGCTGGACGCCGACGCCGCGGCCCGGGCGCCTGCCGCGTCACTGGAGGAGCTGGGCATGGACTCGCTCGCCCTGCTGGAACTCTCCGCCGTCGTCGCCGACCGATGGCAGGTGAGCATCCCCGAGCAGGCCGGCCAGCTGAGCATCCCGGCGGTGGCCGACCTGGTCGCCCGCCGCGCCGACCCGCCCGGGCACACCGAGAACGGCACGCTCATCGACGCGCCGCTGGCACTGGTCTGGGAGATCACCAACGACGTGTCGAACTGGACCGAGCTGTTCACCGAGTACGCCGTGGTGGAGATCCTGCACCGCGACGGGCACACCGTCCGGTTCCGGCTGACCATGCACCCCGACGAGAACGGGGTGGCCTGGAGCTGGGTCAGTGAACGCACGGCCGACCCGGTGAGCCGGCAGGTTCGGGCGCACCGGGTGGAGACCGGGCCGTTCGAGTACATGCGCATCCACTGGCGCTACACCGAGGAGGCCGGCGGCACGCGGATGACCTGGGTGCAGGACTTCGCCATGAAGCCGACCGCGCCGGTCGACAACGCCGCCATGACCGAGCGGATCAACACCAACAGCGTCATCCAGCTCACGGTGATCAAGGACCGGGTGGAGCGGATCGCCCGGGAACGCGCCGACCAGGGGCGCCCGGCCGGCAACGAGCCGACGGAGGCCGACGATGAGTGACCTGAGCACCCGGCCGATCGCCGCCCGCGACGTACCCGCCGACCGGCGGCGCGGCGGTGAGCTGCGGGTGCTGCTCGGCCCCCGCACCGTCGGCAGCACCTCCGGCTTCCTCGGGGTGGCCGCGCTCGCGCCGGGGGAGCAGATCGCCGAGCACTACCACCCGTACAGCGAGGAGTTCCTGTACGTGGCGCGCGGTGCGATCACCGTCGACCTGGACGACCAGCCGATGCTGTTGGCCGCCGGCGAGGCGCTGTTCGTGCCGATCAACGTGCGGCACCGGCTGCGCAACACCGGCGTCGAACCGGCCGAGGTGGTCTTCCACCTGGGTCCGCTGGCACCCCGGCCCGAGTTGGGGCACGTCGACACCGAGCTAGTCGAGCAGCGAGGCGGGTCGTGAGCGCGAGGAGTGAGCCGGGGTTGCGAGCCCCGCAGTCGCGAACCGAGGTGGCGTCGTGAGCGGGCGCCGCACGGTGGTGACCGGAATCGGGGTGGTCGCCCCCGGCGGCGCCAGCCGGGACCGCTTCTGGAAGACCATCACCGAGGGGCGGACCGCCACCCGGCGAATCAGCTTCTTCGACCCGTCGGCGTTCCGCTCGCAGATCGCCGCCGAGTGCGACTTCGACCCGGTGGCTGCCGGGCTCACCGAGGCCGAGCGGCGCCGGGCCGACCGGTACGTGCAGTTCGCGCTGGCCTGCTCCGCCGAGGCGATCGCCGACGCCGGGCTGGTGCTCACCGACGCCGAGCGGGACCGGGCCGGGGTGGTGCTCGGCACCGCCGTGGGCGGCACGATGGCCCTGGAGCAGGAGTACGTGACGGTCAGCGAGCACGGCCGGCGCTGGCTGGTCGACGCGGCGCGCGGCGGCCCGTACCTCTACCAGGCCCTGGTGCCCAGCAGCCTGGCTGCCGACGTGGCGTGTCGGCACGGGCTGCACGGCCCGGCGCAGGTGGTCTCCACCGGCTGCACCTCCGGCATCGACGCCATCGGCTACGCCCACCAGATGATCGTGGACGGTGAGGCCGACGTGGTGCTGGCCGGCGCGGCCGACTCGCCGATCTCGCCGGTCACCGTCGCCTCGTTCGACGCGATCAAGGCGACCAGCCCGGACAATGACGACCCGGCGCACGCCTCCCGCCCGTTCGACGCCGACCGGCACGGGTTCGTGCTGGCCGAGGGTGCTGCGGTGCTGGTGCTCGAGGAGGCCGGGCACGCCCGGCGGCGGGGCGCGCACGTCTACTGCGAGGTGGCCGGCTACGCCAGCCGCAGCAACGGCTACCACATGACCGGGCTGCGCCCGGACGGGCTGGAGATGGGGCTGGCCGTCACCGACGCGCTCAAGCAGGGACGGATCGCCCCCGACCAGGTCTCCTACATCAGCGCGCACGGCTCGGGCACCCGACAGAACGACCGGCACGAGACGGCCGCGTTCAAGCGGGCGCTGGGCCAGGCCGCATACCGGGTGCCGATCAGCTCGATCAAGTCGATGGTCGGGCACTCGCTCGGCGCGATCGGGTCGATCGAGATGGCCGCGTGCGCGCTGGCCATCGAGTTCGGCGTGGTGCCGCCGACGGCCAACTGGACCACCCGGGACCCGGAGTGCGACCTGGACTACGTGCCGAACGAGGCGCGGGAGGTCCCGGTGGACGTGGCCCTGTCGGTGGGCAGCGGCTTCGGCGGTTTCCAGTCGGCGATGGTGTTCCGCCGGCTGCCCGGGGCGGTGGCGGCCCGGTGACGGCCCGGGCGGTGGTGACCGGCATCGGCGTCGTCGCGCCCAGCGGCGTCGGCGTGGACGCGCACTGGCGGACCGTGCTCGCCGGCACCCGGCGGACCGGGCCGATCACCCTGTTCGACCCGGCCGGCTACCCGACCCGCCTCGGCGGGGAAGTACCCGGTTTCACCGCCGACGGGTACGCCGACAGCCGGCAGTTGGTGCAGACCGACCGGTGGACGCATCTCGGCTTCGCCGCCACCCGGCTGGCGCTGGCCGACGCCGGCCTGCCCGAACGGGCCCCCGACCCGTACGGCTACGCGGTGACCCTGGCCAGCTCCTCCGGCGGAAACCTGTTCGGCCAACGGGAGCTGCAACGGCTCTGGGGCGGTTCGTCCCGCACCGTCGGGGCGTACCAGTCGATCGCCTGGTTCTACGCGGCCAGCGTCGGGCAACTCTCCATCCACCACCAGTTCAAGGGCCCGAGTGGGGTGCTGGTCGCGGAGGCGGCCGGCGGGCTGGACAGTCTGGCGCACGCCGCCCGCGCGGTGCGCCGGGGCACCCCGGTGGTGATCGCCGGGGCCACCGAGTGCCCGCTGAGCCCGTACGCGCTGGCCTGTCAACTGCGCTCCGGGCTGCTCAGCGACGTGGCCGACCCGGAGCGGGCGTACCGGCCGTTCGACGCCGCGGCCAGCGGCTACCTGCCGGCCGAGGGTGGTGCGGTGTTCGTGGTGGAGGAGTTGGGGCATGCGCTGTCGCGGGGCGCCCGGATCTACGGCGAGGTCAGCGGCTGGGGCGCCACCCACGACGCCGCGCACACCACGGCGGACAGCGCCGGCGACCCGGCCCAGTACGCCCGCGCGATGCGGCTGGCCTTGGACCGGGCCGGCGTCGCGGCGGCCGGGATCGACGTGGTGCTGCCCGACGCCCTCGGCGTGCCCCGCTACGACCGCAGCGAGGCCGAGGCGCTGCGCGCCGTCTTCGCCGACCGGTTGCCTCCGGTGACCACGCAGAAGTCGTTGACCGGGCGGGCGTACCAGGGCGGCTCGGCGTTGGACGTGGCCACCGCGTTGCTCGCCTTCGCGCACGACACGCTGCCCGCGTCCGCCGGCCCGGACGAGGTGGCCGATGGATGCGAGCTGGACTTCCTGCGCGAGCACCGCCGGCCACGCAGCCGGCTCGCGCTGGTCTGCGCACGGGGCTTCGACGGGTTCAACAGCGCGCTGGTCCTGCGCGGGGCCGCGCCGGTGAGGGGAGAGACAGCATGAGCGAGCAGCGGGCCCGGGTGGTCTTTCTGGTGCGGGTGCCCCAGGCGCGCACCGAGCGGTTCCTCGCCGCGTACGAGGCGGTCCGGCATCTGGTCGCCGGCGGGGTGCCGGGGCATCTGGTCGACCAGGTCTGCCGCTCGTCGACGGACCCGGAGCAGTGGCTGATCACCAGCGAGTGGGCGAGCCTGGCCGACTTCGAGAGTTGGGAGCGCAGCCCCGAGCACCGGGACCTGGTGCGCCCGATGCGGGAGTGCTTCACCGACGCCCGCTCGCTGCGCTTCCACATCCACGCCCAGACCCCCACCCCCGCCCTGGCTCCAGCGCCGCCGGGATGATCGCGCTCGATCCGTGACCGAGGCGGCCTCGCCTTCGGGCGAGGACACCCCTGTCCTCACCGAGCACGGTGCGGGCGGGCTCCTTGTCGGGTCGCGCAGCGTCTGCCCTCTGCGTCAACTGGCGGTGACGCTCTGTCGGCATATGCGGACCGATCCTGCCCGTCGAACGGGCTGTCGGCAATCCGGCCAGCCGCCAAACTGATCTAGCCATTTGCATCTGGCAATGCATCCGGTGGGCGTCGTAAGGTTCCCACCAGCACCCCGACAGGCGTACGTGACGGGCCCTCTTGATGCTGGGCGGTGATCGGCAGTGGCGGCAGAGGATCCAACGGCGACAGGCCCCGGATGGGTGGACGACGTTCTGTTCACCGGTCATCCACTGCCCACCTGGCGCGCCGGGGCGCAGGCGATTCCGCACCTGCTCGACCAGTTGCCCCGCACCACCACCGGCAAGCTGGTCCGCTCGCCTGACGCGCTGCCCTCGGCGGCCACGCCGTGACCGGCCCGCTGCGCCAGGTCGACGTCGACCCGCGCCCGGCCGGCCGGCGGGCGAGGGCCTGGCCGGGCGGTCGCTCAGCCGGTCAGGCTGACCTCGGCCAGGTAGATGCAGGTCCGCTCCTCGTGGGAGGAGTAGTAGCTGACCCACAGCAGGTCGTCGTGCCAGACCAGGCCGGGGTAGCTGGTGTCGCCGCCGGAGGGCAGCGAGACCAGTTCGATCAGCTCGCCCCGCTCCGGGTCCACGGCACAGACCGCGGTGCGCACCTCGCCGTCGAGCAGGCGTAGCCCAGCTAGCAGCCGCCCGTCGGGCAGCCGGAGCAGCGTCGGCCCGCCCACCTGGACACCCAGGTCGGTCCAGCTCCAGTCCCGGTACGGCGGCCGGGCCCGGCCGAGCTGCGCGGTGGCGGCGTCACCAACACCGTCGCGGCGCAGTAGGCAGATGGCGGTGCCGTCCGGGTCGAAGACCAGCCCCGACTCGTTGGGGTAGCCGCCCTCGAACAGCGTCGGCACCCACGGTTGAAGGTCGAGGCCGTCGGTGCTGCGGTAGAGCCGGGCGAACCGCGGCTCACGGGTGGCGTAGCCGACGCCGTACATCGCGCCGTCGTGCCAGGCCGCCCGCCACACCCAGACGCCCGATTCGCCGACGGGGAGGGGATCGCCCCAGGCGTGCCCGTCCGTGGAGAGCCAGGTCACCGTCTGGAACGTCTTGGTGGTCTCCCCGGTGGCGACCGCCGCCAGCAGTTGCAGCCGCCCGTCGGGTCGCAGGACGAAGCGCGGGTCGCGCAGGTCGGTGCCGGCCTGGCGGACGACCGTCGCGGACGTCCACGACCGCCCGTCGATGGAGGTCAGCACCCGGATCACGCCGTCGTCGGAGAGGTGGGTCCGCGCCTCGCGGAAGGCGCAGAACCAGCTCCCGGCGTACCGGACCAGGTCGGTGAACGCGCTGTGCGGCGCGCTGTCGCCAATCCGGTGGATGGCGGTGACCTCGGCAGCGGTGCGGCGGGTGGGTGACGACGTCATGCGCGGCGGCCTCCTGGCGCTGGGGGAGCGGGACGTCCCGGGTGCCGGCCAGTGCCCGGTTCCGCTCGGCGGGTGCCGGCCCGTACTCCCGACCCGGTGCCCCCACCCGGGTTCGGGCGCGGTGACGACGGCCGACGCTAGCCGCCCCTGCCGACGCCCGCGCGGCCACGAGACGAACGTACGACGAACACCCGGACGGGCCTGGCCGGTGCTGTCGGATTGGTGTCGCCCGCGCGGCCGCGTCGGCGCGCTGGGGTGGGGTGGAGGCATGTTCAGTTCGTTTCTCCAGTCCCTGGCGACCAAACTGGTCGAGGAGATCGTCAAGCGGCTCGTCGAGTGGCTCGCGCCGAAGGCGCTGCGGGTCGTGCCGCATCCCGCCTCGCCGAACTGCCCGCGCTGCGGCGGGTACGGCGTGGCCCGGTGGGCGCCCGGTGGGGTGCGGGTGCTCTTCGTGCTGTCCCTGCTGGTCTTCACGTGGGGCTTCGCGGGCCTGCTGCTCGGCGTGCCGGCGGTGGTGTTCACAGTGGTCGGTGTGGTGTTGTCGGACGGCTTCGGCGCGCTGCTGCCCGCCCTCCTCGCGCTGCTGGGCCTGCCGTTCTCCGCCACCGTGATGATCGCGGGCGCGTTCGGGCTGGCCTACTACCAGAGCTACCCGCCGAAGCGGTGCAACCGTTGCCATGGCAGCTGGCCGCAGCGCGAGCGCGACGAATACCTGCGGGCGACCCGGCCGGTGTTCACCTGCGGTTGCGGTCAGCGGCTACGGGTGCCCCGGGCCGCCGGGGCGCGGCTGCGCTGCCCACGCTGCGGCACCGAACACGCCACTCCGACTCCCCGGCCGGCCGCTGACCCGACCCCGGCCGGCCGCTGACGCGACCCCGGCCGACCGCTGACGCGACCGCCGGTCGCTCAGGCGAGGAGCGCGCGGAGGTCGCGGGGGTGGGCCACGGTCAGGTCGGCGGGCGCGTGCGGGTCGTACTGGTGGCCCCAGCGCGCCGCCACCGCCAGCGCACCGGCGTCCCGGGCGGCCCGCAGGTCGAGGGGTGAGTCGCCGACGTAGGCACTCCGCTGCGGGGCGACTCCGAGGCGCCGGCAGGCCAGGACGACCCCGTCGGGAGCCGGCTTCGGCCGGGTCACCTCGTCGCCGCCGATGATGACCCGGAAGTGGCCGGCCAACCCCACCCGCTCCAGCAGGATGCGGGCGGCCCGGTGACTGGCGCCGGTGAACAGCCCGAGCGGCGCCGGACCGGCCAGGCCCGCCAGCAGCTCGGGCACACCGTCGTAGCTGGCGACCTGCTCGGCGACAGCGGCCAGCTCCGCGTGGTACCGCTCGACGTCCGTCTCGGTGGCGGGCCGGCCGAGCAGCGCGGTGAGCAGGGCCGACGGCGCGCCGAGCGGGTAACCGGCGATGATCTCCTCGTCGGTGTGCTGCCGCCCGCCGCCAGCGAGGATGGCGGCCCGGTACGCGGCCGGCACCGCGGCGTGTGAGGCGATCAGCGTGCCGTCCATGTCGAAGACGATCGCGTCCACCTGCTCCACCCGCCGAGCCTAGCCGTCGGTTGGCTCCTGCTGGGCTCGGTGGGCAGCGGCGAGGCGTTTCGGGGCGCGGGCGTACCACCCCTCGGTGATCACCTCGGTCAGCTCGGGCAGGCCGATCCGGTCGAGCCGGACCAGCACGGCCGGGTAGCCGTCGAAGTGCGGGGTGGTGAGGTAGACCGACGGGTCGTCGGCGAGCAGGGCCTCCTTGACGCCGAGGTCGGGCACCCGTACGCCGAGGATCGGCCCGTCGGGCGCGGCCGTGCCGAGGGCGGCGAGGTCGGCTCCGCGCAGTGGTCGTTCCCAGACGAACTGCTTGTCCCGCACCCGCCAGGCGGGCAGCCCGTCGTACGAGGCCCGTTCGGTGGTCTCGGGCAGTGCGAGTGCGATCCGGCGGACGTCCTCCCAGCTGGCCATGTCCACACGGTACGGGGATTCAGGGGGCCACGGCGTGCTCGGCGAGCAGTTGACCGAGCACGTGGCGGGCCTCGGCGGCCTTCGCCGGCTCCGGATTGTCCAGGGTGATCAACGCCTTCCACAGCGCCCAACCGCGCCCGCGAGCCCAGGTGGCCTCGTCGACGCCGAGCGCGTCGCGGAAGGCGGCCCGGCTGGCGCCGTACAGCAGTGTCCAGGCGATCACGGTGTCGCAGGCGGAATCGCCGACGCCGCAGCAGCCGAAGTCGATGACGGCGGCGAGCCGGCCGTCGCGGACCAGCAGGTTGCCGGACGCGACGTCGCCGTGGAACCAGACCGGCGGCCCGGCCCAGGTGGCGTCGAGGGCGGCCTGCCAGATGCCGGTGACCGCGTCGACGGGCAACCGGTCGCGGTGCGCCTCGATCGCCGCCCGGGTCTCCGCGTCGTAGGTGGACAGCGGGCCACCCCGCCAGGCGCTGTGCCGGCCGGCCGCCGGCCCGCCGGTGGCGTCGATGTCCCGCAGCGCGCGCAGGAAGCCGGCGAGATCGGTGGCGAACCGGGTCAGGTCGCCGATCCGCTCGACCTGGGCGGTCCGCCCGTCGATCCACCGGTAGACCGACCACGGGTACGGGTAGCCGGCGCCGGCACGGCCGTGGGCCAGCGGGGCGGGCACCTCCAGCGGCAGCCGTGGGCCGAGCACCGGCAGCCAGCGCTGTTCCTTGGCGACCTGGAGGGCGTACCCCTCGCCGCTGGGCAGCCGCACGGTCATCGCGTCGCCCAGGTGGAAGGTGCGGTTGTCCCAGCCGCCGACCTCGACCGGGTGGACCGGCAGCTCCGCCCAGTGCGGGAACTGCTCGGCCACCAGGCGGCGGACCAGTGCCACGTCGATCCGGGCCGCCACCGGGTGGTTGGTGTCCGGTACGTCGGGGAGGGGTTCTGCGCTCATCCGTCCGAGCCTGCGGGGGTCGGCCGGGGCACGCAACCGGTTTGCGCCGGGCAGGGGGTGGTGGCGGGCGTGGGTTGCGAAGCCCATCATCGACAGCGGCTAGGATTCTCAACCATCGTCCGGGCGGACGCCGTGAGCGGACGGTCCGGGCAGCCACACGATGGGTTCCATGTCGAGCCCGAAGAGACGGCATGTCACGGGGGTAGGGGATGGCTGAGCCGGTGCTGACCGACCTGCAGGCCGAGGCGCCGGCGGTGTCGCTCGACGAGTACGCCGAGCGGGCCCGCGCGGTGCTGCCGCCGGACGTGTGGGACTACGTCGCCGGCGGCAGTGCGGCCGAGGTGACCTTGAACGCCAACCGGTCCGCCCTGGACCGGGTCGCGGTGCTGCCCCGGATGCTGCGCGGGGTGAGCACGGCCAACCTGAGCACCCAACTGCTGGGCCGCCCGTACGCGATGCCCGTCGGGGTGGCGCCGATGGCCTACCAGCGGCTGGTGCACCCCGACGGGGAGCTGGCCCTCGCGGCGGCGGCCGCCGCGGCCGGGGTGCCGTATCTGGCCAGCACGCTGGGCAGTACGCCGATCGAGCAGGTCGCCGGCACGGGCGCCGAGGTCTGGTTCCAGCTCTACTGGCTGCGTGAGCGGGCCCTGGTCCGCGACCTGCTGGACCAGGTGGTCGCGGCGGGTTGCCGGGCGCTGGTGGTCACCGTGGACGTCCCGGTGCTCGGCCGGCGCCCCCGGGACCTGCGCAACGCGTTCCGGCTGCCCGCCGAGGTGTTCGCCGCGAACCTGCCCGACGGGCGGGACGCCCTGGCGCACGCCGGCGCTCCCGGGATGTCCGCGATCGCCGCGCACACCGACGCGTCGTTCGCGCCGGCGCTGCGCTGGGCGGACCTCGCCTGGCTGCGCGAGCACGTCGACCTGCCGCTCGTGGTCAAGGGGGTGCTGGACCCTCGGGACGCGGTCGAGGCGGTACGGACCGGTGCGGACGCGGTGGTCGTCTCCAACCACGGGGGCCGGCAGCTGGACGGGGCGCCGGCCAGCGTCACCATGCTGCCGGAGGTGGTCGACGCGGTCGGCGACCGCTGCCAGGTGCTGCTTGACAGCGGCATCCGCGGTGGCACCGATGTGCTGCGGGCGCTCGCGTTGGGCGCCGCCGGGGTGCTGGTCGGCCGGCCGCTGCTCTGGGCGCTGGCCGCCGGCGGCCAGCCCGCTGCGCGGGACGCGCTGGCGCTGCTCGCCGCCGAGTTGCGCGACGCGTTGACCCTGGCCGGCTGCCCCGACACCGCGGCGGCCGGCGAGCTACGCACGGT
Source organism: Micromonospora sp. NPDC005173 (assembly GCF_040608515.1). Taxonomy (NCBI): domain Bacteria; kingdom Bacillati; phylum Actinomycetota; class Actinomycetes; order Micromonosporales; family Micromonosporaceae; genus Micromonospora; species Micromonospora sp. NPDC005173. The sequence continues at coordinate 107,826 of NZ_JBEXIK010000019.1, forward strand.
CGCGGTGAGGTGACCACTGGCCACCGAGCCGGTCGACCCGCTCGGTGTGTTGACACACCGCGTTCACCAGATGGCAATGCGCGACGACCCGCCTGCCGCCGTCCTGGGTGGACGGTCATAATGGGCCGCATGGTTGCCTGGGAGTACGCCTTGCTCGTCCGCCGCTATCAGGGACAGGGCCGCAATTTTCACGTCTCGTTCATCTGGTACGGCCCGGACGGGTCACGCAAGGACATCACCGCCTACGGCGACACCGCCATCGCGCACCTCAACCGCGCCGGCCGGGAAGGCTGGGAGCTGGTCTCCGCCGCCGAGGACGTGAACAACGTCCAGGGCAGCACCGAGGTGCACCGCTACCACCTCAAGCGCCCCCTGGCCTGAGGCGCGCCCGCCCGCATTGCCGGGCACCCCCAAGCGCGATACCTCTGAGTCATATCGATGACTCAGAGGTATCGCACTCGTCCGAACGAGCGCCACCGACGGCGTCACCCACGGTGATCCCGGCGGCCCGGCGCGCCGGCGCCGGCCAGCCTGAGCGTCAGGCCAGGTCGATGGCAGGGTAGAGCGGGAACGGGGTCAGCAGGTCGGTGGCCTGGCGGGCGATCTTGTCGGCCAGGGCGGGGTCGAGGGCGTACTTGGCCTTCGAGGGGGTGCCGTCGGCGTTGGCGCCGGCCGTGGTCTGGGTGAGCACGGTGTGCATCAGCTCCGCGGTCTGGTCCATCTCGGCGGTGCCCAGCCCCCGGGTGGTCAGCGCCGGGGTGCCGATCCGGATGCCCGAGGTGTACCAGGCCCCGTTCGGGTCCTGCGGGACCGAGTTGCGGTTGGTGACGATGCCCGAATCCAGCAGAGCCTGCTCGGCCTGCCGGCCGGTGAGCCCGTAGCCGGACACGTCGATCAGCACCAGGTGGTTGTCGGTGCCGCCGGTGACGAGCTTCGCGCCCCGGCGCAGCAGCCCCTCCGCGAGGGCCTGCGAGTTGTCCACGATCCGCTGGGCGTAGTCGGCGAAGTCGGGGCGGCGGGCCTCGGCCAGCGCGACCGCCTTGGCGGCCATCACGTGCGGCAGCGGACCACCGAGCACCATCGGGCAGCCCCGGTCCACCTGGTCGGCCAGCTCCGGCTGGCAGAGCACCATGCCGCCGCGCGGGCCGCGCAGCGACTTGTGGGTGGTGGTGGTGACGATGTGCGCGTGTGGCACCGGGTCGAAGTCGCCGGTGAAGACCTTGCCCGCCACCAGGCCGGCGAAGTGCGCCATGTCGACCATGAACGTGGCGCCGACCGAGTCGGCGATCTCCCGCAGGATCCGGAAGTTCACCTTCCGGGGGTACGCGGAGTAGCCACCGACCAGGATCAGCGGCTTGAACTCGCGGGCCGCCTCGGCCAACCGGTCGTAGTCGATCAGACCGGTCGCCGGGTCGGTGCCGTAGCTGCGCTGGTCGAACATCTTGCCGGAGATGTTCGGCCGGAAGCCGTGGGTGAGGTGGCCGCCGGCGTCCAGCGACATGCCGAGCATCCGCTGGTTGCCCAACTCGCGGCGCAGCGCGAACCAGTCGGCCTCGGTCAGGTCGTTGACCTGCCGTACCTGCGCCTTCTTCAGCGCGGGGGACTCCACCCGGTCGGCCAGCACCGCCCAGAACGCCACCAGGTTGGCGTCGATGCCCGAGTGCGGCTGCACGTACGCGTGCGCGGCGCCGAACAGCTCACGGGCGTGCTCGGCGGCGAGCGCCTCGACGGTGTCGACGTTCTGGCAGCCGGCGTAGAAGCGACGCCCGACCGTGCCCTCGGCGTACTTGTCGCTGAACCAGTTGCCCATCGCCAGCAGGGTCGCCGGGGAGGCGTAGTTCTCGCTGGCGATGAGCTTGAGAGACTCCCGCTGATCGGTCAGCTCGGCGCCGATGGCGTCGGCCACCCGCGGCTCGACGGCCCGGATCACCTCAAGGGCACTCCGGAATGCGGTGGACTCGGCGTTGCGCGACATACGACCTCCTACAGGCGTGCGGAAGGCCCAGGCGCTCGGCAAAACGTCCTCTTGACGGGGCCGCTCCCCGATGGTTCTCCATCCCCACGCGCCAGTAACGGCCCGGGCAGATCCTACCGGGTCGGCCCGGAGCAACCCGGCCGACCTCCGCGGTCAGAATCACCTTCACCTCAGACCGGCTCGGCATGGACCTCGTCCTCCCTGGTCGGCTCGGCGCCCTGCTGACGCAGGTGGCCGACCTCGTTGAACCCGCCCAGGATCAGCCGGCCCTGCCCGTCGTCGAACCAGTCAGTGATCGAGCAGTTGGCGATCACGCACTCCCGGGTCAGCGCCATCAGCTCCGGCTCGGTCAGCCCCTCCACCAGGTAGCGCAGCAGGAAGACCAGCGCGTCGTGGCCGAACAGCAGCACCCGCTTGCCCGCGTGGTCCCGGCGCAGGTCGCCGAGGAGCGTCCGCAGCCGCAGCGCCACATCGGTCCACGACTCTCCGCCGGGCGGCCGGTAGTAGAACTTGCCGAGCCGGACCCGCCGCTCGGCCTCGTCCGGAAACCGCCGCTGCATCCCGTGAGCGGTCAGGCCGTCGAGGATGCCCAGCTCACGGTCGCGCAGCCGTTCGTCGCGGCTCACCGGCACCTCCGTGCCGTGCAGCGCCAGCTCGGCGGTGGAGACCGCCCGCAGGTACGGCGAGACCACCGCCACGTCCGGGCGCCGGTCCGGCGGCAGCCCGGCGAGCCAGCGGCCGGTGGCCCGGGCCTGCTCCTCGCCGATGGGGGAGAGCGGCACGTCCGCGTCCCGATGGGTGAGCCCGATCAATTCTTCGCCCGACGCCTCGGCCCGGGTCGCCGCCACGTTCGCGGTGCTCTCCCCGTGCCGGATGATCCAGAGCGTCGCCAGTTCCGCCATGTCGGCCCCCTACCCGAGCACCGCCGGGGTAACCGTGCCGGATCGTCGCTGTGCCGGTCCGCCCGCCGGATCCGATCGGCGCTGACCGCTGCTCAGGTGATGCGTCCGGTTCGGGACAGCGGCCCGACGGTTCGATGGGGAACAATGTCCGACCGGGGGCGGTCGGGCCGCCCCGGGACGAAGGGGTGGGGTTGGCGATGACGGTCGTCCGGGGTCTGCGGGAAGCGCTGCTGCTGTTCGTCATCGCCGCGGTTCTGGTCGCGGTCGCGACGGCGGTCTGGGTCGCGGTCGACGGTGGCGACTTCACCGGCCGGCTGGGGATCGCGTTGATGGTGGTGGGCGCGCTGTTCGGGGTGACCGGCGACCTGACGCTGAGCCGCATCGGCATGCTAGGCCCCCGTGCCACGTTCGGGATCGCACCGGAGCGCGAGGAGGCCGGCGGCGGACGGGTGCTCACCGGCGTCGGCATCTTCCTCTTCGTCGGGCTGCCGCTGATCCTGGTCGGCGTCCTGCTGATCACGTGACCGCCGTCGTACCCTCAGGGGCGTGGCCACGGTGGCGGAGGAGATTCAGGTGGGAGAGCGGCTGGTCCGCGTCTCCAGCCCCGACAAGCCGTACTTCCCGGAACGCGGGCTGACCAAGCTGGACGTGGTCCGCTACTTCCTGGCGGTGGGTGACGGCATCCTGCGCGCACTGCGGGACCGGCCCACCATGCTGGAACGCTGGCCGCGCGGCGTCTTCGAGGGCGCGACCATCGCCACCCGGCAGACCAACCGGGGCGACGCGTTCTACCAGAAGCGGCTGCCGGCGGGCGCACCCGAGTGGGTGCGGACCGCGCACATCACCTTCCCCAGCGGCCGCACCGCAGACGAGGTCGCCCCGAGCGAGCTGGCCGTGGTGATCTGGGCGGCCAACCTGGGCACCCTGCGTTTCCACCCGTGGCCGGTCAGCGCCGGCGACGTGGAACGCCCCGACCAGCTGCGCATCGACCTCGACCCGATGCCCGGCGTCGGCTTCGAGCAGGTGGTGCCGGTCGCCCGGGAGGTGCGGGCGTTCCTCGCCGAGCTGGGCCTGACCGGCTACCCGAAGACCACCGGCGGGCGGGGCCTGCACGTCTACCTGTCGATCGAGCCGCGGTGGAGCTTCGGCGACTGCCGCCGGGCGGTGCTCGCGCTGGGCCGGGAGATGCAGCGCCGGCTGCCCGAGCTGGTCACCACCACCTGGTGGCGCGAGCAGCGGGACCGGCCGGTCTTCGTCGACTACAACCAGATGTCGCGGGACCACACGATGGCCTCGGCGTACTCGATCCGGCCGACGCCCAGGGCGCTGGTGTCGGCGCCGCTGGACTGGGCGGAGCTGGAGGACGCCAGGCCGGAGGACTTCGACGTGCTGTCCGTGCCGGCCCGGTTCGCCGAGCGGGGCGACCCGCACGCCGGCCTGGACGGCGACCGGCACTCGCTGGAGCCGCTGCTGGAGCTGGCCGACCGGGAAGGGCTGGAGGCGCCACCGGAGCGCTGATCACCCGCCCTCGGGCCTGTCGAACGGCTCAGAGTTCGGCGATCGCGGGCTTGAGCGCGGTGCCCAGTCGGGGTGCGAGGGTCGATGAGTACGTGGCGGTCAGGTGGTGCGCGTCGCGCCAGACGAGGACGCCTCCGATGACCGGCGCGCAGCGGTTCGCGGGGCAGATCCAGTCGTTCAGGTCGATCAGGCGGACGCCGGTGAGCCCTTTCGCTGCCTCTTCCTGGGCGGGACCACCCCCGAGGCGGAGCGCAGCGGCCCGGGGTGTGGCGCACCTCGTCAGGCGTTTCAGGTTCTCGGACACGCATTCGGCGATGTCCTTCAGATGGAGCGGGGTGTCCCGCAGCACCACCACCGGAAGCTTTTCCGCGATCAGGCTGCTCCACGTCTTGCGCAGCTCGCGGGCCATCGCGGACTGGCTCCTCGACTCCGGCTCGCCCCTGACCGGATACACGGAGTGAGTGGTGATCAGGATGTCGGGGCGGTCCGCGCCGAGTAGTTCCGCCCGTACCCTCCTGTTCCACTCGGTGCACGACGCGTAGGGCCGGTCGTCCAGGGAGATCTCGGCCGTCAGGAACGGGCAGCCGGACTTGGTGTAGGTGGCGAGGCGCCAGCCGTTCGTCTCCGCCGCTCCCCGCAGGGCAGGAATCCAGTGGTCCGCATGGGAGTCGCCGACGAGTGCGACCCTGGTCGTCGAATCCGGTTTCCCGTGGACGCAGGCCTTCGGGGTCGAGGAAACCACGTCCACATGGCAGCTCGCGTTCTTCAGCGACGCGTCTTGTTTCGCCGCCAGCGGGTCGGGGGTGATCGAGGCGACCTGGTCGACGGGCGCTCCGGCGCGGCTGGTGCGGGGGGAGGAGCCGAGAGCCATGGCGCCCGGCGCAGGCGGCGGTGCCGCCTGGGTGGTGGCTCCGGACACCTGGCCCATGATGACGGAGGTGGAGGCCGGGCCCGCCGTCGACGGGATGGCCAGCTGGAACAGCAGGCCGGCCAGCGCGGCGGCACAGGTGCAGACGGCACCGACGCGCAGGGCCGCGGGTGGCCGTGCGGCGAGAGTCGGCGACCGACGGACCGGATTCTCGATGAAGTGGTAGGTGAGCGCGGCGGGGACCGCCGAGGCGGCCACCACCGCGAGCGCGGCAACGACGCCGAGCTCACCGAAATGCGCCTGCGCGGCGATCAGCAGCGGCCAGTGCCACAGATACAGCGAGTACGAGATCCCACCGACATAGCGCAGCGGTTGCCGGCCCAGCAGGAGTGCGGGCCCGGCGCGGCCGGCCGCCGGGCCGAAGGCGATCACCGCGGCGGTGCCGAGGGTGGGGCCGAGCGCGGCGTACCCCGGGAAGCCGGCCTCCGTGCGGATCAGCGCGGCCGACGCGCCGACGGCGATCAGTCCGGCCCAGGCCAGGGGAACGGCCACCAGGCGCGGAGACCGGCTCAGCCAGGTCGCCGTGACGGCGATGGCACCGCCGAGGGCCAACTCCCACATCCGGGTCGTGGTGACGTAGTACGCCGACGGATCGGTCGGCGAGACGCGCAGCGCCCAGGCGAACGAGGGGACCGCGATCAACGCCAACCCGAACAGGTAGAGGCCGTGGCGCCCTCGTGCCCTCCGGCGGGCGACCCAACCGAGGGCGATCAGCAGCAGCGGCCAGACCAGGTAGAACTGCTCCTCCACGGCGAGGGACCAGAAGTGCTGGGCGATGCTCGGGGCGTCGTTCGCGGCGACGTAGTCGAGGGACTGCCCGGCCATGCGCCAGTTCATCGCGTAGCACGCGCTGACGATGACGTCCCAGGCGGTCGTGGACCAGCGGCCCCGGGGCAGGAAGTAGTAGGTCAGCACCAGAGTCGCGACGAGGACCGTCGCGGCGGCGGGAAGGAGGCGCTTGGCCCGGCGGGCGTAGAAGTCGACCAGTGAGAGCCGTCCACGTTGGTCGAGTTCGGTGAGCAGCAGGCCGGTGATGAGGAAGCCTGAGATCACGAAGAACACGTCCACACCGACGAAGCCACCGGGCAGATGGTGTATCCCGGCGTGGCCGAGGAGCACCAGCAGCACGGCCACCGCCCGCATGCCCTCAATGTCACCGCGGAAGGACCCCGAGCCGCCCGAGGCCGGCTTCGGCGGTGTCGGCGCAGCGGCCCTGGCCTGTGTCCACATTTCTGCCGGTATAGCCACGCCGGGATAGTACGGGCGGTTAGCCGAAGAACGATGCATCTCGGCATGTCTGTCAATGTCTTCGTGTTATGGCCTACTGCCAGGGGCTCTGCGTCCCGTCGTACTCCTCGAAGACCAGCCAGGACCGCGTCGACAGCACCCCGGCGATGTGCTGCACCCGGTCCAGCACCACGTCCCGCAGGGTGGCGTTGTCCGGCGCGCGGACCAGGGCCAGCACGTCGTGCTCGCCGCTGAGCAGCGCGACGTGCTCGACGTAGCGGACCCGGGCCAGCTCCGCCGACACCTCCCGCCAGGTGTTCTGCTCGATCGTCAACGCGATGTACGCCGACGTGCCCAGCCCGGCCGCCTCGGGCGCCACCTGGGCCCGAAACCCGGTGATCACGCCGTCGCGCACCAGTCGCTCCACCCGGGCGTACGCGTTGGTGCGCGAGATGTGGATCCGCTCGGCCAGCGTGCGCACCGAGGTACGCCCGTCGCGGACCAACTCGTCGAGGATCCGCCGGTCCACCTCGTCCAGGTGCCGGGCCGATCGTCCCGATCCGATGGTCCGGCCCGACCCGTCTCCGGCCTCCTGGCTCACCGATGCGCCATTCGCATGCCAACCGTCCCGCGTTCTACCTGGATCTTGAGTCAATCATCCGACAGGCGGAAGCATAGGCCCACCACACGTCCCAGGAGGTTCCGCCGTGACGACCACTCCCCAGGCGGTCCGCAGGGCATCCCCGCGCACCCGTCGAGCGGCCACCCCGCCCGACCCGGCGCGCTCGCTGCTGCCGGACGCCGAGCCGGTCCGCCTGCTCGACCCCAGCGGCACGCCGCTGCCCACCCGCACCGACTACCCGGAGCCGCCCGCCGAGGTGCTGCGCGAGCTGTACCGGCGGATGGTGCTCGGCCGCCGGTTCGACACCCAGGCGACCGCGCTGACCAAGCAGGGCCGGCTGGCCGTCTACCCGTCCTCCCGCGGCCAGGAGGCCTGCCAGGTCGCCGCCGTGCTCGCGGTCCGCGACACCGACTGGGTCTTCCCCACCTACCGCGAATCGATGGCGCTGGTCGCCCGGGGCATCGACCCGGTCGAGGTGCTCACCCTGCTGCGCGGCGACTGGCACTGCGGCTACAACCCGGCCGCCGTGCGGACCGCGCCGCAGTGCACCCCCCTCGCCACCCAGTGCGTGCACGCCGCCGGATTGGCGCACGGCGAGGCGTACCAGGGCCGCGACACCGTGGCGCTGGCCTTCATCGGCGACGGCGCGACCAGCGAGGGCGACTTCCACGAGGGGATCAACTTCGCCGCCGTGTTCAAGGCGCCGGTCGTCTACTTCGTGCAGAACAACCGGTACGCGATCAGCGTCCCGCTGTCCCGGCAGACCGCCGCGCCGTCACTGGCCTACAAGGGCGTCGGCTACGGCGTGCCAAGCGAGCAGGTCGACGGCAACGACCCGGTCGCGGTGCTCGCCGTGCTCACCCGCGCGGTGGAGCACGCCCGCGCCGGCAAGGGGCCGTTCCTGGTCGAGGCGCACACCTACCGGATGGAGCCGCACACCAACGCCGACGACGCCAGCCGCTACCGCGACGGCGCCGAGGTCGACGCCTGGCGCGACCGGGACCCGGTCACCCGCCTGGAGACCTACCTGCGAGCCCGCGGGGTGCTCGACGACGCGGCGGTCGCCGAGGTCGCCGACCAGGCCGAGGCGTACGCGGCGGACCTGCGGACCCGGATGAACGAGCAGCCGACGGTCGACCCGCTGAGCCTCTTCGACCACGTGTACGCCGAGCCCACCCCCCAGCTGGTCGAGCAGCGCGAACAGGTCCGCGCCGAGCTGGCCGCCGCCCGCGACGAGGAGGGTGACGCCTGATGGCCACCACCATGGCGAAGGCGCTCAACGCCGCGCTCGCCGACGCGCTCGCCGCCGACGACCGGGTGGTCGTCTTCGGCGAGGACGTCGGCCAGCTCGGTGGCGTCTTCCGGATCACCGACGGGCTGCAGGCGCGGTTCGGGGAGAAGCGGTGCTTCGACACCCCCCTCGCCGAGGCCGGCATCGTCGGTTTCGCCGTCGGCCTGGCCATGTCCGGGCTGCGGCCGGTGGTCGAGATGCAGTTCGACGCGTTCGCGTACCCGGCGTTCGAGCAGATCGCCTCGCACGTGGCGAAGCTGCGCAACCGGACCCGGGGCGCGCTGAGCGTGCCGATCGTCATCCGGGTGCCGTACGCCGGCGGGATCGGCGGGGTGGAGCACCACTGCGACTCGTCCGAGGCGTACTACGCGCACACCCCCGGGCTGAAGGTGGTCACCCCGGCCACCGTAGACGACGCGTACTCGCTGCTGCGGGAGGCGATCGACGACCCCGACCCGGTGGTCTTCATGGAGCCCAAGAAGCTCTACTTCGCCAGCGCCGAGGCCGAGCTGCCAGCGCGTACCGAGCCGTTCGGCCGGGCCGTCGTCCGTCGTGCCGGGCGCGACGCCACCCTGGTGGCGTACGGGCCGGCCGTGCCGGTCGCGCTGGAGGCCGCCGAGGCCGCCCGGGAGGAGGGCTGGGACCTGGAGGTGGTGGACGTCCGCACCATCGTGCCGTTCGACGACGCCACCATCACCGCCTCGGTCCGGCGCACGGGCCGGTGCGTGGTCATCCAGGAGGCACCCGGCTTCGCCGGCGTCGGGGCGGAGATCGCCGCCCGGGTGCAGGAGCGCTGCTTCCACGCGCTGCACGCGCCGGTGCTGCGGGTGGCCGGGCTGGACATCCCGTACCCGGCGCCGATGCTGGAGCACACCCACCTGCCCGGAGTGGATCGGGTGCTCGACGCGGTGGCCCGGTTGCAGTGGGACGACCAGCCGGACCCGCGCTGGTCGGTGCAGGGCAGCGCGGCATGACCACGGTCGAGCGGACGCAGGTCTTCCTCCTGCCCGACCTGGGCGAAGGGCTGAGCGAGGCCGAGATCGTCGAGTGGCGGGTCGCCGTGGGCGACGTCGTGACAGTCGACCAGAGCGTGGTCGAGGTGGAGACCGCCAAGGCGGTCGTCGACGTGCCCTGCCCGTACGCCGGCCGGGTGGTCACCCTGCACGGCGCGGCGGGTGAGGTCCGCCCGGTAGGCCAGCCGTTGATCACGATCGCGCCGCTGGACGGCGGCGACGAGCCGGCAGGGCACGCCACCTACCGCGAGGAGGAGCGGGCCGGCTCGGGCAACGTGCTGATCGGGTACGGCACCGGGCACGGCGGGGCGACCCGGCGCCGGCGTCGGCCCCGGCTGGCGCTGGCCCCCGAGCCCACCGAGGCCGCGTCGGCCGGCGTGGCCGGCCCGGCCGTCGCGAGCAGCCCGGCGGGCGGTACCGACCGGGCCGCCAGCGGTGCCCCGGCCGGCACCACCGCGCCGGCCGTCCTGGTCATCTCGCCGATCGTCCGGCGGCTGGCCCGGGAGCGCGGCGTCGACCTGAGCACGGTGCGCGGCACCGGGCCCGGCGGAGTCATCCGTCGCGCCGACGTGGAGGCGACCCAGGCCGTGCCCGCCGCCCGGCTCGCCGCCGTGCCGGACCCGCACGTCGCGCTGACCCCAGGCGGGGACGGCGACGTGATCGTGCCGCTCACCGGCGTGCGCAAGGTGATCGCCGACAAGCTCTCCCGCAGCCGGCGGGAGATCCCCGAGGTGACCATCTGGGTCGACGTGGACGCCACCGGGCTGCTGGAGACCAGGGCCGCGATCAACGCGGCGACGCCGGACGCGCCGGTGAGCATCCTGGCCCTGCTGGCCCGGATCTGCCTCAGCGGGCTGCGCAGGTTCCCGCAGCTCAACGCCCGGGTCGACACCGAGGCCCAGCGGATCGTCCAGTCCGCCGGGGTGCACCTGGGCATCGCCGCGCAGACCGACCGGGGCCTGCTGGTGCCGGTGCTGCGCGACGCCCAGCGGCTCACCACCGCCGAGCTCGCCGCCGAACTGGCGGCCACCACCACGGCGGCGCGGGCGGGCACCCTGGCGCCGGCCCGACTGACCGGTGGCACCTTCACCCTGAACAACTACGGCGTGTTCGGCGTCGACGGCTCCACGCCGATCATCAACCACCCGGAGGCGGCGCTGCTCGGGGTGGGGCGGATCGTGGACAAGCCGTGGGTGGTCGACGGGCAGCTCGCCGTCCGCAAGGTGACCCAGCTCAGCCTGACCTTCGACCATCGGGTCTGCGACGGCGGGGTGGCCGGTGGCTTCCTGCGGCACGTCGCCGACTGCGTGGAACGGCCGGCGCTGCTGATCGCCAACGTCTGACCACCGCATCCTCGACCCCGGCGCCGCACGCGGCGCCGGGGTCGACGCACCTCGGAGGTCCGGCGGACGTTTCCTGCCGTCGCCGCCGGGAAACCGGCGCACCGGAAGGCCACCCTCCCGCTGAGAGGAGCGCCCGGTGCAGCACGTTTCGCCCGTCGCCGTACGGGCCCGTCAGCCGGCCGTCGCCGGCGCGCCGTTCTACTGCGACGCCCGCGACTACGGACTCTGCGGCGACGGGGTGACGAACGACCAGCCAGCGCTCGCCGCCCTGGTGGACCGGCTCGGCGACGGCTACGCCGCCGACGGGCGGGCCCGAGTGATCTACTGCCCGCCGGGCATCTACTCGATCCGGGACGCCGGCACGGTGTGGCGCAGCGGCGTCTCGCTGATCGGTGCCGGCCCCGCCGCTACCCGATTCCTGCTCAGCAACGTCGGGAACCGCACCGACCCGACCCCGCTGGCGTTCTGGACCACCGTGCAGCACGGCGCCGACCGGGACCGGCACATCGCCGACTGCACCTTCGCCGACTTCGAGATCGACGGGTCCGGGGTGGCGATGGCGGAGTACAACTACCTCGCCAAGGGCCTCGGCCTCCAGTACGTGGTGCGCGGCGTCTTCCGCAACCTCTACATCCACCACACGGCCGCGACCGGGCTCGGCTGCGACTTCCTCCAGGACAGCCTGATCGACGGCGTCGTGGTGGTCGGTTGTGGCCGGCTGGACAACGGCGAGCAGATGGGCGGCGCCGGGATCGGGGTGGGCATCGGCGGTTGGGGCGCGGTGGAACGGCTGACCATCGCCAACTGCACCACCATGGCAAACGGCACCAACGGGATCTTCCTGGAGTTGCAGAAGGACTACTGGTCGCCGCCGCGGGGCTACCGGATCATCGGCTGTCACAGCGAGGGCAACCGGTTCGGCATCTCCGACTGGGGTGCCGATGGGCTGATCGTCTCGGCCTGCACGATGACCGGCAACCTGGAGGCCGGCTTCGACATCTCCGCCGAGGGCACCGCCGGCGTCGCCGGGCGGGGCGGGGTGCTGACCGACTGTGTCATCGACGGCAACGGCTGCGACGGGATCAGCATGGGCAACACCCCCGGGCCGTACACCATCCGGGGTAACCGGATCAGCGGTAACGGTCGGCACGGCTACCACGGGCACGACCTGGGGCACGGCTACCAGGGCCCGGCGATGGACGTGGTGATCGAGAGCAACGAGTTCTGGGGCAACGGCCTCGATGCCATCCGGGTGGACCGCCCGATGACCGACGCGGTGCTGCTCAACAACCGGCTGCGCAACAACGGACGGCAGTGCGGCGAGGCCGCCACCGGTGGCGGGGAGAGCGTTCGCTACAGCGAGCGGTCGATGGTGGACCGGGCTGCCCACTGGCCACACGACGGTCACCGCGGCAAGGTGCTGCGGGTTGGTAAGCGGGTCGCGGTGGTGGCGGCGAACAACGACACCGAGGTGACCCTCGCCCCGGTACGCCCCGGAGCGTTCAGCGGGTGGAGCGGTGACACGCCGAAGCCGGGCACCCCGTACGAGTTGGTTGCCGCGCCGGTGACCCGGGCTGGCATCGCCATCAACGCGCACTTCGACTCTGCCTCGGTGCGTGGCAACCGGATCTGGGACAACCACGACGACCAGACCCAGACCCACGGGTTGTGGATCACCGGGAGGGGTAGCTGCGTGGCCTGCCGGGTGGAGGACAACGACCTGGCCGGCAACGGCGCTGGCGGGATGCGGCTCGACACCCCACCGGTCGGTGGGCGTTGGAGTGGTAACCACGACAAGCACGACTGGAGTTGAGCCCTGGCGCGTCGGCGGCGGCGACCCGAGCGGGCCGCCGCCGCCGACGGGCGGTCAGCCGGCCAGGCCAGCCACCGGGTCAGGATCCAGCACGACGGTCGCCGTGCCGGTGTGCGGCGGCACACCGGGCTCGGTCGGCGCGTCGGTGTACTCCGCGACGAAGACCGCGGTGAGGTTGTCCGCCCCGCCGTGCCCGCCGTCCACGAAGGTGGCGATGGTCCCGGCGCACCCGGTCGCCGAGGAGAGCGGGTGCCCGTGCTCGTCGTGGCCGAGCACGTAGGTGACCTTCACCCGGGAGCAGTCCACCGGCAGGTCGTCGGTGACCTTCACCTGGTACGCGACCGTCTGCCCGAACTGGAAGGGCTGCCCGGCCACCGGGGTGACGAACTCGACGATCGGCGCGCGCGGCCCGACCAGCAGCGGCAGGGTCGCCGCCGCGGAGCGTCCGGTGCGGTCGGTCACCTTCACCGTGGGGGTGTACGAACCGTTCTCCTGGAAGGTCCAGGTCGGGTTCGGGTCGGTGCTGTCCACCGAACCGTCCGCGTTGAAGTCCCACGCGTAGCGCAGCGGGTCACCGTCCGGGTCGGTGGTGCCGGCGCTGGAGAAGGCGACGGTCAGCGGCGCCTGCCCGGCGGTCGGGTCCGCGCTGATCTTCGGGATCGGCGTCCGGTTGCCCCGGACGAAGTCGATCCGGGACAGCTGGGCGTCCGGGTTCTCGGCGAAGTAGCCGTCGCCGTACTCCAGCACGTAGAGCGCGCCGTCCGGCCCGAACTCCATGTCCATCGGGTTGTCCACAACCAGGGATGGCACCACCGGACGGATGTCCTTCACGTCGCCGTCGGAGTCGAGCCGGAACTCCTTGATGTAGTCCCGGGTCCACTCGTAGAACAGCGGCACCCCGTCGTAGTAGGCCGGCCACCGGGTGCGGGAGGTGCTGTTCCCGTCGTAGTCGTACGCCGGGCCGCCCATCGGCCCGATGCCACCGGTGCCCAGTTGCGGGAACTCCCCGGAGGCGGCGGACGGGTACCAGACCTCCGGCTGCTCGACCGGCGGCAGTTGCCGCTTGCCGGTGTTGTGGGGTGAGTCGTTGACCGGGCGCTTGCAGTTGAACTTCGCCCCGGATTCGCCGGTGGCGAAGTCGTAGTCGCGGTAGGCGATCGTCGGCGTCACGCAGTACGGCCAGCCGTAGTTCGCCGGCTTGTCGATCTGCATCCACCGGCCGTGCCCGGCCGGCCCCCGCGCGGGGTTGGACGACGAGGCGTCCGGGGAGTAGTCGGCCAGGTAGACGTTGTCGGTACGCCGGTCGACGGCGAACCGGAACGCGTTGCGCAGCCCCATCGCGTAGATCTCCGGGCGCGTCTTCGCGGTCCCCGGCTTGAACAGGTTGCCGGCCGGCACCGTGTAGCCACCGCCGGGCTTCACCCGGATGCGCAGCAGTTTGCCGCGCAGGTCGTTGGTGTTGGCGGAGGTGCGCTGGGCGTCGAACGCCGGGTTGCGGTCGGCCCGCTCGTCGATCGGAATGAAGCCGTCGGAGAAGAACGGGTTCGTGTCGTCGCCGGTGGACAGGTACAGGTTGCCCTTGCCGTCGAAGTCGATCTGGCCGCCGACGTGGCAGCAGATGCCCCGATCGGTGGGCACGTCGATGATCTGCTGCTCGGTGCTGAGGTTCAGCCGCATCCCGTCCAGCTTGAACCGGGACAGCCGCAGCGCGCCCCGGAACCGCTGCCAGTCCGCCTCGGTGCCAACCAGCGGCGCGTCCCCCTCGTTGACGTCGGGGGTGGCCGGGTCGTCCACCGGGGTGTTCAGGGGCGGCGAGTAGTAGAGGTAGACCCACTTGTTCTTGGCGAAGTCCGGGTCGATGGCGACCCCCTGCAGCCCTTCCTCGTCGTGCTCGTACACCGGGATGTCGGCGGCCAGGGTGTTCAGCCCGGTGCGCGGGTCGTGGATGCGCACCTCACCGGTGCGGGAGGTGTGCAGCACCCGCAGGTCGGGCAGGACGGCGAGACTCATCGGCTCGCCCGGGAAGTCGTTCAGTGTCACCTTCTGGAAGCTGCTGTCCGGCGGCGCGGCGGCCGGAGCGGGCGCGGCGGTCGCGGCTGTCGGTGGTGCGGCCAGGCCGGCCGTCACCAGCAGCAGGGCGGACACGAATGCGGTCCTGTTCATCAGGTCGTCCCCCGAGGAGTGGTCAGTACCGGAGTGAGGCGAGATAGTCGAAGCCGACCCGGGCGGTGTCCAGGGCGTCAGCGGGGGCGCGCGGCGGGGTGCCCGCATCGTCGCGTTCCACGATGTACTCCTCGATGCCAGCCTCCCGCTCGTGGGCGAAGATCCGGCCGAAGTCGATGACGCCGTCCCCGAGATCGGCGAAGCCGCCCTCGACGTCGAGGTCCTTGACGTGCACCTGGCGGATCCGGCCGCGGTTGGCCCGGATCACGTCAACCGGGTCGTGTGCGCCGCGCCAGGTCCAGTAGAGGTCGAGTTCGAAGTGGACCAGCCGCGGGTCGGTCTGCCCGGTGAGGATCTCGAAGCCGGTGGAGCCGTCGGTCAGTGGCACGAACTCCAGTTGGTGGTTGTGGTAGCCGAAGTCCAGCCCGGCGCGCTCGGCGAGCCGGCCGGCCTGGTTCAGGTCCCGGGCCAGGGCGCGGTAGACGGCCGGGTCCCGGATCGGCTGCCCGTTGGCGTCTCGACCAAAGTACGGGTGGACGATCTTCTTGCTGCCCACCACCTTCGCGTCGGCGAGGGCGCGTTCCCAGGCGCCGGCGTCGAACGGTTGCGGGATGCCGGTGTGCCCGGAGGTGGACCGCAGCCCTGCCGCGTCCAGTGCGGCCCGGAACTGCGCGGCGGTACGCCCGACGAAGCCGGCGTGCTCCACCCGCCGGTAGCCGATCCGGCGCAACGCGGCCAGGGTGCCGGGCAGGTCGGCGGCGAGCTGGTCGCGCACCGTGTAGAGCTGGATGCTGATCTGGTCCACCGGCACCCGGCGTCGGCCGTGGGAGTGCCCGGCCGACGCGGCGGTGGCCGGGCCGGCGAGCAGGCCGGCGGTGCCGAGGGCTGCGGCGGAGACGGTCGCGGCGCGGAGCACACCGCGCCGGCTGACCGGCCCGGAGACCGGTAACGGCTCCGCCTGGGTTGTCTGTTGATCCATGGTGGTGGTCCCTTCCTGACGGCTGGCACGCCGTCGGCGGCGGTCGACCGGCTGCCGCCTCCGGGCGCGCCGAACCGGCCGGATCAGGGATCCGGCGGGGACGTGACGGACGGCGCGCGGGTGCGGCCCGGACCCATCAGGAGCGGAACGCGGCGACCCGGCAGAGGTCGGCGGCAGGCTGATCGACGAATGGGCAACCTTCTATCTGAATCGCGACCCTACCCTTGCCTCCGGACGAAGGCAAAGCTTCGTCCCGATCAGCAGAAGTTTCGCTCCAGACAACAAAAGCCTGCCCTCGCGCTGCGTCACCGCCCTCGCCTCCCTCGCTCCCCGTGGGCAAGCCGCTCCGCGCCGGACCACCCTCCGAGCCGAGACCGCGCCGATTCCTGCCCGGCGCACTGGGGCGAAGGCTGCGCAATTGCGGCAGAGAGTGCAAGCCCGTCGTGGTGAGGGTCGGACGGGACGTTGTGGGGCGGGTGGGCCGGGATCGGTCGGACCGGTGCGCGGCGCGCAGGGGGGACCTGTCGTGTCTTTGTTTCGACAAGCAGCGCATTGCTGCGGAAAATGCGCCGATAAATGCGACGCCGATTATTTCCGAATGGCATGGGCACGCCAGTCGCGGCGGCGAGAATGTGGCAGAGGGAAGCCGAAAACGGGGGGACTGAACATGACGTTGAGGCGGCGATTGACGCTGTTGGCGGTAACCATCGCAGCCGTACCGCTGGCTGTCGGCGGGTGCACCGCCGACCGGGACCCGTCGGGCAAGGGGCACGCCGCCCCGCCGGAACTCACCGTGACGCCGGGGGACAAGGCCCGCGAGGTGCCGGTCAGCGCCGAGGTGGGCACTGCGGTCAAGGGCGGGCGGGTCACCGGCGTCAAGCTCACGGACGACAAGGGCAAGCAGGTCAAGGCGGAGCCGCGGGAGGACGGCTCGGGCTGGGTGCCGAGCACGCCGTTGCAACCGAAGCGGACCTACACCGCCGAGGTGACCGCGACCGGCGACTCGGGTGCCACGACGACCCGCACGTCGACATTCACCACCATGGCCAAATCCACCAAACCGCAGATCACCAGCACCCTCTATTTCGTCGGCAACCGGACGTACGGCACCGCGATGCCGGTAACCGTGGCGTTTGACCCGGGAATTCCGAAAGAGGCCAGGGCGGACGTCCAGCGTCGGTTGTTCGTAAAGACGAACCCGCCCCAGCCGGGTGCCTGGTCGTGGCTGGAAGACGGAAGCCAGGTCTATTACCGGGCACCCGATTTCTGGCGTCCGGGGACCACGATCAGCGTCCGGGCCGGCCTGCAGGGACTGCCGATCGGCAAGGACAAGATCGGCGACGCCGAGCGGACCGCGACCTCCAAGATCGGGAAACAGGTCGCGCTGGAGATCGACAACGACACCAAGCAGATGACCGTGCTGCGCGACGGGAAGCAGGTCCGCCGGATCCCGGTCAGCCTGGGCAAGCCGAGCACGCCGACCTCCAGCGGCAAGATGGTGATCATGGAGAAGCACGAGCGGACCACGTTCGACACCCGCGGTGAGCCGGACGGAGGCTACGTGGTCGACGTCGACGACGCCCAGCGACTCACCTGGGGTGGCGAGTTCATCCACTCGGCCCCCTGGTCGGAGGGCGACCAGGGCAGCACCAACGTCTCGCACGGGTGCACGAACGTCGCCGCCACCGCGGCGGACTGGTTGATGGGTGTGACCCAGGTCGGCGACCTGGTCACCGTGAAGGGCACCGAGGTGGAGTTGCAGGCCGGCAACGGCTGGACGGCGTGGAACGTGAGCTGGGACGAGTTCATCCGGGGCAGCGCCCTGCCGGTGCCGGCCGGGCTGCGGCCCGCACCGGTCGCCCCGGCGCACCCGGGCGCGGTGGCCGGCGGGTCGCCCGCACCGGCGCCCTCGGTCAGCGGTCGCTGAGACACCACAGACGGCCTCCGGGGCCGGCCCGCCGACTCGGCGGGTCGGCCCCGGCCGGCTTTCGGCGGGCGCTCAGTCCAGCGGTACCCGGGCCACCCCGGGCCCGATCAGGCTGCCCAACCAGAGCTGGTCGCCGTGCTGGCGTACCCCGGTGATCATCCAGTAGTGCCCGGCCGGGCCGTGCAGCGTACGGAGGATCACGCCCGCGCCGTCGACCAGCGCGACCAGCCCGTAGCGCTTCGGTTGTGGCTGCAGCGCGTCGGGCAGCAACGCGGCGATCTGGCGCAGACGAGGGTGCGGCAGGAGCCGCTCGGCGATCGGGACCCGCGGGCTGGGTAGCGCGATCCAGTACGTCCCGTCACCCACCGCGGAGAGATTGTCCGGATAGGCGGGCAGGTCGGCGAGCACTCGCACCCCGCCGCCCAGCTCGACGCGGAGCAGCCGGTGGGTGGTGGTCTCCACCAGCATCAGCGCCGACTCGTCCGGGGTCAGCGCGATCCCGTTGGGGAAGTACAGCCCGTCGGCCACCACCTCGGTGCGCCCGCTGCCCGGGTGGTGGGCCAGCACCCGGCCGTTCGGGCGGTGCTCCAGCAGGTCCCGCTTCCAGTGCGAGACAGGAAACCGATCGGAGGAGTCGGTGAAGTAGATGGTGCCGTCACGGGCCACCGTCGCGTTGTTGGCCAGGTGCACCGGCGGTGCCGTCCCGGTCAGCTCGTGTACGGCGCCGTCCGGTGTGACCCGCAGCAACCCGCGGTACGCGTCGCAGACCACCAGCGCCTCACCGGACGGGTCCAACTCGATGCCGAGCGGTCGGCCGCCGGTCTCCGCCAGCAGCCGGGGTCGGGTGCCGGCCCACGCGTCGGCCGGCCACCACCAGAGCCGGCCATCCTCGTCGCCGCTGATCACCCGTCCGGTCGGGTCGACCAGTACGTCCTCCGGACCGACGGCGCCGTCGGGCAACGGCAGCAGGTCGACCTGGTCGAGCCGGCGGTCGATGGCGGCCCACGCTCCGGTGAGCGGGGGAGGGACGGTGGCCGGCTCGCGGACGGGCCGGATGAGCCGGGGCGGCCGGGGCCGGGGGATCAGCATCGTCCCATTCTCCACCGCCGATGCCCGGCCGACCGGGAGCACCGCCGCGGCGCGGCGCGCCGGCCGTCGCCGAGCACGCCTCGGACTCCCGTTGACCGGCGCGCCCGCCGGGTGGCGTGGGGTGCCGGCAGCCGTGCGTCCCCCGCAGGCCAGCGGGACCAAGGGGGCACCCTGGCCTCCGCCCTTAGGGGGATGCGGGTGCCCTCCGGGGATGACCCTGGGCGTACCCGGAATCACTCGGTGGAGGGGCGAAACTGTCGGTGGTGGGGGCTAGATTCGTCGGTATGGGAGAGCACAGCGACCGGTTGGACGTGCAGGTCAGCGTGGGTGACCAGGTGGTCCAGGTGCGGGTGGCCGGCGAGGTCGACATCGCCACGGTGGCCGCGTTCCGGTCCGCGCTCTGGTCTGCGCCGGCCCGTCCGGTGCTCCGGCTGGAGATGTCCGAGTTGCGGCTGCTCTCCGCCGCCGGGGTGCGCACCCTGCTCGCCGCGCACCTGCGCGTCCGGGCGCGTGGCGGCGAGCTGGTCCTGGTCGATCCGACCCCGGTGGTGGCCCGGGTGCTGCGCGCCACCGGTCTGCACCGGGTGATGCCGGTGTTGGAGCCGGCCCGGGTTGTCGAGGCCGAGCGACGCCGGATGCCCCCGGCCTCGACCCTGGTGCTGGCCGCCTGACCATCGCCGCCGGGCCAGGGCACCGCGCGGCCGCCCGCCCCACGGGTCCGTGGCACCGGACCGCAATCCGGGCCGTGGCCACCCGGCCTTCCTCAGGCCCTGGTGGACGGGCCGAGCGGGGCCGCCGGCGTGGGCCGGCGACCCCCACGTTCCGTCAGCGCACGTCGAGCAGGTCGACGACGAAGATCAGCGTCTCGCCCGGCTTGATGACGCCGGCCGCGCCGCGGTCGCCGTACCCCAGGTGCGGCGGGATGGTGAGGCGGCGCCGGCCGCCGACGCGCATGCCGATCACGCCCTGGTCCCAGCCGGCGATGACCTGGCCGCCGCCGAGCGGGAACTCGAACGCCTCACCCCGGTTCCAGGACGAGTCGAACTCGCCGCCGGTGGAGTGCGACACGCCCACGTAGTGCACGCTGGCCAGTTGGCCCGGCTCGGCCTGCGGGCCCTCGCCCACGGTGATGTCCTCGATCACGAGGTCGGCCGGCGGCGCACCCTCGATCGGACCCACCTCGGGCTTGCCGGATCGGGCGCCTGCTGCCTGGTTCATGCGGGGATCTCCTGCCGTGCTGGGTGATGTGTCCGGTCACCGTCGATCCTGCCGGATCGCACCCCACCGATGTGCGGCGGACCCGCCACCTGGCCCGGGAGCATTTTGGCGGAACCCGCTGCCGGCGGGCGGCACCCCCGGCGGAACGGCGCGACCCGCTGGGCGCACCGGGCGGCGGCGGGTCGGGCACATGTGTGTCGGCGGGCGTCACCGGTGGTGAGCGGGCCGGCGTTGTTGTCCCGCTGGGCGAAGAAGACCTGCTGGCCGAGGATGTCCCAGCGGGCGTCCGAGCGGCGGAAGCCG
>NZ_JBEXIK010000020.1:0-110708 GCF_040608515.1 Micromonospora sp. NPDC005173
CGCCGACTCCGCCGACCCGAACCAGGCCTCCTACGAGGTCACCGTCGAGCACCTCGCCGACTGGATCGCCACCCGCGGCTACGCCACCAGCTGACACCCCGCAACCAACAACGAAGGGCCGGACCCCGGTAGGGGTCCGGCCCTTCGTCGTCGTTCGGGTCAGCCGCCGGAGTCGTCCATCTCCGCGCCCTCGGGTACGACGTCGTCGTCCCGGCTGGCCAGCCAG
The DNA here is from genome assembly GCF_040608515.1 of Micromonospora sp. NPDC005173. NCBI lineage: Bacteria > Bacillati > Actinomycetota > Actinomycetes > Micromonosporales > Micromonosporaceae > Micromonospora > Micromonospora sp. NPDC005173. The sequence continues at coordinate 227 of NZ_JBEXIK010000020.1, forward strand.
CCGTCCGGCAGGAAGACCTTGCCCGGGGAGTTCGTCCGCCCGCGCGGCTGGCCCAGGGCTGCCACCGGGAACGGCTCCGCCGGGTCGAGCTTGCCGAGCAGATCGTCGAGCTGAGCCAGGCTCTCGATCATCGCCAGCGAGCGGCGCAGCTCGCCGCCGACCGGAAAACCCTTGAGGTACCAGGCGACGTGCTTGCGGAAGTCGGTGCAGCCGTCCCGCTCGCCCCGGGCTGGGTTGCGCGCGCCCGCGACGAACTGGTCGACCAGCAGCTCGGCGTGCCGGCGCATGGTCACCGCCACCTCGCCGAGGGTGGGCAGCCGCCGCTCCGGCCGGCCGTTGAAGGCGGCCTCCAGGTCAGCGAAGAGCCACGGGCGGCCCAGGCATCCGCGCCCGACCACCACGCCGTCGACCCCGGTGTGGGCGACCATCCGCAGAGCGTCGTCGGCCTCCCAGATGTCGCCGTTGCCGAGCACCGGCACGTCCAGGGCCTGCTTGAGGGTGGCTATCGCGTCCCAGTCGGCGGTGCCCGAGTAGCGCTGCCCGGCCGTCCGGCCGTGCAGGGCGACCGCGGCCACCCCGGCGTCCTGCGCGGCGAGCCCAGCCTCGACGTACGTCAGATGGTCGTCGTCGATGCCCTTGCGCATCTTCACGGTGACCGGCACGCCGGCCGGTGTCGCGGCGTCCACCGCGGCCTTCACCAGCCGGGCGAAGAGCCGGCGCCGCCACGGGAGCGCCGCGCCGCCACCCCGGCGGGTCACCTTGGGCACCGGACAGCCGAAGTTGAGGTCGATGTGATCGGCCAGATTGCGCTCGACCACGATCCGCACGGCGGCGGCGGTGATCTCCGGATCGGTGCCGTAGAGCTGGAGGCTTCGCGGCTGCTCGTCCGCGCCGAACGCGATCATGTGCAGCGTCTTCGGGTTCCGCTCGACCAGCGCCCGGGTGGTGATCATCTCGCAGACGTAGATGCCGCCGCCCTGCTCCCGGCAGAGCCGGCGGAATCCGACGTTGGTGATCCCGGCCATCGGCGCGAGCACCACCGGCGGCCACACCTGGTACCGCCCGAGAGTCAACGGGCGCAGCGCAGGGACGGTCGAGGCGGTCACCGGACAAGTGTACGGGGCCCCGGCCGGCGCTTTCCGCGTCGGCCGAGGCCCCGTAACCACCGTCTCAGCAGCCGGGGAGGCGCTCGATCAGGTAACGCTCGACCTGGTCCAGGGAGATCCGCTCCTGGGCCATGGTGTCCCGGTTGCGGACCGTCACGGCGTTGTCGTCCAGGGTGTCGAAGTCCACCGTCACACAGAACGGCGTGCCGATCTCGTCCTGCCGGCGGTACCGGCGGCCGATCGCCTGCGAGTCGTCGAACTCCACCACCCAGCGCTTGCGCAGCAGCGCGGCGAGATCCTTCGCCTTCGGCGACAGCGCCTCGTTGCGGGACAGCGGCAGCACCGCCACCTTGACCGGGGCCAGCCGTGGGTCGAACCGCATCACGGTGCGCTTGTCCACGCCGCCCTTGGTGTTCGGCGCCTCGTCCTCGTCGTACGCCTCCAGCAGGAAGGCGAGCACCGCGCGGGTCAGACCAGCGGCCGGCTCGATGACGTACGGCATCCAGCGCTCGCTCTTGGTCTGATCGAAGTAGGACAGGTCGACGCCGGAGTGCTTGCTGTGCGTGGAGAGGTCGAAGTCGGTGCGGTTGGCCACGCCCTCCAGCTCGGCGAACTCGGTGCCGCCGAACTGGAAGCGGTACTCAATATCCACCGTCCGCTTCGAGTAGTGGGAGAGCTTCTCCTTGGGGTGCTCGTACAGGCGCAGGTTGTCGGCCGACAGGCCCAGGTCGAGGTACCAGTTCCAGCGCTCCTGGAGCCAGTACTCGTGCCACTGCTCGTCGGTGCCCGGCTCGACGAAGAACTCCATCTCCATCTGCTCGAACTCGCGGGTCCGGAAGATGAAGTTGCCCGGGGTGATCTCGTTGCGGAACGACTTGCCGGTCTGCGCGATGCCGAACGGCGGCTTCTTGCGGGCGACCGTCTCGACGTTCTTGTAGTTGACGAAGATGCCCTGGGCGGTCTCCGGGCGCAGGTAGTGCAGCCCCTCGTCGCTCTCCACCGGGCCCAGGTAGGTCTTCATCAGGCCGTTGAACATCTTCGGCTCGGTGAAGGTGCCCTTGTTGCCGCAGTTGGGGCAGTTCAGCTCGGCGAGCGAGGTCAGCGGCTTGCCGTGCTTCTCGGCGTACGCCTCCTCGAGGTGGTCAGCCCGGAACCGCTTGTGGCAGAACTGGCACTCGGTGAGCGGGTCGACGAACTCGGCGATGTGGCCGGACGCCTCCCACACCTTGCGCGCCAGGATCACCGCGGAGTCGAGGCCGACCACGTCGTCGCGCTGCTGGACCATGGTCTTCCACCACTGTCGGCGGACGTTCTCCTTCAGCTCCACGCCGAGCGGACCGTAGTCCCACGCCGATCGGGTGCCTCCGTAGATCTCGCTGGAGGGGAAGACGAAGCCTCGGCGCTTGGCGAGGCTGACGACGGCGTCGATACGGTCGGCTGGCATGTTTCCTCCTACGCCGGCTGGCGGTCGGCGGGGGCGAGATGTGGATGGAACGGTCGGTTCGGGACAACGGTACGACCACCGTCGCCCCGAGCCCAGGAGAATACCGGGGGCAGGTCAGCTCACCCCGCAGACCTCCATGCCGCCGGTCTGACCGTCCTGGCCCAGGCTCACCTGCTGCTGTTCCCGGTCGCCGCCGTCGAGCGTCACGTCCACCGGAACGGTCAGGTTGGTGGTGTCCACCTCACCCACCCGGAACGCGGCGACCTGCGGCTCGGCGGCCGCCCGCCGCTCGAACTCGGGGCGGGACTCGCGCCGCTGCGCGTCGTCGCAGAGCTGGTCGTAGGCCCGCCCGTAGTTCCGCTCGACCAGCGCCTGGTAGTAGTCGCCGGTCACGGTGCGGCCCTGTTCGCGGATCGCCTGCACACCGCTGACGGCCAGGCCGACCACGGCCGCGCCACCCCCGCCGCAGCAGAGCAGCACGGCGAGCGCGCCGACGCCGAGGCCGATCCAGAGCCGGGTCCGGCGGCCCTCGGTGGGCGGCGCGGCGAACGGCGGAGCTACCCCGGGACCGGGTGGCGGGGCGGGTGCGGTCATAGGAGCAGGGTAGTGCCAGACGGCTCAGCGGTAAGGACCAGCAGCCCGATCACTCTCGGCTATGACCACGGCCCCACCGGGCGCCGCACTGGCCAGCGCCTCGTACGCGGACGGCTCGTCAACGGACTCGGCGAGTAACGGCACGGCGCTCACCTTGACCTCGAAGGCACCCAGCGCCCGCCGGTAGGTGCCGACCGACTCCCACTCGGTGACCAGGGACCAGTACCGGGGGTCGTCCAGCGCCCGGACCAGTTGACCGCGCAGGTAGCCGGGCCGGGCGGCCAGCGCGGAGAGGGCGGCGTGCGCCCGTTCGGTGAAGTCGTCGGCGACATCGACGTCGACCACGAACCGGTTGGTCACCAGCACCGGGGGTTCCTCCTCGTAGAGTCTGTGGGATGCAGCGTACGCAGCGCCCTCTGCTCGCCCGGTTGGCCGGGGCGAACCCGACGTCGGTGTTCCTGCTCACCCTGGTGGTGGTGCTGGTCGCGTTCTTCACCCCCGGCGTGATCGGCGGGCTGCTGACGCTCGCGCTCGCCGCGGGCCTGATCGCCCTGATGGTCACCACCTGGCCGGTTCAGGCCCCGCAGACGCGGCTGATCCGGCTGCTGATGCTGACCCTGCTGGTCACGGTGGGTCTGGCGAAGCTGCTCTGACATGCACTCATGCGTTTTTGACAATCATTATCGTTACGACGGACAGTTGGCGGCATGACCAACCGCACCACGTCCCGTGTCCTGGCCGCCGCCACCGCTGTGCTCGCCCTGAGCGCCGGGGCCGGCTGTTCCACCGGCGGTGCCGCCGGCGCCGATCCCCAACGGGTCGACGTGGTGGCCGCGTTCTACCCACTCCAGTTCCTGGCCGAGCGGATCGGCGGCGACGCGGTCCGGGTCACCAACCTCGCCAAGCCCGGCGCCGAGCCGCACGACCTGGAGCTCAGCCCGAGCCAGGTCGGCCAGGTGAGTGAGGCGGAGCTGATCGTCTACCTGAAGGGTTTCCAGCTGGCGGTGGACGACGCCATCGCGCAGAGCGGTGGCGACCGGGCGTTCGACGTGACCAGCGTGCAGCCGCTGCTGGACGCGACCGCCGGGGGGCACAACCACGAGGGCGAGGAGGAGCACGGCGAGGAGGAGCACGGCGGCGGCAAGGACCCGCACGTCTGGCTCGACCCGACCCGGCTCGCCGGCATCGGCGACCAGTTCGCCCAGCGGCTCGGCAAGGCCGACCCGGGCCACGCCGCCGACTACACCGCCCGCTCCGCGACGCTGCGCGCCGACCTGACGGCCCTGGACGGCGAGTTCAACCAGGGATTGCAGACCTGCCAGCGGCGGGAGATCGTGACCAGCCACACCGCGTTCGGCTACCTGGCCGACCGGTACAAGCTCGACCAGGTCGGCATCACCGGGCTGACCCCGGACGTCGAGCCCTCGCCGCAGCGGCTCGCGCAGGTGATCGAGGAGGCGAAGGAGCACCAGGCCACCACGATCTTCTTCGAGACGCTGGTCAGCCCGAAGGTCGCCGAGACCATCGCTGGTCAGGTCGGCGCGAAGACCGCCGTGCTGGACCCGATCGAAGGGCTCGCCGCCGGCAGCGGCGCGGACTACCTTTCGGTGATGCGTACCAACCTGCAGACCCTGCGGACGGCGTTGAGCTGCTCGTGAGCGCACCCGTCATCACCGTCGAGCACGGGGTGGTCGGCTACGACGGCCGCCCCGTGCTCCGGGACGTCTCGCTCACCGTGACCGCCGGGGAGGTGGTCGCGGTGCTCGGGGCCAACGGCTCCGGCAAGTCCACGCTGATCCGCGCCGTGCTCGGGCTGGTGCCGCTCAGCGCCGGCTCGATCACCCTCTTCGACCGGCCGTTGCGCCGCTTCCGGCAGTGGGAACGCATCGGGTACGTCCCGCAGCGGCTGGGCGCGGGCGGCGGCGTGCCGGCCACCGTCCGCGAGGTGGTGGCCTCGGGCCGGCTGGCCCGCCGGGGGATCCTCCGGCCGCCGGGTGCGACCGACCGGGCCGCCGTCGACGCCGCGCTGCACGCGGTCGGGCTCGCCGACCGGGCCGCCGACCCGGTGTCCACCCTCTCCGGCGGCCAGCAGCAGCGCACCCTGATCGCCCGCGCGCTGGCCGGCCAACCGGAGCTGCTGGTCCTCGACGAGCCCACCGCCGGGGTGGACGCGGCCAGCCAGGAGGCGTTCGCCGCCGCGCTGCGCGGCTTCGTGGCCGACGGCGGCACGGTGCTGCTGGTGGCCCACGAGTTGGGCCCGCTGCGACCGGTGATCAGCCGGGCTGTCGTCGTCCACCAGGGCGGGATCTGTCACGACGGCGCCGTGCCGGATCCGGCCGGCCATCACGCGGAGCCCGACCACGACCACGTGCACCCGCACGGTCCCGACGAGCCCGCCGGGCTGTGGAGCAACTGACCATGGAACTCTTCCAGTACCCGTACATGCAGCGCGCCCTGATCGCCGCCCTGGTGATCGGCCTGGCCGCACCGGCGCTCGGCATCTACCTGGTGCAGCGCCGGCTCACGCTGATCGGCGACGGCATCGGGCACGTGGCGTTGACCGGCGTCGGCGCGGGCCTGCTGCTCAACCGCTCGCCGGTGCTGGTGGCGGTGATCGTCGCCACCGTCGGCGCGATCGCCATCGAGCTGGTCCGCGCTCGCGGGCGTACCTCCGGCGATCTGGCCCTGGCCCTGCTCTTCTACGGCGGCATCGCCGGCGGTGTGCTGCTGGTCGGCCTCTCCGATGCCACCAGCGCCAACCTCAACGCCTACCTGTTCGGGTCGCTGACCACCATCTCGTCCGCCGACCTGACCACTATCGGGGTGCTCGGCGCGGCGATCCTCGTCACCATGATCGCGTTGCGGCCGGCGCTCTTCGCGGTCAGTCACGACGAGGAGTACGCCCGGGTCTCCGGCCTGCCGGTGCGCACCCTCAACCTGCTGATCGCGGTCACCACCGCGATCACCGTGACCATCGCGATGCGGGCCGTCGGGGTGCTGCTGATCAGCGCGCTGATGGTGGTTCCGGTGGCCACCGCCCAGCAGGTCACCCGGGGCTTCCGCAGCACGATGACCGCCGCCATGGCGCTCGGGTTCTTCGCCGCCGGCTCCGGCGTCTGGGTGGCGGCGACGGCGGACACCGCGCCGGGCGCCTCGGTGGTGCTGGTGGCGATCGCCTCCTTCCTGGTGGTGGCCGTGGCCGGCGGGGTCTGGCGGGCGGTGCGCCGCCGGGCGACCCCGACCGCCGCGCTGGCCCCGGAACCGCACGAGGTCGTGCTCCGCTGAGCCGGATCAGCGGAATGTCCGCGATATTGGTTACCGTTGCAGGATGACCAGCGCAACAGGCTACGAGGGGTTCGATGGGGCCAGCGAGTTGCTCCGCGCCCTGTCGGCGCCCATCCGGCTGGCCATCGTCAGCGAGCTCGCCGACGGCGAGCGGTGCGTGCACGAGCTGGTGGAGAAGCTCGGCGCCGCCCAACCGCTGGTCTCCCAGCACCTGCGCGTGCTTCGCGGCGCGGGCGTGGTGCGGGGTTCCCGCCGAGGTCGGGAGATCGCGTACAGCCTGGTCGACGAGCACGTGGCGCACATCGTGGCGGACGCGGTCAGCCACGCCGGGGAGGGATCATGAGCGAGAGCAGCACAGCGGTGCGCAACACCCGGCAGCGTTCGGCGGTGAGCGCCCTGCTGGGCGAGATGGAGGGCTTCCACAGTGCCCAGGATCTGCACGCGATGCTCCGGCAGCGCGGCGAGCGGGTCGGCCTGACGACGGTCTACCGCACCCTGCAGGGGCTGGCCGACGCGGGTGAGATCGACGTGATGCGTCCACCGGGCGGCGAGCATCTCTACCGCCGTTGCAGCGAGGGGCACCACCACCACCTGGTCTGCCGGGCCTGTGGGAGCACCGTCGAGGTGGCCGGCCCGGCCGTGGAGAGCTGGGCCGACCGGGTCGCGGCTCAGCACGGGTACGCCGACGTCAGCCACACTCTGGAGATCTTCGGCACCTGCCCGACCTGCGTGCACTGACAGCGTCGCCCCGGCCGCGTCGGGGCCGCTCGGGTCGTGGCCGTCCCGGCGGTTGATCCGACGGGTGCCGGGCCGGGCCGTTCGTGGCACGCTGTCCGGCGTGAAGATCTACGCCGATCGCTTTCCGACCGCCGCCCGCCAGTTGTTCACCGACCTGCTCGTCGTCGCGTGGGTGTACGTCGCGATCCGCGGCGCGCTCTGGCTGCACGACCTGGTGCAGAAGCTCGCCGTACCCGGACAGAAGTTGGAGGGCGCCGGCAGCGGGCTCGCCGACAATTTGGGCGAGGCCGGCGGCAAGGTCGGCCGGGTGCCGCTGGTCGGCGACGAGCTGACCGCGCCCTTCCAGCGGGCCGCCGACGCCGCCCGGTCCCTCGCCGACGCTGGCCGCGACCAGCAGCACCTGGTCGACCAGCTCGCCCTCGCGCTCGCCATCGCGGTGCTGATCTTCCCACTCGGCCTGGTGCTGTTCGGTTGGCTGCCGCTGCGGGTCCGCTGGATGCGCAGGGCCTCCTCGGCCGCACAACTGGCCTCCGGCCCGGCCGGGCGGGACCTGCTCGCCCTGCGCGCGTTGGCCACCCAGCCGCTGGGCCGGCTGACCCGGATAGCGCCGGACGTGGCCGAGGCGTGGCGGCGCGGCGACGACGACACCGTCGACGCGCTGGCCGCGCTGGAGCTGCGCCAACTCGGCCTGCGCGCCAGGAGTCGCTGACTGGCCCGCTAAGGTCGTCGGCGTGTTCTACTTCCTGATCGTCATCGCCGTCCTGCTGCTCGGCTACGCCGCGGTCCTGGTCTCCTTCGTCCGGCGGGGCAAAAAGATCCCGCCCGCGGCGTACCTGGCCCTGGCGGGGCTCAACGGCCTGATCCTGGCGGCGGTGCTGGCCTGGGCGGTCTCCCGCTGACCGCGCGGCGCGACGGCACGCCGGGCGGTACCGGTCACGGCTTGGGCGGGATGCGGCGGCGAACGTCCTGCGCGGTGGACGGGCCGGGCGACCAGCCGGCCACCCAGGGCAGCTCGTCGGACGGGGTGATGACTCCCTCCTCCAGGCCCGCGTAACGGCCGGCGAGGATCCGCTTCGCGGCGGCGGTGTCGACCGAGTCGGTGTTGTCCCAGAGGGCGCTGAACAGCGCGTCCACCCGGACCCGGGCCTGCCGACAGAACAGGTCGGCCAGCTCGACGTTCTCCGGTCGGCTGTCCCGCTCGGCGACGGCCCGGACGCAGACCGCCGACATCGCGAACAGCTCCGCGCCGATGTCCACCACCCGGCCGAGGAACGCCTGCTTGCGCTCCATCTTTCCCTGCCAGCGGGACATCGCGTAGAACGTCGACCGGGCCAGCTTGCGCGACGACCGCTCCACCTGCCGCAGGTGCGCGGCCAGCGGCCCGAACTCGGCGTACGCCGACGGGCTCTGCCCCCGGCCGACGGCCAGGGTGGGCAGCCACTTCGCGTAGAAGGCCCCGGCTCGGGCGCCGGCCCGGGCCTTGCGGCCGAGCCCCGCCTCCGGGTCGATGATGTCGCCGGCCACCGACAGGTGGGCGTCGACCGCCTCCCGGGCGATCAGCAGATGCATGATCTCGGTGGAGCCCTCGAAGATCCGGTTGATCCGCAGGTCGCGCAGCATCTGCTCGACGGCGGCCGGGCGTTCGCCGCGGGCGGCCAGCGAGTCGGCCGTCTCGTAGCCGCGCCCACCCCGGATCTGGACCAGCTCGTCGGCGATCTTCCAGGCCATCTCGCTGGCGTACAGCTTGACCAGCGCCGCCTCGATCCGGATGTCGTTACGGTCGTCGTCGGCGAGCAGGCAGCACAGGTCGAGCATCGTCTCCATGCCGTACGTGGTGGCGGCGATGAAGGAGAGCTTCTGCGCGACCGCCTCGTGCTCGCCCACCGGCCGACCCCACTGGACCCGGTCGGCAGCCCAGTCCCGGGCCACGTTCAGCGCCCACTTGCCGGCGCCCACGCACATCGCCGGCAGTGAGAGCCGGCCGGTGTTCAGCGTGGTCAGAGCGATCTTCAGCCCCTTGCCCTCACCGCCGATGACGTTCTCGGCCGGCACGAACACGTCGTGGAACCGGGTGAGACTGTTTTCCAGGCCGCGCAGGCCGATGAACTCGTTGCGCCGCTCCACCGTGATGCCCGTGCTGTCGCCGTCCACCACGAACGCCGTGATGCCACCGCGCCGACCCTCGGCGGCCGGCACCCGGGCCATCACCACCAGCAGGGTGGCCACGATGCCGTTGGTGGCCCACAGCTTCACCCCGTTGAGCCGGTAGCCGGTGCCGTCCTCGGTCGGCTCGGCGATGGTGGCCAGCCGGGCCGGGTCGGAGCCGACGTCCGGCTCGGTGAGCAGGAACGCGGAGACCTCGCCAGCGGCGAGCCGGGGCAGGAAGCGCTGCTTCTGCTCGGCGGTGCCGAACATCTTCAGCGGCTGCGGCACCCCGATCGACTGGTGCGCCGAGAGCAGCGCGCCGATCGCCGGGCTGACCGAGCCGGCCAGCATCAGCGCCCGGCAGTAGTGCAGGTTGCTCAGCCCGAGACCGCCGTACGAGCGGTCGATCTTCATGCCGAACGCACCGAGGTCGGCCAGACCGTGGAACACCGCGTCCGGAATGGACCCGTCCCGCTCGATGGCGGCACCGTCCACCTCGGACGTCAGGAAGGCGCGGAACCGGCCGAGGAAATCCTCCGCGCGGGCCACATCGGCCGGGTCGGAACGGGGCCACGGATCGATCAGGTCGAGCCGGAACCGGCCGAGGAACAACTCCTTGCCGAAGCTGGGCCGGTCCCAGACGGACTCCCGGGCGGCCTCGGCGACCTGCCGAGCCTCCTTCTCGGAGACCTGCCCGGCCTCTGCCGGCAGCGGCGCCGCGCCGCCCTGGGTGCTGGGGGTGGCGCCGGAGTCGGGGCCGTCCGGTGCGGGTCGGCTGTTCTGCGTCGTGGTCACGGCTGCCCCCTCGAAGCTCGGTGCGGCTGCGTCGACATGCGCGACTACCGTCACGCTACCCCCGGTTGTTACCCAGGGGTAGCGCTCCGTGAAGATCGAGTTCGGCCTCGCCCGACGACGTCAGTCGGCCAGGGCCCGCGGGTCGTCGTCGTCATCGTCGATGTCGTCCTCGCCCCAGTTGCGGCGGGCGAACGGCAGGAGCATCCAGAAGGTGAGGAACCAGAGCCCGGTCAGCGCGCTGAGCACGAAGGCGATCGGCCGGTCCAGCACGAAGTCGGTGATCAGCAGCACCGCGCTGACCATCGCGATCAGCATGAAGGCGAGGCCGCCGGTGGCCATCCGGTGGGCGAAACGGACCAGCTCCGGCTTGCGGCCCTGCCGGAACAGCGCCCGGTGGAACGCCACCGGGGAGATGATCATCGCGGTGGCGGCGGCCGCCGCGAGCAGCGCGACGATGTAGACGTCCCGCTGAAACTCGCTGGTCTGGGTGAAGCCGTTGCTGAACGGCAGGGTGAGCAGGAAGGCGAAGAGGATCTGCACGCCGGTCTGGGCGACCCGCAACTCCTGCAACAGGTCGGCGAAGTTGCGCTGCCAACGCTGCTTGTCGGTCTCCTTTGACACGTGCTACCTCCGGTGCGACGGTACTGCCGGCGATCCTGGCCGCCGGCAGCAACGCCAATGCCCCACCCGGCCGAGCACGAAACAGGTTCACGACACCAGTCGGTCACCTGCCCTGCCCGAGCGGGCTCAGGAGCCGCGCCGGATCCGGCCCGCGTACCGGGCCTCCAACTCCGCGTTGTGCGCGTCGCCGTCCGGGATGTTCGCCGACAGGTAGACCGGGGGCCGCTCCCCCGCCGCCAGCAACCGGGCCACCACCTCCACGGTGATCTGCTGGGCCAGCAGAGCCGCGGTGATCGAGGAGACCGCGCCGACCGCGCCACCGCCGGGCAGCGGCAGCGTCGCGTCGCCGTACGGTGCGCCGTTGTCGAGCACCACGTCGGCGAGGTCGGCCAGCTTGCGCCCGGACGGGTGCCGGGAGGCCATCCCACCGGAATGTTGTGCGGAGGTGATCGCCACCAGCCCGTGCCCGCGCTGCTTGACCAACGTGGCGAACTCCACCATCGCGCCGTTGACCCCAGAGTTCGAGGCGAGCACGAAGACGTCGGCGGGCCGCACCGGGGCAAGCTCGTAGAGCCGGTGCGCCACCGCCGGGTCCCGTTCCAGCAGCGGGCCGAGCCGCTCGGCCGGCTCCCCGCCAAGCAGCACCAGATCACGCAACGCGATCCGGTTGGTCGGCACCAGGCCACCGGCCCGGCCGGCGATCTCCATGGCCAGCGCCTCCGAGTGCCCGGTGCCGAACGCGTGCACCACCCCGTCGGCGCGCACCGCGTCGGCGATCAGGTCGGCGGCCTGCTCCACCGCCGCACGCTGGCTGGCGGCCACCCGGCCGATCGTCTCGGTCACCACGGCCAGGTAGTCCTCGGCACTCACGCTCATGCATCCTCCATCGTCCGGTTGCGGGCCAGCCAGTGCACCGCGAAGTCGACCGCCGCCCGCTGGCGCATCAACCTGCCGGTCCCGGTGCCGACCGGTCCGATGCGGACCGCCCCGGTGGCCTCCAGGTCCCGGCCCAACGCGCCGAAGTCGGTCTCGTCGAGCCGTACGTCCTGCCACCACACCCATTCACGGCCACCATCGGCGGTACGCACCGCCCCGCCCAGCCGCTCCCTGGGCGGGGACGGTCGGCGGTACTCGGCGAGGTGCATTGAGGTGTTCACGCCATGGTCCACGCCGAGCAGCAGCACGTCGGCGTCCAGATCGTGGAGCCGGGCCAGCGGGGAGCCCTCGCCGAGCATGTCGGCCCGGTCGTGCCCGGCCATCACCTGCTCGGCGGCCGGCCCGAGCGCGGCGAACGACACCTGCGGATGCGAGCTGCGCAGTGCGCCCGGCCAGCCACGGACCGTCTCGGCGAGCACACCCATGTACCGGCTCGGGGTGACCGCCGGGTCGAAGCCCGGCATCTCGGCGCGGATCAGCGGCCACCAGTCCGCCGGCACCGGCGGGTTGCGCCACTGCGCGGGGTCGCTGTTGTCGGGAGTGTGGGTGGGCACCACGAGGGTGCCGTCCGGGCCGAGGGCGTCGCGCAGGGCGAGCACCACCGCCTGCGGCCCGCCACAGACGAAGCCCAGCGGACGCAGCGCGGCGTGCACCAGCAGCGTTGCACCGGGGCGTACGCCCAGCAGGCGCAGTTGCGCGGCGAGCGACCGCCGGGTGCCCGGCGTGCCGGCGTCCGTCGTCACAGTGGTCCTCCTCGCTGCCCGGCGCGGTTCAGGCCGCGCCGCCGACCCGGGCCAGGATCGCCTCGGCCAGCGGGCCCGGCGCGGCGTCCGGAATCCAGTGACTCACCCCGGGCAGTTGTACGAAGCGGTAATCCCCGGTCACGTTCGCGGCGCACGCCTCCGCGGCGGTCCGGCCGATGGCCATGTCCCGGTCGCTCCACAGGTACGTGGTGGGCACCGCGACCTGGCCGACGTCGGCCAGGTCGGCGCGCGACATCGCCCGGTACCAGTTCAGGGCGGCGGTGAGCGCCCCCGGCTCGCGCATCGGGTCCGCGTAGCGGGCCACCCGGGTCGCATCGCCCACCCCGCCGAGCAGCTTGCGCAGCGCGGTCGCGTTCCACGCCAGCAGCACCTTCTCCGCCTTTTCCGGCTTGCGGAACAGCGCGATGTACGACGAGCGGGCCTTCTGCTGGCCGTCGTTGGCGAGCGCGTGCGCCATGGCCGCCGGATGGGGCACGGACACCGCGGTCAGCGTGCGGACCCGCTCGGGGTGCTCAGCGGCCATCGCCCACGCCACGACGGCGCCCCAGTCGTGGCCGACCAGGTGAACGGCGTCCAGACCGAGAGCGTCGAGCACGGCCACCACGTCGGCGACCAGCTCGGGGATCCGGTACTCGGCGACCGCTGCCGGCCGGGCGCCCGGCGAGTAGCCCCGCTGGTCCAGCGCGTACGTGCGCAGCCCGGCGGCGTGCAGCGCCGGGACGACCTCGTCCCACTCGCCGGAGTGCTGGGGGAAGCCGTGCAGCAGCACGACGGGTGCACCGCCCGACGGGCCACCGGTGCGTACCTCGAACGTGAGACCTCGCGCGTCGACCCGCATGATCGTCAGCCTACCCAGCCGGCGTCGTGCGGGCCGGCCGCCGAGGTGGCGGACGTCCTGCTGGGCCGGCACCCCCGGTCGGTGCTAGCGTCACCGAGACAACTTCACATCCGACAGGGGAGCGCACAGCGCTGAGAGTGCGGGCACGCCCGCAGACCCTCGAACCTGATCTGGGTAATGCCAGCGCAGGGAGTTCGGTCGACCTCCAGCCGCGCCGCCGTCCGGTGCCAACCGGGCTGCGGCGTGCGTCTTCTCCTGGTTCGCATTCAGGACTAGGAGCATCCACATGAACCACACCGACACCAACCGCTGGCGCACCATCGACATCGTGGTCGCCTCGGTGATCGCGGTCGCCTTCGGCGTCATCTTCTGGGCCTGGGGCCTGGTCTGGAGTGCCACCGAGGGCGCCTTCGCCTTCTTCCCGCCGGCGCAGACCCTGCTCTACGGGGTCTGGCTGATGCCGGCCGTGCTCGGCGGCCTGGTCATCCGCAAGCCCGGCGCCGCGCTCTACTGCGAGACGGTGGCCGCGGTCCTCTCCGCGCTGCTGGGCAGCCAGTGGGCCGGCACGGTCATCCCGCAGGGCATCGTGCAGGGAATCGGCGCCGAGTTGGCCTTCGCCGCCTTCCGGTACCGGTCGTTCCGGCTGCCGACCGCGGTACTGGCCGGCGCGCTGACCGGGCTCAGCGCCGCCCTGTTCGACTTCTTCGTCTGGAACGTCGACTACGCGCTCACCGACTACCGCATCCCGTACGCACTGCTCACCATCGTCAGCGCCACGGTGCTCGCCGGCGCCGGCGGTTGGCTGCTCACCCGCGCCCTGGCCAACACCGGCGTCCTCGACCGCTTCCCGGTAGCCCGCGACCGCCCCGCCATCTGACCATCCGTGTCGATCATGAGGTTGACCGGCGGATTGATCTTCGAAACACCCGCCAACCTCATGATCGACCGGGCAGGGTGGACCGGACGCGGAGTGGGGGTGTGGGTGCGGTGAGCGGGGTGCAGTTGCGGGGGTTCGGCTGGCGGCACGCCGGGCGCCTCGCCTGGGCGGTGCGTGGGGTGGACCTGCGGGTCGAGGCTGGGGAGCGGGTGCTGCTGCTCGGGCCCTCGGGGGCCGGCAAGAGCACCCTGCTCAGCGCACTGGCCGGGCTGCTACCCGAGGACTCCGGCGAGCAGGAGGGCACGGTCGAGATCGACGGGCTCGACCCACGCAAGGGGCGGGAACGGGTCGGCATCGTCTTCCAGGACCCGGAGACCCAGCTGGTGATGGCCCGCTGCGGCGACGACGTCGCGTTCGGGCTGGAAAACCGGGGCGTGCCGGCCGGCGAGATCTGGCCCCGGGTGGACGAGGCCCTGCATCGGGTCGGCTTCCCGTACTCCCGGGACCGGAACACCGCCGCGCTCTCCGGCGGCGAGCAGCAACGCCTCGCCCTGGCCGGCGCGCTGGCGCTGCGACCCGGCCTGCTCCTGCTCGACGAGCCGACCGCCAACCTCGACCCGGCCGGCGCCGACCTGGTCCGGCGGGCGGTGGCCGGCGCGCTGGACGCGGACACCACGCTGATCCTGGTGGAGCACCGGGTCACCGAGGCGCTGCCCCTGGTCGACCGGGTCGTCGTCCTGGAGCCCGGCGGCGGGGTCCGCGCGGACGGCCCGCCCGCGGCGATCTTCGCCGCGCACGGCGACGCCCTCGCCGCCGAGGGTGTCTGGGTGCCGGGTCACCCCATCGCGCCCCGGCCGGCGACCGCCGCCCCCGGCGAGCTGTTGCTCACCGCCGACCGGCTCGGCCTGCCGCCCCGGCTGGGCCCGACCGACCTGGCGGTACGCGCCGGCGAGGCGCTCGCCGTACGCGGGCCCAACGGCGCCGGCAAGTCGACCCTGGCACTGCTGCTCGGCGGGCTGCTCCGGCCGGGCGTCGGCCGGGTCACCGCGTCCGCCGAGCTGGCCGGGCCGGACCAGCGCACTCCCCCGCACCGGTGGCGGGCACCCGCGCTGGCCCGGCGGATCGGGTCGGTCTTTCAGGATCCGGAGCACCAGTTCGTCACCAGCACGGTCTTCGACGAGTTGGCGCTCGGTCCGCGCCGGACCGGCCAACCCGAGGCGGCCGTCAAGGAGACCGTGGCCGGGCTGCTGGACCGGCTGCGGCTGACCCGGCTCGCCGCTGCCAACCCGTACACCCTCTCCGGTGGCGAGGCGCGGCGGCTGAGCGTGGCGACCGCCCTGGCCACCGCGCCCCGTCTGCTGATCTGCGACGAACCCACCTTCGGCCAGGACCGACGCACCTGGCGGGAGTTGGTCGACCTCTTCGCCGACCTGCGCGACGCCGGACACGGCGTCGTCACGGTCACCCACGACGCGGACTTCGTCGCCGCGCTCGCCGACCGCACCGTCACCCTGGAGCGATCGTGACCAGCGGGGACGACAACCGATGATCAGCATCGAGCCGGTCGCCGCGCCCGGTGCGCCGCTGGCCCGCCGCAACCCGGTGGCGAAGGTGGCCGCCGCACTGCTCTTCTCGTTCATCCTGTTGGCCACCCTGGACCCGGTGGCCCCGGCGATCGCCATCGCGGTCGAACTCGCCGTGCTGCCGCTGTTCGGCATCCGCTACCGGGTGCTGGCCCGGCGAGCGTGGCCGCTGCTGGTCAGTGCCGCCGGCATCCTGATCACCCTGGTGCTGTTCGCCGCCGACCGGTCCGGCCGGGTCCTGCTGGACGCGGGACCGGTGCTGGTGACCACCGGAGTGCTGCTCACCGCGCTCGGCCTGGTGCTGCGGGTGCTCGCGGTGGCCCTGCCCGGCGTGATCGTCTTCGCCACCACCGATCCCACCGACCTGGCCGACGCGCTGATCCAGAACGCGAAGGCGCCAGCCCGGTTCGCCATCGGGGCGCTGGCCGCGTTCCGGCTGGTGCCGCTGCTCGGTCAGGAGTGGCAGATGATCAGCATGGCCCGGCGGGCGCGTGGCGTCGACGCCGGGCGCAACCCGGTGGCGAAGCTGCGGCTGTTCACCTCCACGGCGTTCGCGCTGTTGGTCGGTGCGATCCGCCGGGGCACCCGGCTGGCCGTGGCGATGGACGCGCGCGGCTTCGACGCCGGCACGCCGCGTACCGTGGCCCGCCGTCAGCCCTTCACCCGCGCCGACACCCTGCTGATCGTCGCCGCAGCGGTGCTGGCCGGCACCGCCCTGACCACCAGCATCCTCCTGGGAACCTTCCGCCCCCTGATCGGCTGACCCCGCCCCACCCACAGCAAAGCTGAGGGCGGGGCGGGGCCGACAAGGGTTGGTTCAGCTGCGGCGGAAGGCGTAGCGGCGGGGTTGGCCGGCGCGTTGGCTACGGCCGCCAGCGGAGCGGGGGCCACCGCCGTGCGGCGGTCCGGCCGTCGGTGCCGCTGGCCGTTCGGCCGCCGGCAGGTCGACCACCGCCGGCACGTTGACCACCGGCGGCACCTCGATCCCTGCCGGCACCTCGGTTGCCGTCGGCAGGTCGGCCAGCGGCAACAGGTCGACCGGCTCCGCCGGCTCGGTCGGCAGCCCCGACCCGACCAGCATGGCCGGTAGGGCCGGCTCGACCGGTGGGAGGTCGGGACGGGTCAGCGGTAGCGGCAGCGAGCCACGGCCGGCCGCCGGGTCGGTGCCGGGCGGCGTCGGTGCGGGGGTACGGGACTTCTTCGGGTTGCGCCTGGCTGGCATCCGGGCCTCCTTCGGGCCGATCGACACGGCCGGTCCCGCGCTCCGGCGGTCGGTCGGTTCGGCTGGTGACCGTCGCAGCGTGACGGTCGAACGGGGAAGGGACTGCTCACCGGGGTCGAGCAGGGCCAGCACCGCCGCACGGCGGGTGGGGATGCGGGACGCCCGGGAGCGCACGGACCGCGGCGCGGGGCGGCGGGCCGGCTCGGAGAGTGGGGCGTCAGATGCGCATGCCCAGACGCTATCCCGTTGGCGGGCACCGGCGCATCCGGTTTTCCTGGCACGATCGGCACCATGCTGATCGCGTTCTCGATTACCCCGCTCGGTGTCGGTGAGTCCGTCGGTGACCTGGTGGCCGAGGCGGTGCGGGTGGTCCGCGAGTCCGGCCTGCCCAACCGGACGGATGCCATGTTCACCACCGTCGAGGGCGAGTGGGACGAGGTGATGGCGGTGGTGAAGCGGGCGGTCGACGTGGTGGCCGCGCAGGCGCCCCGGGTGAGTGTGGTGCTCAAGGCCGACATCCGGCCGGGAGTGACCGACGCGCTCACCGCGAAGGTGGCCCACGTGGAGGATCGGTTGGCCCAGGGCTGAGCGCTACCGGCCGGTGACCGGCTGTCGACGACGACGCCCGCACTCCCACGCACCGCGATACGGTCGCAGCACGGCAGTGCGACGGTGAGAGGTGGCGGCACGGATGGCTGAGCAGGCGACGGCGCAGATCGGTGTGACCGGGCTGGCGGTGATGGGCCGCAATCTGGCCCGCAACCTGGCCCGCAACGGCTTCACCGTGGCGGTGCACAACCGTTCGCCTACGCGCACCCGCAGCCTGATCGCCGAGCACGGCGACGAGGGCACGTTCGTGCCCGGCGAGTCGATGACCGACTTCGTGGCGTCGCTGGAACGACCCCGCGCGGTGATCGTGATGGTCAAGGCGGGTGCGCCCACCGACGCGGTGATCGACGAGCTGGTGCCGCTGCTGGATGAGGGCGACATCATCGTCGACTGCGGTAACGCCCACTTCGCCGACACGCGTCGCCGGGAGGAGTCGCTCCGGGCGCGAGGGCTGCACTTCAGCGGCACCGGTGTCTCCGGCGGCGAGGAGGGCGCGCTGCTCGGGCCGAGCATCATGCCGGGCGGCTCCGCCGAGTCGTACGCCAAGCTCGGGCCGATGTTCGAAAAGATCGCCGCGCACGTGGACGGCGTCCCGTGCTGCACGCACATCGGGCCGGACGGCGCCGGGCACTTCGTCAAGATGGTGCACAACGGCATCGAGTACGCCGACATGCAGCTCATCGCCGAGGCGTACGACCTGCTCCGGGCTGGCCTGGACGCGGAGCCGGCGGAGATCGCGGAGATCTTCCGCGACTGGAACAGCGGCGAGCTGGAGTCCTTCCTCATCGAGATCACCGCCGACGTGCTGGCTCACCGCGACTCCGCCACCGGCCGGCCCTTCGTGGACGTGGTGCAGGACCGGGCCGAGCAGAAGGGCACCGGACGGTGGACCGTGCAGAGCGCGCTGGACCTGGGCATCCCGATCACCGGGATCGCGGAGGCGACCTTCGCCCGCTCGCTCTCCGGGCACGTCGACCAGCGCGAGGCGGCCCGCCGGGCGTTCCCGGACGCCGGTGAGAAGTGGCAGGTGGCCGACCGGGAGGCGTTCATCGAGGATGTCCGCCGCGCGCTGCTCGCCTCGAAGATCGTCGCGTACGCGCAGGGCTTCGACCACATCCGCGCCGGCAGCCAGGAGTACGACTGGAACATCGACCTCGGCGGCACGGCGACCATCTGGCGGGGCGGCTGCATCATCCGGGCCCGCTTCCTGAACCGGATCCGCGAGGCGTACGACGAGCAGCCCGACCTGCCGACGTTGCTGGTGGCGCCGTACTTCGCCGACGCGGTCGGTGCCGGCGTGCCGAGCTGGCGGCGGGTGGTGGCCGACGCGGTCCGGGCCGGAGTGCCGACGCCGGCGTTCTCGTCGTCGCTGGCGTACTTCGACGCGCTGCGCGCCGAGCGGCTGCCCGCCGCGTTGATCCAGGGCCTGCGGGACAACTTCGGTGCGCACACCTACCAGCGCGTCGACCGCGAGGGCTCGTTCCACACCACCTGGGCGGGAGTGCGCACCGAATCCCCCGCCTGACGGCGTACGCCTGGCCTCTCCCCGTCTCGGGGTGGGGTCAGGCGATGGTCGCGTGCATCTCCCAGACGAGGATCTCGGCCGGCTCGTCCGCGGTGACCCGACGGCCGCCGGTCGCGGTGAGTCGGGCCGCGTCGCCGGTGCCGAGGGGGCCGCTGCCCTCCAGGGTCACCGTGCCGTTGGGCACGTACAGGTGCACGAAGGGCGCATCCGGGATAGTGACCTCGTCGCCGGGGCCGAGCCGGGCGGCGTGCAGGGTGGCGTACCGGTTGCGGATCCGGATCGCGGACGCCCCGTCGTAGCGGTCCATTCCGGAGGCGATCGGGACCAGGCCGCCGCGCAGCAGTTCGTCCTCGATCTCCAACTGCTCGTAGCCGGGGTCGACGCCCTGCTCGTCGGGGAGCACCCACATCTGCACGAAGTGCACCGGGTCGCTGTGTGGCGCCTGGTTGTTGAGTCGCCAGGCGTCGTTCTTCTCCGAGTGCAGGATGCCGGTGCCGGCGCTCATCCGCTGGGCCAGCCCCGGGTAGATCACCCCGGAGTGGCCGGTGGAGTCCTGGTGCACCAGGGAGCCGCGCAGCACCCAGGTGACGATCTCCATGTCCTCGTGCGGGTGGGTCTCGAAGCCGGCACCGGGGCGGACCACGTCGTCGTTGTTGACCAGCAGCAGACCGTGGTGGGTGTTGGCCGGGTCGTAGTGCCGGGAGAACGAGAAGGAGTGCTTCGAGTCCAGCCAGGAGATCCTGGTGGCGAAGCGGTCCTCGGCCCGGCGTACGTCGACCGATGGGGCGGGCGCGGTCACCAGGCACGCTGCCCGGTGTCGGAAGACGACGGCGCCCAGGTCAGGGCCGGCTCCCCGGTGGCCAGCTCGGCGATCTCGCCGCTGCGCAGCTGCGGCGTGTGGCCGAACTCGGCGCAGTGCTGCTCGGCGATCTCCGAGCAGATCTCGGCCACCTGCTCGCAGATCGGGTCGCCCAGGTCGGCCGCGTTCAACGCCATGATCATCTTGTACCGGAGATCCCGCATGTCCACCTCCGACCGCCTCGGTCCCACCACCTTCGGACCCTACCCGCCACCAACCCGCAGCACCCCGAAACGACTCCCTCCCGGGGCGACCGCTCCGGTCGGGTCGCCGCCACCGCCGACCCGACGGGTGCGGACACGGAGCGGCGCCGCCCCCGAAGATGTGGGGGCGGCGCCGAGGATCACAGGGTTACCAGAATCGGCGACGCTTGGCCTTCTGGGGGCGGATCAGGTCGGCACCCTTGGTCAGCAGCCGACTCGCCCCGGAGGGACCACGTCGGGCCTCCAGGGTGTGGCTGAGGCGGCGGGCGCCGGCCGCGGCCAGTGGCACCGCGATCGCCATCACCGCCCACTGTGCAATGCGCTTCTGGATCATGTGGGTTCACCTCCGTCAGTGGCTCCTGACATCACTGATACCCAGCGTGACGTGCCGGTAAGCCTCTCAGACCACCGGGGCGACCGGGTTGGGCAGCGCACCGCCGAACCGCCGGTCCCGCTGGGCGTACAGCTCGCAGGCGTACCAGAGGTGGCGGCGGTCGAAATCCGGCCAGAGCGTGTCCAGGAAGACCAGCTCGGCGTACGCGGTCTGCCAGAGCAGGAAGTTGGAGATCCGCTCCTCCCCGGAAGGGCGCAGGAACAGGTCCACCTCCGGGATCTCCGGGTGGTAGAGGTACTTCGCCACGGTCTTCTCGGTGACCTTCGCCGGATCCAGCCGGCCGGCCGCCACGTCGCGGGCGATCGCGGCGGCGGCGTCACCGATCTCCGCCTGCCCCCCGTAGTTGACGCAGAACTGCAGGGTCAGCGTCGAGTTGCCGCGGGACATCTCCTCGGCGGTCTGCAGCTCGGAGATGACGCTCTTCCACAGGCGCCCGGGCCGACCCGACCAGACCACCCGGACACCGAGGTCGACCAACTGGTCGCGGCGGCGGCGGATGACGTCCCGGTTGAACCCCATCAGGAACCGGACCTCGTCCGGCGAGCGCCGCCAGTTTTCCGTGGAGAACGCGTACGCCGACAGGTAGGGGATGCCCATCTCGATCGCACCCTCGATGGTGTCGAAGAGGCTGTGCTCCCCCGCCTCGTGACCCTTGGTGCGCGGCAGCCCGCGCTCCTTGGCCCACCGGCCGTTGCCGTCCATCACCACGGCGACGTGCTTTGGCACCGCCTCGGTGGGCAGCGCCGGCGGACGGGCGCCCGACGGGTGCGGTGTCGGCGGCATCGGCTCACGCCGGCCGGCCCTCATCGATCGGATCACTCTCTCTCCCCCTGCTCGCACCGTCCGCCCCGGCCTCGACGTCGCCGCGCGGCCGGAGCATCGCGGCCCCAGCGCCCCCCGGTGGCGGGACCGTGCCGGTCACCGAGGGACCCCGGTCGACCAGCGGGAGCGAGCGTAGCGCGCGTTCCAGATGCCACTGCAGGTGCGCCGCGACCAGCCCACTGCACTCCCGGCGGACGCCGGTCTCGGTGGCGTCGGCGACCACCCAGTCGCCGGTGGCCAGCGCGGACATCAGGTCGATGGTGGCCGGCGCGGGATGGGCCGCGCCGGGCGGTCGGCAGTCCGGGCAGACCGCGCCACCGGCCGGTACGGAGAACGCCCGGTGCCGCCCGGGTGTGCCGCAGACCGCGCACGCGATCAGCGCCGGCGCCCAGCCCGCGAGGGCCATCCCGCGCAGCAGGTACGCGTCGAGCACCAGCGTGGTGGCGTGCTCGCCCCGGGACAGCGCCTTCAACGCGCCCACGGTGAGCTGGAAAAGCCGCAGCGACGGCTCCCGCTCCACCGGGGTCAGCCGCTCGGCGGTCTCGGCGATCGCGCTGGCCGCCGTGTAACGGGGGTAGTCCCCGAGGAACCGCTTGCCGTACAGCTCGATGCCCTCGACCTGGCTGACGGTGTGCAGCGAGCTGCCGTGGTTGCCCTTCGGGTCACCGGCGAGCTGGAGGTCGACGTGGCCGAACGGCTCCAGCCGAGCACCGAACTTGCTGGTCGTGCGGCGGATCCCCCGGGCCACCGCGCGCAGCCGGCCGTGCCGGCGGGTGAGCAGGGTGATGATCCGGTCGGACTCGCCGAGCTTCTGCACGCGCAGCACCACCGCGTCGTCGCGGTAGAGCTGTCGGCGATACCCGGCCATCGGACCATTCTCCCTCGGGGTGTGAAATCAGGGTCGGATCGGGGTGGACGCGCGGACGAACCCCGATGCGCCCGGCGCGCGACCGGCCGTAGCGTGCTGGACATGGCACTGCACCGGACCACCGGCCACCCCCGTCACCGCGCCGTCGCTCCCGTCGCACTGGGGGCGGCCACCGCCCTCATCCTGCTCACCGGGTGCGACAACCTGGCGTTCCGCCGCCTCGACTACGACAACACCGAGGCGGTGAAGATCACCACGATCCGGGTGCTGCCCGGTTCCGGCGATCTGGTGGTGCACGGCACCGGCTCGGCGTCCGAGGTGCGGATCAAGCGGGTGGTGCGCTACCAGGGCGGCGAGCCCAACAGCCGGTACGAGATCAAGGACGGCGAACTGCTACTGGACGCCGACTGCGGCGACCGGTGCAGCATCTCCTACGAGGTGACCGTGCCGGAGGGGGTCGCCGTGCAGGGCGAGACCGGCTCCGGCGATGTCGAGCTGACCCGGGTCGGCACCGTCGACCTGCGACTCGGCTCGGGCGACGTGCGGGTCGCCGGCGCCACTGGCGCGGTCGGTGTGGAGACCGGCTCCGGCGACATCGTCGTGAGCGAGGCCAGCGCGGCGGTACGGCTACGCGCCTCGTCCGGGGACATCGCCGCGCGCCGGCTGAGCGGCGCGGTCGACGCCGAGGCGCAGTCCGGCAACGTCACCGTCGAGCTGGACGCGCCCGCCTCGGCCCGTGCGCACGCCTCCAGCGGGGACGTCACGCTGGTGGTGCCGGCGGGCAGCTACCGGGTCCGCTCCAGCACCGGCTCCGGCGACGCGCGGGTCACCGTTGCCGACAACCCGGCCGCGTCGCTGGTGCTCGACGGCTCGGCGGGCAGCGGCAACGTGACGATCAGCCAGCGCTGACCTCGACGGTGGCCACCTCCCCGGCCACCCGCTGCGCCGGTACGACGGGCCGTCCGACGGTCGCCCCCACGCCGGTCTGGTTCGCCGGTCGATTGTCGGAGCGGATCGGCGGGCCGGACTGGCGGGGCGGGCCACCGGGGAGCAGTTCCGGGCGCCGGCGGGCGGCGACGTCCTCGACCCAGCCGACGGCCAGGGTCACCACCCCGACCAGTGCGAAGACCAGCAGCACCCGGATGGCCAGCCCCAGCGGATCCTGGTGGGACCAGCCGACCACGTCCACCAGCGGGGTGAGCGCCACCACGAAGGGCATGTGCCAGAGGTAGACGGTGAGCGCCCGCCGATTGACCACGGTCACCGCCCGGTCGGCCAACCGGCTACGCCTCAGCCAGTCAATCCCGGCCGGCGCCCGACCAAGAACGATCAGGATGAACGCGGTGGACCAGAGGGCGTTGCCGAGATGGTTGTCGTTGAGGTCGTACCCGCGCGGGCCTGGATGCGCGACGATCCAGGCCCCGCCGGCCGCGGCGAGCACCAGCGCCGCCGGGTACAGCACCCGGCCGGCGAGCCGGCGCAGCATCCCGGCCTGGTGGGCGAAGCCGAGCAGCCACGCGCCGAAATAGAGCCCGAACTCGCGCAGCACCGCCGGGGGCGCCGGGTAGATCCCCACCTCGATCGCCACCAGCAGGAGGTACGGGGCGAGCAGGGTGGGCAGCGGGGCACGCCGGAACAGCCAGAGCGCGATCGGTGAGGCGAGCACGAACCACAGGTAGTCGCGCAGATACCAGATGACGCTCAGCGCCAGGGCACCCCAGTTGTTGGCCGGCGGGTCAGCGATCGGGAACAACCACAGCAGCAGCCGCGGCGACACCGGCAGCCCGGTGAACAGCATGGCCGGCACGAAGACCGCGGCCATCACCCACAGCGACGGCAGCAACCGGCGCAGCCGGCGGCCGACCGCCACCGGCCCCGAGCGGTTCAGCGAGGCGGCCATCAACGAGCCGGCCAGCGCGAACATCACCGACATGGCAGGAAAGACGAGCGTGAGGGTCGCCCACCCGGTGACGTGGTAGACGACCACTCGGACGATGGCCAGGAAACGGAGCAGATCTAGGTACCTGTTGCGCATCAGCCTGCATCTGGGTCGGGGACGCGGGATGTACCTCCCCTACCCTGCGCGGCGGCATCGCCAAACGGCCGTGGCCCCGATCAAACGTGAATCTTGCCATCGGCCCGACCGAAGATGATCGTGTTGCCGGGTGGCACCCACCCCTCGGCCGGCCCGACCGGAGTGCCCGGCCGGACCGGTGAGATGGGTCAGAAGCCCAGCTTGCGCAGCTGCTTCGGGTCGCGCTGCCAGTCCTTCGCCACCCGCACGTGCAGGTCCAGGTAGACCCGGGTGCCGAGCAACTCCTCGATCTGCTTGCGGGCGTTGGTGCCGACCTCCTTGAGCCGGCTCGCCCGGTGACCGAGCACGATCGCCTTCTGGCTGGGCCGCTCCACATACAGGTCGGCGTAGATCTTCATGAGCTGACCCTCGGGGATCATCTCCTCCACCACCACCGCGATGGAGTGCGGCAGCTCGTCGCGGACCCCTTCCAGGGCCGCCTCCCGGATCAGCTCCGCGACCAGCACCTGCTCCGGGTCGTCGGTCAGCATGTCGTCCGGGTAGAGCTGCGGCGACGGCGGCAGGTAGCTGGTCATCACGTCGACAAGGGTGTCCACCTGGTGCCCGGAGACCGCGCTCACCGGCACGATCTCGGCGAACTCGCCCATCTTGCTGACCGCGAGCAACTGCTCGGCCAGCCGGCGCTTGTCCACCAGGTCGGTCTTGGTGACCACCGCCAGCACGGTCGCCTTCAACTCGGCCAGCTCGCCGGTGATGAACCGGTCGCCGCGCCCGACCGGCTCGTCGGCCGGGATGCACAGGCCGATCACGTCCACCTCGGTCCAGGTCGATCGGACCAGGTCGTTGAGGCGCTCGCCGAGCAGCGTACGGGGGCGGTGCAGGCCAGGCGTGTCGACCAGGACCAACTGCGACTCCGGCCGGTGCAGCACGGCCCGGATGACGTGCCGGGTGGTCTGCGGCTTGTTCGAGGTGATCGCGATCTTGGTGCCGACGATGGCATTGGTCAGCGTGGACTTGCCGGCGTTGGGTCGGCCGACGAAACAGCCGAACCCGGCCCGGTAGGGGCGTGCCTCCGGATCCTTCACGCCGCCGGTCACTGGGTCACCGTGCCGAGCACGGTGCCGTCCGGTGCGGCCACATGGATCGGCGCGTCCACGGCGAGGTCACGCACCACCGCGTGCCCGGCGCCGTCCAGCGTCGACGCCTCGGTCACCACCGCCGCCGCCTCCAGCCGGGTCGCCCCGGCCGCCACGGCCGAGGCCACCGCCAGTTGCAACGCGGTGAGGGTCAGCGAGGGCAGCGCGACGCTGGCGGCCGCGTACGTCCGGCCGTCCTGGTCCCGGACCGCGGCGCCCTCCACGGCGCCGACCCGCCCGCGGGCGCCCCGGGCCAGGACGACGAGCTTGCCGTCCTCGGCGCTCAGCGGGGCCGGCGCGGTGGGGGTGGGCCGGGCGGCGTGCGCGGCGGGTGTGTCAGGCATCGGCGGGTTGCCTCTCCTCGTCTCGATTGTGGTCCTGGTCGTCTCCGGGGCCGGCCTGCTCGCCGCGCCCCCCGTTGTCCTGCTCGTCGCCCGGCTCCACCCGGCTGACCAGGACGGTGTCGATCCGGTTGCGCCGGCCGGTGGTGCCCTCGGCGACCAGCCGGAGGCCGGCCACCTCGACCTCCGCTCCGGGGATCGGCACCCGCCCGAGCGACTGGGCCAACAGACCACCGACCGTCTCCACCTCGTCGGCGGGCAGGTCGGTGTGGAACAGCTCGCCGAGATTCTCCACCGGCAGGCGGGCGGTGACCCGCACCGAGGAGTCGGCCAGACGTTCGACCGGCGGGCGTTCGACATCGTACTCGTCGGTAATCTCGCCGACGATCTCCTCCAGGATGTCCTCGATGGTGACCAGGCCGCCGGTGCCGCCGTATTCGTCGACGACGATGACCAGGTGGTTGCGGGCCGCCTGCATCTCCGACAGCAGGTCGTCGACCGGCTTGGACTCCGGTACGAAGGTCGCCGGGCGCATCAGCTCGGCCACCGGCAGCTGCTCGGCGGCCGGGTCACCGCCCCGGGAGCGCCGGATCAGGTCCTTGAGATAGAGCACGCCCAGCACGTCGTCGACGCTCTCGCCGATCACCGGGATGCGGGAGAAGCCGGAACGCAGGAAGAGCGCCAGCGCCTGCGAGAGCGTCTTACCCTCCTCGATCCACACCATCTCGGTACGCGGCACCATCACCTCACGGGCAATGGTGTCGCCGAGTGCGAAGACCGAGTGGATCATCTGTCGTTCGCCGTGCTCGACCACACCCCGCTGCTCGGCCAGGTCGACCAGCTCGCGCAGCTCCACCTGGGTGGCGAACGGCCCCTCCCGAAAGCCGCGCCCCGGGGTGACCGCGTTGCCGATCAGGATGAGCAGCGACGCGAGTGGGTTGAGCGCCCGGCCCAGCCAGCGGACCAGCGGCGCCACCGCCCGCCCCACGGCGTACGCGTGCTGCCGGCCGATGGTGCGCGGGGCGACCCCGACCACCACGAAGCTGACCACGGTCATCGCGCCGGCGGTGACCAGCGCGGCCCGCCAGCCGGCGCCGAAGCTGTCCACCGCGACCAGGGCCACCAGCGTGGTGGCGGTCAGCTCGGCGAGCAGCCGCAACAGCAGGAGCAGGTTGAGGTGCCGGACCACGTCGCCGGCCACGGCCTGGAGGGTCCGGGCACCGCGTACGCCGTCCCGGGCCAACTCGGCGGCTCGGGCCGGGGAGACGGCGGCGAGCGCCGCCTCGGTCATCGCGATCACGCCGGCCAGCACGACCAGGCCGGCCGCGAAGACGATCAGTTGTAGATCGGGTAGGCCGGCCGTGGGGCCGGCCGCCAGTAGTGGAGTGGACATCACTGGTTGCGGGTCGACCGCCAGCTCGCCAGCAGTCGGGCCTGGAGCTCGAACATCTCCCGCTCCTCCTCCGGCTCGGCGTGGTCGTACCCGAGCAGGTGCAGCACCCCGTGCACGGTGAGCAGGTGCAGCTCGTCGGCCGGGGCGTGCCCAGCGGTCGCCGCCTGCTTGGCCGCCACCTCGGGGCAGAGCACGATGTCACCGAGCAGGGCGGGCTCGCCGCCGGCCGGGGCGCTCTCGCCCGGGCCGTGGTCGACGCTGCCCTCGTCCATGGGGAAGGCGAGCACGTCGGTCGGACCCTCGCCGCCCATCCAGCGGTGGTTCAGCTCGGTCATGTAGTCGATGTCGACCAGCAGCACGGACAGCTCGGCGAGGGGGTTGACCCCCATCTCGTCGAGGGCGTGCCGGGCGACGGCGAGCACGGCGTCGGTATCGACGTCGACGCCGGACTCGTTGGCGATCTCGATGGACAACTGCTTTCCTCTGCTTTAGCGGCGTCGGCCGGCCCGGCCGCCCTGGGCGGGTCGCCCGGGCACGGCGTGGACACCCTGCGCCTGCTGGTTCTCCCGCTCGGCGTCCCAGCGGGCGTACGCGTCGACGATCTGCCCGACCAGCTGGTGGCGGACCACGTCGGAGCTGGACAACTGGGCGAAGTGCACGTCCTCGACGTTCTCCAGGATGTCCCGGACCACCCGCAGACCGCTGGTCGTCCCACCGGGAAGGTCCACCTGGGTGACGTCACCGGTGACGACGATCTTGGAATTGAAGCCGAGCCGGGTGAGGAACATCTTCATCTGCTCGGGCGTCGTGTTCTGCGCCTCGTCCAGGATGATGAACGCGTCATTGAGCGTCCTGCCCCGCATGTACGCCAGCGGGGCGACCTCGATCGTGCCCGCGGCCATCAGCTTCGGGATCGACTCCGGGTCGAGCATGTCGTGCAGCGCGTCGTAGAGCGGGCGCAGGTACGGGTCGATCTTCTCGTTCAACGTGCCGGGCAGGAAGCCCAGCCGCTCGCCCGCCTCAACCGCCGGTCGGGTCAGGATGATCCGGTTGACCTGCTTGGCCTGCAACGCCTGGACGGCCTTCGCCATCGCCAGGTAGGTCTTGCCGGTGCCGGCCGGGCCGATGCCGAAGACAATGGTGTGCGAGTCGATCGCGTCGACGTACCGCTTCTGCCCGAGCGTCTTGGGACGGATGGTGCGCCCGCGCCGGGAGAGGATGTTGAGCGTCAGGACCTCGGCGGGCCGCTCGGCGCTACCCTGCTCGAGCATGCCGACGGTACGTCTTACCGCGTCAGTGGTCAGGGTCTCGCCTTTCTCGATGAGTTCGAGTAGCTCGCTGAAGACC
Source organism: Micromonospora sp. NPDC005173 (assembly GCF_040608515.1). Taxonomy (NCBI): domain Bacteria; kingdom Bacillati; phylum Actinomycetota; class Actinomycetes; order Micromonosporales; family Micromonosporaceae; genus Micromonospora; species Micromonospora sp. NPDC005173. Next base: position 28,707 of record NZ_JBEXIK010000020.1, read on the forward strand.
CGCTCGGCGAGGGCGTTGTCCGCAGGGGCGCCGGTGATGGTGATCTCGTTGCCACGGACGTGCACGTCACTGGTGACCGAGCGTTCGACGAGTCGAAGGATCTCGTCACCCGCGCCAAGCAGATTGACCATGATCTTCGAGTCGGGCACGGTGATCCTGGTCTGCACCCGGGGCGGGCCGGGAGGTGGGGTGCCGGTCATAGGTCGGGCCGAAGGCCCCTGCGCACCTGCTCTCGATCTCAGCGCCGGCTCTACTGGCACGGCGTGCGGACGTTACACCCATCGTATCGGGTCAACGCGGCCCGCATCGTGTCCATTTCCGCTGGCCGCGATCAACTCCCGGACCGGAAGTCGTACCGGTCGAAGGTCTCCTGGTGGCGCGAGAAGCGGTACGTCGCCCAGTGCATCCGGACCACCGTGCCGGCCTCGTCCCGGGTCATCCTCAGCAGCTCGCCGGCCTCCCGACCGGAGACCGTGCGGAACACGTCCGGGCGGTCCGGCAGCGGGGTGAACACCGCTGGTGGGCGCCCCGCCGGGTCGCCGGCCCCGCGCGCCCGCAGGGTGCCGTCGTGCCAGGAGAAGACGTACTCGAAACCCTCACCCCACCAGCGGCCGAGCATGCCCCGCAGGGCCGCCGGAGCGGGTGGGCCGGGCCGCCACGGCTCGATCTCGGCTGGGTCGTGCTCGACCGCCGCGGCGAGCAACTGGTGCGGCAGGTCGAACAGCTCGGCCGCCGTGCCGGAGGAGCCGAGCACCGCGGCACCCATCGCGCCCGCCGTGCCGTCGCCACCCCGCCGGCCGTAGACCGCGGCCAGGAAACCGGGCATCGCCCCGTCGTGCCCCACGTGCACCACCCGCTCGCCCTGCGGGATGAGGATCAGCCCGAGCCCGAAGCCGGCGCCCCAGAGCGTCTCGTCGGTGGTGGTCAGCGGCCAGCGCATCTCGTCCAGGGTGCCGGGGGTGAGCACCGCGCCGGCCGGGTCGAGCGCCGCCGGGTCGGCGAGGAACGCCGCCCAGCGGGCCATGTCGGTCGCGGTGCTCCAGAGCTGGGCGGCCGGGCCGACCGCGCCGAAGTCGGTCGGCGGCTCCGGATGCGCCTCGTCGGAGTACGCGTCGACCAGGAACCCGGTGGCCGCAGCCGGGCCGGGGGTCACCGTGGTGTCGGTCAGCCCCAACGGCGTCAGCACCCGCTCGGTGAGCACCTGTGCCCAACTGCCACCGCGCAGGCGGGCGACCAGCTGGCCGAGCACGGCGAGCCCGAGGTTGGAGTAGTGGAAGCGGCGGGCCGGCGGCAGCACCCGCTCGGCCCGGTCCAGCTCGGCCACCAGCCGATCGGCGTCCGGCGCGCTCAGGGTGTCCCAGACGTCACCGAACGGCTCGCGCTGCAGGCCGCCGGTGTGCGAGAGCAGCCGGCGGACGGTCAGCTCTCCGTGCGCCGGCAGGTCCAGGTGCCGGCCCACCGGGTCGTCCAGGTCCAGCAGCCCGTCGTCGCGGCACTGGAGGGTGAGCACCGCGGTGAACGTCTTGGTCACCGAGCCGATCCGGAACTGGGTGCGCGGTCCCAGCGCGTTGTCGCTGCCGGTGTCGCCCACAGTGCACTGCCACAGCGGCCGGTCGGCCCGGTGCAGCGCCGCCGACACCGCCGGCACCCGGGCGTCGGCCTGCACCCGGCGGACCAGGCGGCCCAGCCGCTCGTCCACGCGGGCGTCGGGGCCCGGTCCAGTGCTCACGCCAGGTCCCGGGCGAGCATCGGGCCGAGCGGCGCGCCACCGAGCAGGTGCGCGTGCGCGTGGAAGACCTCCTGGCCGCCGTACGCGCCGGTGTTGAACATCAGCCGGAATCCGTCGCCGAGCAGCCCCTCGTCGTCCGCCACCGCGGCGGCCGTGGCCAGCACCTCACCGGCCAGCGCCGGGTCACCCTCGGCGAGGGTGGCGACGTCGGCGTAGTGCTCCTTCGGAATGACCAGGACGTGCACCGGCGCCTTCGGGTCGATGTCCCGGAAGGCGAGCGTGGTGGCGGTCTCCCGGACCACGGTGGCCGGGATCTCCCCGGCGACGATGCGGCAGAACAGGCAGTCGGATCCCATCCGGGCAGTGTAAGGAAAGGGCCCCCTGTCAACGCCTCCGGTGGCGCACGGGTCCCTTCCCGGCGTTCGCGCCGGCTACGGCAGGATGCCCTGCATGACGGATCGGGCGGTACTGGTGACCGGGGCCTCGCGCGGAATCGGGCGGGCGGTGGCGACAGCGTTCGCGGCCGGCGGCGACCGGGTGGCGATCCACCACCGCGACTCGGCGGACGCGGCCGAGGAGCTGCGCGCGCAGCTGCCCGGCGAGGGGCACGTGGTGGTCCGCGCCGACCTCACCGACCCGGATGCGGTGCGGGCCATGGTGGACCGGGCCGCCGAGCTGCTCGGTGGGCTGGACGTGCTGGTCAACAACGCCGGGGTGTACGGCGACCGGGACGACCCGCACCCGATCTTCGGCGCGTCCTACGAGCAGTGGCAGCGGCGCTGGCGGCAGGTGCTGGAGACCAACCTGACCGGTGCCGGCAACGTCATCTGGTGTGCCGCCCAGCACATGCGGGAGCGCGGCGGCCGGATCGTCAACGTCTCGTCCCGGGGCGCGTTCCGCGGCGAGCCGCAGCAGCCGGCGTACGGCGCCAGCAAGGCGGGGCTGAACGCGCTGGGCCAGTCCCTCGCCGTGGCGCTCGCGCCGTACGGCATCGCGGTGGCCACCGTCGCGCCGGGCTTCGTGGCGACCGACATGACCACCGAGCACCTGCGCGGCGAGAGCGGCGCGGCGATCCGCGCACAGAGCCCGTTCGACCGGGTGGCCCGGCCGGAGGAGATCGCCGCCGCGGTGCACTGGCTGGCGTCGCCGCAGGCCGAGTGGGCCTCCGGCACCATCGTCGACCTCAACGGCGCCTCCTACCTGCGCAGCTGACCGCCGGGGTACAGCTGTCGGACGGTCACCAGCGGCCGAGCCGGGTGGCGAGCACGCTGAGCGCCGCGACCCCGGCCGTGGAGGTGCGCAGCACCGCCGGCCCGAGCCGCACCGGCCGGCCTCCGGCCGCGCGGAACGCGGTCAGTTCGGCCGCGTCGATGCCGCCCTCGGGGCCGACCACCAGGACGATCTCCCCGGCGGTCGGCAGCTCGGCCGTGGTCAGCCGCTCCTCGGCCTCCTCGTGCAGCACGAACCCGGCGGCGGCACCGGCGATCCGGCGGGCCACCGTGGCGGTGGACTCGTCCGGTGCACCGGCCACCACTGGCAGCCACGGCCGGCGGGCCTGCTTGGCCGCCTCCCGGGCGGTGGCCACCCACTTCTCCCGGGCCCGTACGCCCCGGTCACCGCGCCACTGGGTCACCGAACGGGCCGCCGCCCAGGGCACGATCTCGTCGACCCCGACCTCGGTCATCGCCTGCACGGCCAGCTCACCCCGGTCGCCCTTGGCGATGCCCTGCACGGTCACCAGCCGGGGTACGGGCGCGTCCGCGTACCCCCGGGAGGTGATGGTGAGCTCCAGGCTGCCCCGGCCGACGGCGGTTACCACGGCGGCGGCCGTGCCGCCCCGGCCGTCGGCGAGCAGCAACTCCTCGCCGACCCGCAACCGCTGCACGGTGGCGGCGTGGTGCCCCTCGGGACCGTCGAGGGTCAACGCGTCGGCGGTGGGCAGGGACTCGACCAGGAACAGCGGCGCGGACACGATGATCAGGCTAGCCGCAGTGGTCAGGCGTGACCGTTGAACGCGTCGCGCATCCGGGAGAAGAAGCCGCCCTGCTTGGACAGCTCGGCGACCTCCTCGCCGCGGGTCTTGGCGAAGTCGCGCAACATCCGCTCCTGGTCCGGGTCGAGCTTCGTCGGCGTCCGGACGTCCAGGTGCACGTAGAGGTCGCCCCGGCCGGTGCCGCGCAGGTGCGGCACACCCCTGGCGCGCAGCCGCAGGGTGCTGGCCGGCTGGGTGCCGGCCTTGACGTCGACCGTCTCCTCGCTGTCCAGCGTCTTGATGGTCAGTCGGGTGCCCAGTGCCGCCGCGGTCATCGGCACGGTGACCCGGCAGTGCAGGTCGTCGCCCTTGCGGGAGTAGACGTCGTGCGGCCGCTCGTGGATCTCCACGTAGAGGTCACCGGCGGTGCCGCCACCCGGGCCCACCTCGCCCTGCTGGGCCAGCCTGATCCGCATGCCGTCCTCGACACCGGCCGGGATCTTGACGGTCAGCGAACGGCGGGTACGCACCCGGCCGTCGCCGGCGCAGGTGGGGCAGGGGTGCGGGATGGTGGTGCCGTAGCCCTGGCAGACGGTGCACGGCCGGGCGGAGACCACCTGGCCGAGGAAGGTGCGCTGCACCGACTGCACCTCGCCCCGACCGCCGCACGCCTCGCAGGTGGCCAGGTGGGTGCCGGCGGCCGTGCCGGCGCCGGAGCAGGTGGTGCAGAGCACCGCGGTGTCGACGGTGATCGGCGCCTCGACGCCGAACGCCGTCTCGTGCAGGTCCAGCTCAAGGCGCAGGATCGCGTCGGCGCCCGGCCGGGTCCGCGGACGCGGGCCACGGGCGCCACCCGCCGCACCGCCGAAGAACGCGTCCATGATGTCCTGGAAACCGACGAACGGGCCGGCCCCGCCCGGACCGCCCGGACCACCGGCGCCGCCGCCACCACCGGGGGCGAGCGGGTCGCCGCCCAGGTCGACGATCTGCCGCTTCCGGTCGTCCGAGAGGACCTCGTACGCGGCGTTGATGTCCTTGAACTTCTCCTGTGCCTCCGGGTCCGGATTGACGTCCGGGTGGAACTGGCGCGCCAGCTTGCGGTAGGCGCGCTTGATCTCGTCGTCGGAGGCTTCCCGGCTCACACCGAGAATGCCGTAGTAGTCCCTGGCCACTGCGTTCCGTGTCCTCATGTTCGTCTCGCGTTGCGCCGGTCGTCGGCCGGAGCCGGCCGTCGGCCCTGACTGGTCAGTTCTGGGCCAGCAGCTCGCCCACGTAGCGTGCCACGGCGCGCACCGTGGCGATGTTGCCGGGGTAGTCCATGCGGGTGGGCCCCAGCACCCCCAGGCCGCCCACGATGGTGGCGCCGGGGCCGTACCCGGTGCTGACCACCGAGGCGGCGCGCAGGTTGTCGAATTCGTTCTCGTCGCCGATCAGCACCCGGGTCGTGCTCGGCTCGGTCTCGCCGATGAGCTTGAGGAGCACGACCTCCTCCTCCAGCGCTTCGAGGATCGGGCGCAGCGAGCCCTGGAAGTCGAGCAGGCCGCCCCGGGTGAGGTTGGCGGTGCCGGCCAGCGCGATCCGCTCCTCGTGCCGCTCGACCAGCGTCTCCAGCAACACCGTGGCGAGGGTGGTCATCGTCGGACGCAGCTCGGTCGGCGCCTCTTCGACCAGCGTCTGCACCAGCGGCGGCGTATCGGACAGCCGGGCGCCGGCGAGCTTCTCGTTGACCAGCCGACGCAGGTCGGTGACGTCGTCGGCGGGCACCGGCCCGGGCAGCTCGACCAGCCGCTGCTCCACCCGACCGGTGTCGGCGATCATGACGAGCATCAGCCGGGTGGTGGAGATCGGCACCAGCTCCAGGTGCCGCACCGAGGATCGGGCCAGGCTCGGGTACTGCACGACGGCGACCTGCCGGGTCAGCTGGGCGAGCAGCCGCACGGTGCGGTGCACCACGTCGTCGAGGTCGACCGCACCGACCAGGAAACGCTCGATGGCCCGGCGCTCGGCCGGGCTGAGTGGCTTGACCCGGGACAGCCGGTCGACGAAGAGGCGGTAGCCGCGGTCGGTGGGCACCCGGCCGGCACTGGTGTGCGGCTGCCGGATGTAGCCCTCCTCCTCCAGCACGGCCATGTCGTTGCGGACCGTGGCCGGGGAGACGCCGAGCTGGTGCCGCTCGACCAGCGCCTTGCTGCCGACGGGCTCCTGGGTGGAGACGTAGTCCTCGACGATGGCGCGGAGCACGGCTAGCTTGCGGTCGTCGAGACCCATCCTCCGCACCTCCTGTCGCACGTCGGCCGCCGGCCACGGTGGGGCCGGCGGACCGTCCTGGCACTCGACTGTAACGAGTGCCAGTCTACGTCGGCGTACCCGCCGGCGCGATGATCAAGGTCGTCGCTGTCCGTTCAGCCGGGCCGACCCGGCGGTGTCGCTCTGGTGCGGCGTTGCCACGGGCCCTTACCGTGACATCCATGACTGAACCACCTCGCCCTCCCGGCGCGGGAGACCCCGGCGGATACCCGACGGACCCGACATCCCCGCCGCCATCTCCGGGCGCCTCGGCCGAGCCACCCACCGCACCACTGTCCGGGGCACCCGGCCCGGGCGGCTATCCCCCGGCCGGTGGCTATCCGCCGCCCACTGGTGACCAACCGCCGTCGGGTGGCTACCCTCCGTCGGGCGGCTATCCGCCAGCCGGGGGCTACCCTCCTGGCGGCTATCCGCCCGGTGGCGCCTACGGCGGCCCCGGCGGCGGCTACGCCAACAACGAGGACAAGACCTGGGCGCTGGTCGCGCACTTCGGCGGCGCCGCCGGGATGATCATCAGCGGCGGCGTGCTCGGCTGGATCGGCCCGCTGGTGGCGATGCTGGCCCGGGGCAACCAGTCCCCGACGGTTCGGGCGCACGCGGTGGCGGCGCTCAACTTCCAGCTCATCTGGTCGATCGTCGGCCTGGTCGGCTGGGTGCTCTCCTGCATCGTGATCGGCTTCATTCCGGTCGCGGCGGCGATCATCCTCGGCGCCGTGTTCGGCATCATCGCCGGGATCAAGGCCAACGAGGGCCAGCTCTACCGCTACCCGCTCTCCGGCAGCTTCATCAAGTGATCCGGGCCGGCCGCTCCCCCGGCCGGTCCGGCACACCGTCGCGCCGACCGGGGGGCGGCGCGACGGTCAGGGCAGCAGGTCGCGGACCACGGCGTCGGCGAGCAGCCGGCCGCGCAGGGTGAGCACCGCCCGGCCGGCCGCGTACTCCGGGGCGGCCAGCAGGCCGCCGGCCAGCGCCCGCTCGGCGCCGGCCCGGCCGGTGGCGTCGAGCACCGCCAGCGGCAACCCGGTGGCGAGCCGCAGCCGGAGCATGACGTCCTCCATGTGCGCCTCGTCGACGGTGAGCACCTCCCGGGCCAGGCCGGGCGACGCGCCGGCGGCCAACCGCTGGGCGTACGCCGACGGGTGCTTGACGTTCCACCAGCGCACCCCGCCGACGTGGCTGTGCGCCCCGGGGCCGAGACCCCACCAGTCCGCGCCGGTCCAGTAGAGCAGGTTGTGCCGGCACCGGGCCTCGTCGGTGCGGGCCCAGTTGGAGACCTCGTACCAGGACAGGCCGGCTGCGTCGAGGGCGGCCTCCGCAGCCAGGTAGCGGTCCGCGGCGACGTCGTCGCTGGGGTACGGCAGCTCACCGCGACGCATTCGGGCGGCCAGCCGGGTGCCGTCCTCCACGATCAGGGCGTACGCGCTGACGTGGTCCACCCCGGCGGCCACCACCTGGTCCAGAGAGGCGGCGAAGTCCTCGGCCCGCTCCCCCGGAGTGCCGTAGATCAGGTCCAGGTTGACGTGCTCGAACCCGGCGTCGCGCGCCTCAAGGGCGGCGGCGGTGGCCCGGCCGGCACTGTGCCGGCGGTCGAGGATCGCCAGCACCCCCGGTGAGGCGGACTGCATGCCGAGCGAGATCCGGGTGTAGCCGGCTGCCCGCAGCAACTTCAGCGATTCCGGGGTGACCGACTCCGGGTTGGCCTCGGTGGTCACCTCGACGTCGGCGGCGAGCCCCCAGGTGCGGTCGATGCCGTCGAGGATGCGGGCCAGGTCGTCGGCGGGGAGCAGGGTGGGCGTGCCACCGCCGACGAAGACCGTGTCGACCCGCGGCGGTGGGCTGTCACCGAGCACCCGGGCGGCGAGCGCCAGCTCGGCCAGCACCGTGTCGGCGTACCCCTCACGGCTGGCACCGCCGCCCAGCTCGCTCGCCGTGTAGGTGTTGAAGTCGCAGTAGCCGCAGCGGCTGGCGCAGAAGGGCACGTGCACGTACACGCCGAAGCCGCGCTGGCCGACCGCGGCGGTGGCGGTGGCGGGCAGCGATCCGTCGACGGGGACGGTCTCACCATCTGGAAGGACGCCGGGCATGGCCACTAGTGTGCCCGGCATGACCTCTCCCGACGTCCTCGTGCGGGTCGCCACGGCCCGCGGGGTGACCACCCTCACCCTGGACAGCCCGCACAACCGCAACGCACTCTCCACAGCCCTGATGACCCAGCTACTGGGCGGGCTGGCCGACGCGGTCGCCGACGAGGCGGTCCGGGTGATCGTGCTGGACCACACCGGCCCGGTCTTCTGCTCGGGTGCGGACCTGAAGGAGACCGCCTTGGCGTACGCCAGCGGGACGGTGCCGGCCGGGATGCTGGGCGAGGTGCTCGCCGCGATCTGGGAGTGCCCCAAGCCGGTGCTGGCCCGGGTGGCGGGGCCGGCGCGGGCCGGCGGGTTGGGCCTGATCGCGGCCGCCGACCTGGCGGTCTGCGCCGACGAGGCGACGTTCGCCTTCACCGAGGTGCGGATCGGGGTGATCCCCGCGGTCATCTCGGCGACCGTGCTGCCCCGGCTGCACCCGCGCGCCGCCGCCGAGCTGTACCTGACCGGGGACACCTTCGACGGCCGGCGGGCCGCCGAGATCGGCCTGGTCACCGCCGCCGTCCCGGCGGACGGGCTGGACGCGGCGGTACGCCGGTACTGCGACTCGCTGGTGCGCGGCGCGCCCGGCGCGCTGGCCGGCGCGAAGGACCTGCTGCGCCGGCCGGGCACCGCCGAGCTGCGCGGCGAACTGGCCCGGCTGTCGGCGCTGTCGACGGGCTACTTCCTTGGCGACGAGGGACGCGAAGGGGTCACCGCGTTCCGGGAGAAGCGGGACGCCAGCTGGGTACCCGCTGCGGATTAGCCGGTTTGTCCTGCCGACGGCGGGGAACGCCACTCTGGCCTTCCCCGCTCCCCTCGGGCGTGAACCGGTCGGACGACCCGGACGACGCCATCGGGGACGTACGCTTGGCGGACTGTCGATCTGGGGGTGTGGGTGCGAACTCGTGCAGCCGTGGCGGGCGGGGTGGTTCTCATCCTCGTCGCCGTGATCGCAGTCTGGCTCGTCGTGCGGCAGGTCGGGGACCGTCTGCAGCTACCACTGGCGAGCCGGAAATGCACGGTCCAAGCCGACGGCCGGGTCGCCCTGGACGCCGACCAGATGGCCAACGCGGCGACCATCGCGGCGATCGGCGCACAGCGCGGGATGCCAGAGCGGGCCGTGGTGGTCGCGCTTGCCACCGCGTACCAGGAGTCCGGGCTACGCAACCTCGCCGACGGCGACCGTGACTCGGTCGGCCTGTTCCAGCAACGTCCGAGCCAGGGCTGGGGCACCCCGACACAGATCCGCGACCCGCGCTACGCGGCGAACCGGTTCTACGCGGCACTGAAGAAGGTGCGCGGCTGGGAGAAGATGCGGGTCACCGACGCCGCCCAGCGGGTGCAGCGCTCGGCGTTCCCCGAGGCGTACCAGAAGTGGGCCGACGACTCCGAGGTGCTCAGCCGGGCGCTACTGGGCGACGTCACCGGGGCGGTCGCCTGCACGGTGGGGCGTACCCCGGTAATGCACGGCGCGGCAGCGGCCGCCCAACTGACCCGCAACCTGGTGCTGGACTGGGGGTTGTCGGGCACGGACACCGCAGGCCAGACCGGGCTGGCGGTGACCGCGGGCGACCAGCGCGACGGCTGGCGGTACGCGCACTGGCTGGTCTCGCACGCCCAGGACCACGGGGTGAAGCGGGTCCGCTTCGGCGACCTGGAGTGGACCGCCCGGGACGGCACCTGGGGGCGGGTGACCGGTGAGCAGAGCGCGGCCGGTCAGGTGGTGGCCGAGGTGTTCGCCGAGGGGTGAGCGGCCCGGATCTCTTAACCGGCAGTCACCGCACAATCGGACAACGGCCAACAGACGCCGCTATTTATCGCGGAAATCTGACTCTACGGAGTGGCTCCGCTGCGCATGGTCCGGCTGAGGTCCATTCCTGTCATGCGCACTCCCCGCCGCCAAGGTGATCGCGTTACGATCGGCGGCCTGTGCCAGAAATGGTTTCACCTCATGGGGAGGGGTACGACGCGGTGTTCGATTACGGCGACCGGACCGGCTACGAACCGATCAGCGACACTGACCGCAAGGAGTTTCACGAGCAGGGCTTCCTCCTGCTGCGCAACGTCCTGACGGAGGACCACCGGGCGGCGCTGGAGGCGGCGGTCGACCGCGTCTACGCGGAGGAGCAGGCAAAGGGCACCACCAAGAAGGACGGCACCCTGCACCTGCTGGGCTTCCTGGAGCGCGACGAGCTCTTCGGTGAGCTGCTCACCCACCCGATCGCCTTCCCGTACATGTGGGGGCTGGCCGGCTGGAACATCTACACCCACCACAACCACCTGGACGTCACTCCGCCGGCCGCCGAGCCGGAGAAGCCGTACTGGGGTTGGCACCAGGACGGGTACCGGCAGAACTCCGACCCGGAGACGATGGACCCGAACCTGCCCCGGCCGATGTTCTCGCTGAAGGTCGCGTACGTGCTCTCCGACCTCTCCGAGACCGGCCGCGGCGCCACCAAGGTCATCCCGGGCAGCCACCTGTGGAACTCGCTGGACCGGCCCAAGGACCTCAGCGTGCACAACCCCGACCCGGAGGGCACGGTGGAGATCACCGCCAAGCCGGGCGACGCCTTCATCTTCGACCGCCGGCAGTGGCACTCCCGGTCGACGAACCTGTCGACCATCACCCGCAAGATGCTCTTCGTGGGCTACACCTACCGGTGGATCCGCCCGCTGGACGAGCTGCACCCGGACGTGAACGGCGAGTGGTACCGCAACCGCACGCCGGTGCAGCGCCAGCTGATCGGTGAGGGCACCCACACCGCCAACTACTGGGGCATCAACTGGGACGGGTACGTCGACGACGAGATCCCGCTGCGCAAGGAGCTCAAGGAGCGCGGCCAGCTGGACCGCAGCGTCCCCTGGCTTCGCTGAGTCGTTAGCCGAGAGCCCCTGACATCGCCGATGTCGGGGGCTCTCGCGTGTCCGCCGCCCGGCCGGCCCTTCGGCGCGGCCGGCCCGCGGTTAGGAGGCTTCGCGGAGGCGCAGGTCGGCCAGCCACACCTCGGCCAGGTCGCTGAGCGCGACGCCGAGAACCTCGCTGAGGCAGACCACCGTGCCGAACGCGGGTGCCGGGAGCCGGCCCACCTCGATCTTGCGCAGCGTCTCCGGTGAGATGCCGGCCGCCAAGGCCACCTCGACGGGGCTGCGGCCACCTCGGGCGACCCGAAGCGCCGCCCCGAGACGTTGCCCCGCTGCGATCTGTTCAGGTGTGAGCGGTGGGCGAACCATGTCAGCAGGATAGATCCGCCTTCTCGGACCGGCAACGCCCACCGGCCGGCGCGCCGACCAGCGTGGTATAAATATACCGCTACGAAGAGGGAAGGGTTGATCGTGATCGAGCTTAAGTCCCCTGAGGAGATCGAACGGATGGCCGTGACCGGCCAGTTCGTCGGCGAGCTGCTGGCGGAGCTGCGGGAGGTCGCCGCCGTCGGGGTCAACCTGATGGACCTCGAGCACCACGCCCGTCGCCGGATCAAGGAGCGTGGCGCCGAGTCCTGCTACTGGGACTACACGCCGTCGTTCGGTCGCGGCCCGTTCCGCAACGTCCTGTGCCTCTCGGTCAACGACGCCGTGCTGCACGGCCTGCCACACAACTACGCCCTGCGCGACGGTGACCTGCTGAGCATCGACATGGCGGTCGGGATCGACGGCTGGGTCGCCGACTCCGCACTGTCCGCCGTCATCGGCACCCCCTCCCCGGATGACCTGAAGCTGATCGAGGCCACCGAGGCCGCGCTGGAGGCCGGGATCGACGCCGCGCGGTTGGGCAATCAGCTCGGCGACATCTCCGCCGCCATCGGCGGGGTCGCCCGCCGCTACGGCTACCAGGTCAACGCCGAATTCGGCGGGCACGGCATCGGCCGCACCATGCACGAGGCCCCACACGTGGCCAACGACGGCCGCTCCGGCCGGGGCATGAAGCTCAAGCCCGGCCTGACGATCGCGATCGAGCCGTGGTTCTGCCACAGCACCGACAAGATCAAATATGACAAGGACGGGTGGACGATCCGGTCCGCGGACGGCTCGCGCACGGCCCACTCCGAGCACACCGTCGCGATCACCAAGGCCGGCCCTCAGGTGCTGACCCCCCGCCCCGGGCACGACACGAGGCAGGGCACCCGCAGCGGGCAGTCGGCCGCGACGTCCTGACGAGCGCCGCTTCGGGGCGTGCGCGGTCGGACGGAGCAAGGGTGAACCGCCCCGAGGGCAGCCAAGTGTCAGGCACGGCCGGCCCTCAGGCGCGGTCGGTGGTCGGTCAGGCGCGGCTGGCGAGGCGGCGGCGGGCCTTCTCCCTGATCGCCACCGGCAGGTCCTCCGCGTCGAGCAGCCGGGGCAGCAACTCCGGCTCCAGGCTGGTCGCCCGGAACACCTCGCCGATGGTCACCCCGTGCGCCGGCCGCTCCACGACCTCGACCGGGTCACCGGCACCCACCTCGCCCTCGCGCAGCACCCGCAGGTACGCCCCCGGGGTGGCACGCACGGTGAACCGCCGGATCAGGTCGGGCATCCCCCAGAAGCCGGCGAACGTGGTGCAGGGGGTACGCGGCATGGTCACCTGGAGCACCGCCGTGCCGATCGCCCACTGCTCGCCGATCACCGCCCCGGTCACGTCGACCGCGTAGGTGGTGAGGTTCTCGCCGAAGCCGCCGGGCCGGACGGCGCGGCCGATCTCCGCGGACCACCACGCGGCGTCCTCCTCGGCGTACGCGTAGACGGCCTTGTCCGGCCCGCCGTGGTGGGCGCGCTCGGCGATGAAGTCGCCGACCAGGCCACCGGCGAGCAGCGGCACCGGCCCGTCGACCGGTCGCTTGTCGATGCCGCTGCGACCGCTCGCGTCGCCGGCCCACTCCGCCTCGGTCACCACGCCGAGGTTCACCGCTGCCACCCTGCCCGTCATGACGGTCAGCCTAGTGGCGGCGCTGCGCCCGACGCGCCCGCCGATACCCGCGCTCGACGCGGCGTGGCGGCCCGGTCCGGCCTGGGCCGCACGCGGTCCGGTCAGGCCCGACGCTGCCTGCCCTGGTCAGCCCTTGACGGCGCCGGCGACCAGGCCGGAGACCATCCGTCGTTGCACCAGCAGGAAGAAGATGATGACCGGCAGGGTGAACAGGGTGGAGGCGGCCATCACCGGCCCCCAGTTGGTGTCGTCCCGGCCGAAGAAGAAGGTCATCGCCACCGGCAGGGTGTAGCGACCCTGGTCGTTGATGAACGTCAGCGCGAAGATCAGCTCGTTCCACGCGGTGATGAAGGAGAAGATGCTGGTGGCCACCAGGCCGGGCGCCACCAGCGGGAAGAGGATCCGGCGGAAGGTCTGGGCCCGGGTGGCCCCGTCGATGGCCGCCGCCTCCTCCAGTTCCTTGGGCACGGCCGCGACGAAGCCCCGCAGCATCCAGACCGCGAACGGCAGCGAGAAGCCGAGGTACGTGAGGATCAGGCTGGGCAGGGTGTTGTAGAGCCCGAGCCGCTGGATCATCAGGAACAGCGGGATGACCAACGCCTCCAGCGGGATCATCTGCACCACCAGCAGCATGATCAGGAAGCTGGTCCGCAGCTTGAACCGGAACCGGGCGACCGCCGTCGCGGCGAGCAGCGCGACCAGGCCACTGAGCACCACCGTCGAGACCGCCACCAGCGCGCTGTTGAGGAAGAAATCGAAGAAGCTCACGCCGGGGATGAGGTTGCCGGTCAGGATCTCCCGGTAGTGCGTCAGCGTCGGGTGGGTCGGCACCGGCTGCGGGGTGGCCGAGAAGATCTCGCTGCTCGGCTTCAGCGAGGTGGAGATCATCCAGTAGACGGGAAAGGCCGCGAAGAGCGCGACCAGCAGCCCGGCGGCGTTGAGGGCGACCTTCTTCACTACTCGTCCTCCTGCTTGAGCACCATCCGCACGTAGAAGCCGGTGACCACGAGCAGGATCAGCGTGAGGATCACCGCGATGGCCGCACCGAGGCCGTACTTCGGCGGCGGCGAGAACGCCTCCGCGTAGGAGTAGATGGAGAGCATGAACGTCGGCCGGTCCTGGGTGCCGCCAGCCAGCACGAACTGTTGGGTGAAGACCTTGAAGTCCCAGATGGTGGAGAGCACGATCAGGATCCCGAAGACCGGGCGCAGCAGCGGGAAGGTGATCTTCCAGAACACCCGCCAAGGGCTGGCGCCATCCACCCGGGCCGCCTCGTGCAGCTCGCTCGGCACGCTCTTCAGGCCGGCGAGCACGCTCACCGCGATGAACGGGAACGAGTGCCAGACCACCACCAGGGTGAGGATGGCGAAAAAGAGCAGTGGCGAGTTGAACCAGCCGTAGCCGGTCCAGTCACTGCGGCCGAACAGGCCGTTGGAGAGGCCGTCCGGCAGCGCGTTGAACAGCCAGGTGACCAGGCCGCTCGTGTCGTCGAAGATCCACTTCCAGACGATCGTGCCGGTCAGCGCCGGGGTGGCCCAGGCGAGCATCACGCAGCTGGCCACGAAGGTGGCCATCTTGCGGCCGAGCCGGTTGAGCAGCAGCCCGACCAGGGTGCCGAGAACCATCGTGAGCAGCACGTTGGCCGCGGCGAACAGGACCGTGTTGCGCAGCACGGTCAGGAAGAACGGATCCGAGAGGATCTCGGTGTAGTTGCCCAGCCCCACCCATGGCCACTCCCGGTCGCCGCGCAGTTGCCGGACGCTGTTCAGCCGGTAGAAGGACATCGTCACCACCTGGCCGAGCGGCCAGAGCAGCAGCACACCGATGATCACCAGCGCGGGCAGGAGCAGCAGGTAGGGCAGGCGGTCCACCGGGCGGCGCCGCCGCGCGGGGATCTCCCGCGCGGCAGCGGCCTCCGGCGCCTCGGTCAGCGTGGTCACTTGGCGTTGAGGATGCTTTCCATCTCACCGGCCGCATCGGCGGTAGCCTTCTCGACCGTCTTCTGACCCTTCATGACCGAGCTGTTCATCGCCTGGGTCACCGTCTTCGTCCGGCTGACCTCCACCCACTTCGGGGTGAGCGGCGTGAGCTTGGTGTTCTGCATGGTGGTGGCGAACGCCGCCATGATCTTGTCGTTGGCGTACGTGTCACCGGCGACCAGGTCCTGGTAGACCGGGAAGAAGCCGAGGCTGCTCGCGAAGCTCTGCGAGTTCTTCTTGTTCAGCAGCACGGTCAGGTAGTCCCAGGCCAGGTCCTGGCGCTCGCTGTCCTTCCAGATCGCCAGGTCCGAGCCACCGGCGAAAGCGGGTGCCGCCTTGCCGTCGGGGCCGGGGATCGGGAACGTACCCCAGACCTTCTCGATCTCGGGGTTGTCCTTCTTGATGGCACCCTGCTGCCAGCTGCCGGCGAAGGCCATCGCGGCCTTGCCGGTGGCGAACTGGGTGCGGGCGTCGATCTCGTTCCAGCCTGCCGCCGCCGGCGGAGCCACCTTGTGCACGGTCACCAGGTCGGTCCAGAACTTGACCGCCCGCTGCGCCTCGGGGGTGGTGTAGCCGGACTTCCAGGTGCCGCCCTGGTTGCTGGCGATCTCACCGCCGGCCCCCCAGAGGAAGGAGTAGAACGGCAGCTCGGAGTTGCCCGGCAACGCGATGCCGTAGGTGCCCGGCTTCTTGGCCTGCACAGCCTTGGCCACGCTGACCAGCTCGTCCCAGGTCTTCGGCGGCTGCACGCCCGCCTCGGCGAACCAGTCGGTGCGGTAGTAGATGGCCCGGACGCCGGCGTACCAGGGCACGCCGTACTGCTTGCCGTCGAGCTGCGCGTTGCGGACGAGGTCGGGCAGCAGGTCCTTGCCGTCGGTCCAGCCACCCATCCGCCCGCTCACGTCGGCGAGTGCCTCCTGGGCCGCCCAGCCCTGGGTCTCGGTGTTGCCCAGCTCGGTGATGTCCGGTCCCTCACCGCCGGCGAGCGCGGCCTGGAACTTCTTGGGCGCCTCGAGCCACGGGAGGTACTGCACCACCACGTCGGTGTCGGGGTGCTTCTGCCGGAACTCGGTCTCGACTCCGTCGAGGAAGGCGTTCTGCGCGTCGCCGCCCTCGCCCATCATCCAGACCGTGAGCTTGCTGTTGTCGGCCGCGTCGTCATCGGAGCCCCCGCCGCAGCCGGTCAGCACCATCGCGGCCGAGGCCACTACGGCAGTGACCGGGGCCAGCCGCTTCCACCTGTTCACGCCACTTCTCCCCTCGCGCCGCCTGGAACTAACCTTCCACGCCGCACCCTAGTACGAAGAATTCCTTTACGACAGTGGGCGCATCGACGGAGCGAGGCGACCGTACCGCAGCGGATCGGCGAAAGGGACCGTGGCATCAGGCCGAAGTCGGGCACTTCAGCACGAAGAAGCGCCCGGCCGATGGCCGGGCGCTTCTTTCAGTAGTGCGGTGGTCGTAGGTGATGCCAGGTCGTTATCGGGTGACGCTTCGGCGGCGACCCACGCCAGCCACCAGCGCGACCGCGATCGCGGCCACCACGACCTGCACCAGCAGTTCGGCCCAGTCGATCCCGCTGGTCTCGGTCGCGATGCCGATGGCCCGCGCCAGCACCGTGCCCAGCAGGGCCGCGCCGACGCCGATCAGCAGGTGCAGCCAGATCGGCATGTTCTGCCGGCCTGGGACGACCAGGCGGCCCAGCGCGCCGACGATGAGACCAACAACGATGGCAGTGATGATGCCCCACACGGTGAGCTCCACGGTCGCCCTCCTTCAAAGAATGTCTGACGCACAACGTGCGCTTCCTGTCGTGACCGCTAAGTGCCCGATCCACCGAAATTCCAAACCGACTTTGTCCGCCAGAGGATCACGATCAGGCATACACGGACGTGTTCCACCGGCGACCGCTCTCCCGCGGCAACCGGCCTCTCGAGAGATGCCGCAAGATCCGCGCAACATCGCCGAAAGTGCTGCCTCCCAACGGGTTGAGACAGCGCTTTCGGCGAAAGTGCGCGGATCTTGAGGCCATCGCGCGGCGCGGTCACCCCGGGCGGCCAGGTGAACGCCGATGGGCGCCCGACCTGTTGGTCGGGCGCCCATCGGAAGTGTCGCGGTGGTACGAGGTGACGTTGGGGGGTGTTATCGGGTGACCCTGCGGCGGCTACCCACACCCGCCACCAGCGCGACCGCGATGGCCGCCACGACGACCTGCACCAGCAGCTCGCCCCAGTCGATCCCGCTGGTCTCCGTCGCGATGCCGATGGCTCGCGCCAGTACCGTGCCCAGCAGGGCCGCGCCGACGCCGATCAGCATGTGCAGCCACATGGGCATGTTCTGCCGGCCCGGGACGACCAGGCGGCCCAGGGCCCCGATGATGAGACCAACAACAAGCGCAGTGATGATGCCCCACACGGTGAGCTCCACGATCGCCCTCCTTCAAAGAATGTCTGACACACAATGTGTGCTTCCTGTCGTGACCGCTAAGTTCCCGACCCACCGGAAATCCAAACCGACTCACTCTCAACGGAGAGCGGCACACGTCAATGCTGATCGGGTGCGTCGATTGGCACGGGAGCGCGTCCATCCAGGTGGAAGGCCATCTCGTCGGGTCGCCCACCGCACGGCGAGGCGGAGAAAATTTTCTTCACCAGCCGCCAGCCGTCTGTCGTCAGCCGTCTGTCGCCAGCGCGCCCTGTCGCGAGCAAGCCCTGCCGCCAGCCGCCAGGCCGTGCTGGCGCTCTGCCCACGGCGGGCGGCGGGCGGCAGGCGGCGGGCCACCGGGATCCGGATACGGCGACGGCCGGCGCCCCCGGCCGTACGCCTGATCGTGGCGACCGGCCCGGCCGGGGCACCGGCCGTTCTCGTCAGTCAGCGCCGGCGTACCGGCGGTTCTCGTGAGTCAGCGCCGGCGGACCGGCGTCGGGGTCACTTCTTGCCGGCGGCCTTGCCGTCGCCGGAGTCGGAGGAGAGGGCGGCGATGAAGGCCTCCTGCGGCACCTCGACCCGGCCCACCATCTTCATCCGCTTCTTGCCTTCCTTCTGCTTCTCCAGCAGCTTGCGCTTACGGCTGATGTCACCGCCGTAGCACTTGGCGAGCACGTCCTTGCGGATCGCCCGGATGGTCTCCCGGGCGATGACCCGGCTGCCGATGGCCGCCTGGATCGGCACCTCGAACTGCTGGCGCGGGATCAGGGTGCGCAGCTTGGCGGCGATGGTGACGCCGTAGTTGTACGCCTTGTCCTTGTGCACGATGGCGCTGAACGCGTCCACCGGCTCGCCGTGCAGCAGGATGTCCACCTTCACCAGGTCCGATGCCTGCTCGGTGGAGGGCTCGTAGTCCAGCGAGGCGTAGCCCTTGGTCCGGCTCTTCAACTGGTCGAAGAAGTCGTAGATGATCTCCGCGAGGGGCAGCGTGTAGCGCAACTCGACCCGGTCGGCGGAGAGGTAGTCCATGCCGAGCAGGCTGCCGCGGCGGCCCTGGCACAGCTCCATCACCGCGCCCACGTAGTCGTTGGGCGTCAGCACGGTGGCCCGGACCACCGGCTCGTACACCTCGGCGATCTTGCCGGTCGGGTATTCGCTGGGGTTGGTGACGACGATTTCCTCGCCGTCGTCCGTGATCGCCCGGTAGACCACGTTCGGCGCGGTGGAGATCAGGTCGAGGTTGTACTCGCGCTCCAGCCGCTCCCGGATGATCTCCAGGTGGAGCAGGCCGAGGAAGCCGCAGCGGAAGCCGAAGCCGAGCGCCCCGGAGGTCTCCGGCTCGTAGTCCAGCGCGGCGTCGTTGAGCTTGAGCTTGTCCAGCGCCTCACGCAGGTTGGGGTAGTCGGACCCGTCGATCGGATAGAGGCCGGAGTAGACCATCGGCTTCGGGTCCTTGTAGCCACCCAGCGCCTCGGACGCCGGCCGGCTGTTGATGGTGACCGTGTCACCGACCCGGGACTGCCGGACGTCCTTCACGCCGGTGATCAGGTAACCGACCTCGCCGACACCGAGCGCCTCGGCCTTCACCATCTCCGGCGAGATGACGCCGATCTCCAGCAGTTCGTGTACCGCCCCGGTGGACATCATCTTGATCCGGTCCCGGGCGCTGATCCGGCCGTCGATGACCCGCACGTAGGTGACCACGCCGCGGTAGACGTCGTACACCGAATCGAAGATCATCGCCCGGGCGGGCGCCGCGGCGTCACCGACCGGCGGGATGAACTGCCGGACGATCTCGTCGAGCAGGTACGGAACCCCCTCGCCGGTCTTGCCGGAGACCCGGATGCAGTCGGCGGGGTCGCCGCCGATCAGGTGCGCCAACTCCTCGGCGTACTTCTCCGGCTGGGCGGCCGGCAGGTCGATCTTGTTGAGCACCGGGATGATGCGCAGGTCGTTCTCAAGGGCCAGGTAGAGGTTGGCCAGGGTCTGCGCCTCGATGCCCTGCGCGGCGTCGACCAGCAGCACGGCCCCCTCGCAGGCGGCCAACGACCGGGACACCTCGTAGGTGAAGTCGACGTGCCCCGGGGTGTCGATCATGTTGAGCACCGCGTGCTCGCCGGTCCGGTCGCCCTCGCGGATGGTCCACGGCATCCGGACGGCCTGACTCTTGATAGTGATGCCGCGCTCGCGCTCGATGTCCATCCGGTCCAGGTACTGGGCGCGCATCTGCCGGGGGTCGACCACGCCGGTGAGCTGCAACATCCGGTCGGCCAGGGTCGACTTCCCGTGATCGATGTGGGCGATGATGCCGAAGTTCCGGATGCGACCGGGGTCGGTGGCACCAGGAGCGTTCGCGCCGGGATCGAGCTTCGGTGGCACAGCGGTCCGTTCTGGTCGGCTGACGTGAGCAGGCCGGCGCGCCGCCGACCCCCTCTATGCTCCCACGCCGCCGGGGTGCGTCCGCTGCGCGGGCGATCCTCCCTACCCCGCGACCCCGGCACTGGGCGCCGAACCGCCCAACACCTCACTCCATCGGCGGCTCAACGAAGAGCGCGGCCAGCCGGGGCAGCCGGCGGCGGGCCTCCTCCTCGTCGTCGAAGTCCCAGAAGTCGTTGAGGTCCGGCGCGCGCACCGGCTCCCGGTCCGCCGGCAGTTCCGCCGCCGTGGCCTTGCGGTACGCGTCCCAGGGCACCGCCAACATGTGCTCGGCGGAGAACTCCTCGCCGCTGAGCGAGGCGGCCCGCACCTGGGGCAGCTCGGCCAGCGAGTCCGGGTCGGTGACCGCGCGCGCGAAGACCGTCCGGCCCTGGGTCATCAGCCAGCCCCGGAAGTGCTCGAAGCCGTCCGCCGAGGCACCCCCGTTGATCAGGTACGCCGCTCCCCAGAGATCCGCCTTGTGCGAGGCGGCCAGCACCCGCGTCTGGTGCCGGGCGTATCCGACGATGTCCTCCGGGTCACGCTCGGCGAGCAGCGCGACAGCCCGCGCGGCGACCGGACCCGGTTCTCCCCCACCGCCGGCACGGGCCTGGTCGATCAGCTGCCAGAAGTCCTCGGTCCTCATGGCTTGGCAGTCTCGCAGTGTCGCCGCACGCCGCGCACGTACCCCGGGGCAGCATGGTGGGGTGTCGTCCCCCACGCCGTTGCCTCCGGTCCCGTACCACGCGAGCGCGCTGCGCCCGTCGTGGCCGTCGTTGCCGGCGGCGCTGCGGGACGCGATCGCCGACCGGCTCGGCGCGCCGGTGGTCACCGCCCGGGTCGCCGGCGCGGGCTTCACCCGGGGCTTCGCCGCCGTGCTCGGCACCGCCGTCGGCGGCCGGGCCTTCGTCAAGGCCGCACCCGCCGCCGAGCAACCGCACCTGGTCGACTGGTACGCCCGGGAGGCCGCGATCCTCGACCGGCTGCCGGCCGGCCTGCCGGCGCCCCGCCCCCGGTGGACGCTGTCCGAGGCCGGCTGGTTCGTGCTGTGCACCGACGCCGTCGACGGCCACACGCCGCAGCTGCCCTGGGTGCCGGCAGAGCTGAACGCCACGCTCACCGGGTACGCCGAGGTCGCCGCCGCGCTGGCCGACCCGCCGGCCGAGCTGACCGCACTCGGCCTGCCGCACCTGGCCGACCTGGCCCGGTCGGACATCCTCTGGTGGGAGGAGGTCGCGGCCGGTCGGGAGCCGTCGCCGGTGCTGCCGCCGCCCCTGCGGGACCGGCTGCCCGAGCTGGTGGCGCTGGAGTCCCGCCTCCCCCGGTACGCCGCCGGTGTGACCGGCCTGATCCACGGCGACCTGCGGGTGGACAACGTGCTCATCGGTGCGGACGGCCGGGCCTGGTTCTGCGACTGGACCTGGGTCTGCCACGGGCCGGCCTGGTTCGATCTGGCCGGCCTGCTGATCACCGCGTACGCCGGCGGCCTGGACGCGGACCGGCTCTTCGCCGCGCACCCGGCGACCGCGGGCACACCCCCGGACGTGCTGGACGCCACCCTGGCCGCGTTGGCCGGCTACTACCTCACCGGTGCCGCGGCAGCGCCGGTGACGGCCTCGCCGCACCTGCCCGCGCACCAGCGGTGGAGTGGCGAGCAGGCACTCGACTGGCTCGCCCACCGCCAGGGCTGGCGGTGACGGCCGGGGCGTAAACTTGTCCTCGATGGGCCGGGTGATCGACGCGTTCGGCCGCGCGGTGGCTGGCCGTTTTGGCTCGTCCCGGGCGACCTGGTAACCTGGCTCTTCGCGCAGCGATGACGCATGTTCGTCATCCCGCGCATAAGCTGACCAACCCGAGCTATCAAGACGAGGCTGTCGCGTGGCGAACATCAAGTCCCAGATCAAGCGCAACCGGCAGAACGAGAAGGCCCGGCTGCGCAACAAGTCGGTCAAGTCGTCGCTGAAGACCGCCGTCCGGAAGTTCAACGAGGCTGCTGAGGCCGGTGACGTCGAGAAGGCCACCGCGCTGATGCAGGACGCCTCGCGCAAGCTGGACAAGGCCGTCAGCAAGGGCGTGATCCACTCCAACCAGGCCGCGAACCGCAAGTCCGCGATCGCCAAGCGCGTGGTGGCTCTCTCCGCCTGACGACTCGCCGTCAGACCTATTCGGAAAGCCCCGGACTCCGGTCCGGGGCTTCCGTGTGTCCAGCCTCGGTCGCTGGCGTCGGCCAGTCCGACCGGTCCGGGCGGCGAACAGGCCGCGCCGGATCGGCGTCGATCACCACGCCGGTGACGCTGTGCGAGATCCACTCCACCCGGGCCCGGCCGACAACCGGCTCCATCTGGCGGCGGAAGCGATCCCGTTCCTGCTCGGGCACGAGCGCGGCGGAGCGGACCACGATCGCGGCCACCATGTCGTTGAGTTTGACCATCACCGCCACCACGGCCGGCAGCACCAGCACGGACCACCAGGTGACCAGCTCGGCGAGGGCGAGCAGTGCGGCCAGCGCGATGGTGCCCTCGAAGAAGAGAAAGCAGAGCACCCCGCCGGGGTTGACGAACCGCAGGTTGAGGAGCCGGGCGTAGAGCGGCCGGTAACGCTCCTCATCGGCGGGGATGGTGGCCCACGCCGTACGGTTCGGCCCGGTCACCGGCCGCTGCCCTGCCGGGCCGCCGCGACCGAGAAGACGGCACGCTCCAGGGCGTACGCCCGATCGTCCGAGCCGCCCTTGACAGCCGCGTTGCACTCGGCGGCGACCTGCATGGCCCGGACCAGGCCCTCAGGCGTCCAGCCGCGCCCCTGTCGCTGCGCCCGCTCGATCTTCCAGGCCGGCATGCCGAGACTGCTGGCGAGCTGGTACGGGTTGCCCCGCCCGGCCGACGCGACCCGGGCCACCGTGCGCACCCCGTCGGCCAGGGCGTCGGCGATGGGCACCGGGTCGACCCCGACGTGCAGGGCCCAGCGCAGCGCCTCCAGAGCCGCCGGCACGTCGCCGACCATGGTGGCGTCCGCCACCGTGAAGCCGGTCACCTCGATCCGACCCCGGTAGTAGCGGGAGACGGTGTCGGCGCTGATCCGCCCGTCGGTGTCGGCGATCAGTTGGGAGCAGGCGGCGGCCAGCTCGCGCAGGTCGTTGCCGACCGCCGCGATCAGCGCCTCGGCGGCGTCGTCGGTGCATTTGCCACCGGCCCGGCGAATCTCGTCGCGGACGAAGGCCACCCGCTCGCGGTGCCCCTTGAGCTTCGCCGCCGGGACCACCGTCGCGCCCGCCGCCCGCAGCCCGTCGGCGAATGCCTTGCCCTTGGCAGCGCCCAGATGCAGCACCAGCAGCTGAACCTCCGGGTCGGGGTTCTTCGCGTACGCGAGCAGCGCGGTGACCAGGTCCTTGCGGGCATCCTGGCCGGAGCGCAGGATGAGCAGCCGCCGCCCGCCGAACAGCGACGGGCTGAGCATCTCGGCGATCTCGCCGACGGTGAGCGCGCTCGCCTGGTACTCGCGGACGTCCACCTCGGGGTCGACGCTGCGGACCCTCGCGATCGCTTCGGTCACGGCGCGCGTGGCGAGCAGTTCCTCATCGCCGAGGACGAGCAGAATGGGGGCGAGGCTGGCGGGGGTCACGCCGCCCATATTCGCACGGCCCACGGTGGGATCGTGCCTGGTCATTCGCCGCTCACTCGGCGCAGCCCGCACTCAGTGCAAATCCCGACATTTATCGCATTTCATTATCTAATGCATAAGACGGCAGACGTGAACGGCAACAGCACCAGCGAGCGCTGATGTCGAGGCCATGTCGTACGTAGCGTCCGATGCACTGAAGTGCTTCGATTACCCGGGTGAGAAACGCATCCCGGCTCTCGATCGCGGCGGCCATCGCAGTCGGCACGGCGGGCTACTTCATTCCGACGCCGTGGTCTGTCGTCGCGGTCGCGCTCGACCTCCTCCTGCTGTCGACGGCTGTACTCCTCACCAGGGTCGGACGCCGTGCGAGCGTCGTCCAACCCGGACGCAGCGCGAACATCGTCGAAGCGAGAAGGTTGGAGGACGTCCCTCCGATCGGCCAGCGCCCCGGCCATGTTGGCGAGCACGACCAGGGGACGAGCGAGACCCGGCCGGGCGACGGAGATATCCGGGTGGGGAGCGCTCCGTGGCGCGGCACCACCGCACCGCCGCCCCCACCTCCGCTGGACGACCTGCCTGAGCCATGGTTCCCACCAACCACCGATGCGCCGCCGTCGTATCCGCACCAGACCGGGCCGGCACCATGGGGGAGACCGTCAGAACGGCCGGCCGCACGGCCGGGCGAGGCAGGCCCCCGATTCCGTGCGTCCCAGGCACGCGACTCCCACTCGGCGACCAGCCGGGTCCGGCGACCGGAGGCGCCCGCGTCGAACCTTTCCACGCGGGCCACGATGGCGGCTCACTCGCCGACACCTGACGAGATGCTGAGGGGCATCACGACGATCGTGGAGACCACCCGCAGGGGCCAGCAGTCCCAGATCTGGTGGTTCCTGGCCGGGGTCGCCGCGTCGATCCCCGCAGGCATCCTGGTCAACCTCCTCACCGGCTGACCGGCACCCGGCCGTCAGGGGCGCTGACCCGCCGGTACGCCCCGGCGGACCACGGCCAGGCCATCGCCCGCCCGGATCGCCGCCAGGTCCCCGTCGGTGTCGGTCCGCAACACCCGGGCACCGCCCCTGCTCAGCCGGGCGAGCAGCCCCGGATTCGGGTGCCCGTAGGTGTTGCCGGTGCCCACCGGCACCAGGGCGACGGCCGGCCGGACGGCGTCGAGAAACCCCGGATCCTGGTACGCCGAGCCGTGGTGGGCCACCTTCAACACCTCCGCCCGCAACTGCCCCGGCCCTGCTCGCGCCAGGATCGCGTGCTGCTCCTCGGTCTCGGCGTCGCCGGGCAGCAGGATCCGTACCCCGGCCACCGTGGCGCGCAGCATCAGCGAGTTGTTGTTCGGGTCGGACCTCGTTCCGGCCAGCGGGTACGGCGGGCCGAGCACGAGCAGGTCGACTCCGCCGACCGGATGGCGAGCACCGGCGACGGTGGTCAGCACCGCGGCCCGCCCGGCGGTCGCCGCCGCACGTACCAACTCCCGGCCGCTCTCCGGATCCGTCGACTGTGGCGTGAGCACGGCGGCCACCCGGCGCCCCCGGAAGACCCCGGCCACCCCGCCCACGTGGTCGGCGTGGAAGTGGCTGACCACCAGCAGCGGCACCTCCCGGACGCCGAGCCGGCGCAGGCAGCCGTCCACCGCCGACGGCTCCGGACCGGCGTCCACCACGACCGCCCGGCCCGGGGCGACCGGCAGCACCAGGGCGTCGCCCTGACCGACCGCGCAAGCCACCACCACCCAGCCGGACGGCGGCCACCCGGAGGCCACCAGTCGGACCGGGAGGGCGCCCAGCAGCGCGGCCACGCCGACCACCGCCACCAGCCGGCGCACCAGCGGCCGGCGCACCGCGATCAGCAGCGCCACGGTCAGCCCGGCCAGCAGCAGGGCGCCCCACACCCCGCCCGGCCACGGCAGGGTGCCGGCCGGCAGTCGGGCGCCTTGCTTGGCGATGACCACCAGCCACCAGGCCGGCCAGCTCGCCAGCCAGGCGGCGAACTCGGCGCCGGCCGGCCAGAGCGGCGACACGGTGGCCGCCAGCACGCCCAGCACGGTCGCCGGCGCGATGGCCGGCACCGCCAGCAGGTTCGCCGGCACCGCCACCAGGCTGACCGTGCCGGAGATGCCGGCGACGACCGGCCCGCAGGCCAGTTGCGCGGCCGCCGGCACGGCCAGAGCCTCGGCCAGCCCGGCCGGGACGCCCCGTCGACGCAGCCCGTCCCGCCAGCGGGGTGCGAGCAACAGCAGGCCACCGGTGGCCAGCACGGAGAGCGCGAACCCGGCGTCGCCGGCCAACTCCGGGTCGGCCAGCACCAGCACGGTGACGGCGGCGGCCAACGCGGGCAGCGCGGCCCGGGGCCGGCCGGCGGCCAGCGCGGCGAGCCCGATCGCGCCCATCGTGGCGGCCCGCACGACACTCGGCGACGGGCGCACCAGGATGACGAAACCCACCAGCGCCACCCCGCAGAGCCCGGCGGCGAGCCACGGGCCGGCCCGTGCCCATCGGGCCAGCAACAGCACCGCGCCCACGACGATCGCCACGTTGGAACCGGAGACGGCGTTGAGGTGTGTCATGCCGGTGGCCTGGAAGTCCTCCTCGACGCTGGGTGGCAGTCGACTGGTGTCGCCCACCACCAGCCCGGGCAGCAGACCACCCGGCTCGTCGGGGAGCGGTGCGCAGGCCCGTTGCAGGCCGGCGCGCAGCGTCCCGGCGGCGCGCTGCGCCCAGGACGGCACACCGTGCCGCACGGGCGGGCCGGTGGTGCTGAGCACCGCCGCGGTGAGGTCACCTCCGCGCGGGACGCCGAGCCGACCCTCGGCGGTGAGGCGCTGCCCGGGCAGCAACCCCCGCCAGGCCGGGTCGGTGGCCAGAATCAGCAACCGCACCGATGCTTCGACCCGTCGGCCGTCCGCGCTGGTGAGTCGCACCAGCTCCGTCGGCACCAGCAGCATGCCCGGCCGCGCGGCGGACCGGATCGGACGCGGATCGTCCCGGACGACCAGGTCAGCGGTGACCGGGGCGCGCTGCTCGGCCAGGACGCGGATCGGCTGCGCGTCCCGGACGGCGAGCCGGGCGGCGGTGGCCGTCGCACCGCAGACCACGCCGAGGCCGACCGCCACAGCGATCCAGCCGTACCGGCGGGCGGTGGCACGGGGGTGGCCGAGGCGGCCAAGCAGGTGCAGGGCACTCAACGCCGTCAGGCCGGCGGCTGTGCCGCCCAGCACCAGGACCGGCCGGGCGCCGAGGTGCAGGCCGGCGAGTGCGCTGAGCCAGGCGGCCACGGCGAGCCCGGCCAGCCGCAGGTCCGGCGGTTGGGTCTGACCTTGGGCAACGCTCAAGCCGCCCGGCGCACTGACGATGGAATGGCCCCTCACACCGTTACCAGATCCTTGAGCTGCTCGTAGCGGGCGTCACCGATCCCGTCGACCTGGCGCAGGTCGCCGACGGACTTGAACCCGCCGTGCTGATCCCGGTGCGTGAGGATCCGCTGGGCGAGCACCGGCCCGACTCCGGGCAACGCGTCGAGCTGCGCCAGTGTGGCGGTGTTGAGGTTCAGCGGCCGGGCGGCGGGTGCCGCCCCACCCGCCGCCGGGCCGGCCGCATCGCCCGGCACCGGCGGTGGCGTCACCCCCACCACGATCAGCTCCCCGTCGGTGACCTTGCGGGCGGGATTGAGCAGCGCCACGTCGACACCGGGCAGCGCGCCGCCGGCCGCCTGCACCGCGTCGGCTAGGCGGGATCCGGCCGGCAACCGCACCAGCCCGGGTCGACGGACCTTGCCGGCGACCGCCACCACCAGCTCGCCCGAGCCGGACGCGCTGGGATCGCCCACCGAAGTGGCCGGAGCGGCCTCGCTGGCCAGCGGCGCGACCGGCTCCTGCTGCGGCCGGGACCGCCAGGCCCAACCGGCGGCACCGAGCACGACCACCGCGGCCACGACCGCCAGCGCCCGCACGCCGCGCCGCCCCGGGTCGAACGCCCCGGGACCGGGCAGCCGCGAACCCGGCCCGGCTGCGAGGCCGTCCGGCCCCGGGGGCACGCCCGCGTCCGACTCCACGAGCGGCACCCCGGCCCGGGGCGGCAACGCGCCGACCAGCGGTACGCCCGCGAGGGGCGTCTCAGCCCGGGGCGGCAACGCGCCAACCGGCCGGGACGTCAGCCGGTGCAGGCGCTGGCGTACCTCTGTCTCCTCGTCGTGCGACACGACGCGACGCTATGGCGACGGACGGCGCGGCGGCGCGGCCTGGCCTCGCCCTGTGGATAAGTAACGCCAGTGTGGACAACGCCCTGATCATGCATCAACGTGCTACAGGTACGGCCGCGTGATGATCTCGACAGCGTGCCCCGCCGGGTCCATGAAGTAGAAGCCGCGCCCGCCGTGCTCGGTGTTGGTCTCCCCCGGCCGTTTCATCTGCGGGTCGGCCCAGTACGTGATGCCTCGCTCCTCGACAAACGCCAGGCACCGCGGGAACAGGTCGTCGTCGACAAGGAACGCGTAATGCTGCATCTGGATGTCCACCGGCGGCTCGGCGAACTGGAGCAGCACGCCCTCATCCAGCAGGACGTTGACGAACGGCCCCCAAGAGTGTGCCTCGGGCAGCTCGAACAACCCCCGATAGAACGCGGCCGACGCGTGCTTGTCCTTGCTGGCGATGATGGTGTGGTTGAACGTGACTGTCATGCGTACCGTCTTCCCGCTCGATCCGAAGACCCGACCGGAAGCCCACAGCGTTCACCCAGCCACACCGATGACAAAGCCCCGAGGGCACCGACGCCCCGGATCCCGCACGAGAGACGCGTACGTCGCGTCTATCTCGGCGTGGTGGCTGAAGTAGCCAGAACCTCCGGGGGGTAGGCCCATCTGGGGCGCGCAGGGAGGCTAACACAGCGGCGTCGTCAAGATCAGCACATCGCCCGCTGACCGAATGGCGAGGCGACTTGCGCTATACCCCGCCCGGCCAGCCAGGTGCGCAAGGGCGAGATGGCTGCGATCTGCCACGAATAAGCCCCGGCACACCCATCACGGGTGACCGGGGCTCCACCTTGCGTCGATCAGCCTTGGGCGGCGATCCCCTTGGCCAGGTTCACGAAGCTCTGCCAGGCCTCCGGCCCGAAGGTCAGCGTGCCACCGTCGCGGTCCTTCGTGTCGCGGACGAGCACGACGCCGGGAAGGTTGTCGGCGACCTCCACGCACGCCCCACCGTTCGAACTGCTGCGGGTGCTGGTGCGCCAGTGGGCGCCGGTCAGGTCAACCATGCTCGCGCTCTCATCAGATCGATGGTCAGGTCTCGCGGTAGCGCGACCGACCTCACGGTATCCCACACCGCCCACAACGGAGCAACGTCATTACTGATGCGCCCGGATGCCTGGTCATCTAGGTAGCCGACATCCTGACCTGCCGGTGTGCTGGCGATGACGAAGGGTCCGGCCTGTCCGGGGTGGAAACCAGCCATCAGCGGGACCACGTGAATCATGACGGCTGGCCGCTCGGCGAGCGCCATCAGGTGATCGATCTGATCGGTCATAATGTCGGGTTTCCCCCGGCGTAGTGCGGCCTCGTCGACGACGAAGACGGTGAGCGGCGGACGAGGCCGATCAAACACGGCAGCCTGACGGCGAAGGCGGGTCTCGACGTGCCCTTGAATATCGTCGCTAGCCCATTGCCCGCTACTCAGCACGGCTCGCGCGTACGCCTCGGTCTGAAGGAGACCGGGTAACACGGCGGACTCGTACCAACGCAACGCGAGAGCCTCACGCTCGATGTCGGTCCACGGCCGGAACCATGCTGGCTCTCGTCGCTTGAACAGGTCGGGCCAAAGGTCCGCCTCTTCGCGGCCGAGAATTCCCGCGACTTTCGATCGGTGGCGAGTCTGCGGAATACGTCCAGGGTTCGCCCACTTGGCTGCCGTCTTCGGGTCGACGCCTATCTGAGCTGCGAGGCTGTCCGCTGTCTCGCCCGCTGCCGACATCGCCTCAATGACTGCGTGGTTCATCCGAATCCTCCCCGGAACGTTCTGCACGTCCACAGGAGATACTGCTACGCAGTGTGTTCGACCCGCAACCCTTGGCAAGGTGCTTCGTGGACGGCGCGGCCGGCAGGGACCCGAACCCGGCGGACGCGTTCGTAGCGGGGCCGCCCCACGGGCGAGCACTCACGGGGCGGCCCCTCCCACCAGCACCCAGGGGAGACCGTGCCGAACAACAAGCCGCAGCCGAAGCCCGCAAACCCGCCACCGACGCCACCGCCGGCGTCGCCGCCCGCCCGGCCGGTCGTACCGGGCCCCATCGGGCCGTTCATCCCGCCGTTCCGTGGGCCGGGCCAGGTCGGGAACCGCGTTCGCGATCGCCGTCGGTGGTCGCGGTGACCACGCGCAAGGTTCATCCCAGCGAAGTTCTGCTCCTGACCCGTGCGGCAAGCCCGCAGTTCTTTCGACCCATCACGGTCCGGGTCATCCGGGTCCTGGACTGGATCATGTACGACGGCTGGCTGTGGATCGACGCCTACCAACTCGGGCCTGACGGCATGGCGTTGGCCCGGCGGTCTCTGTACTTCATGCCGGAGGGTGCACAGGAGGTGGAGGTCCCTGCGGTCGCTCCGGAGAGTCGCCGGCCAGTCCGCCGGGACCCGGTGAGGGTCGGCGGATGACCGTCCGCTCGGAGCACCCCGTGATCAAGCCATCGTGGCGCTGCCGGACCTGCGGGATCGCCTGGCCCTGCTCGGCCGCGAAGCTGCGGCTCCTCGGCGAGTACCGCGACGACCGCCCGGCACTGCTGGTCCTCCTGGCGTCCCTTCAGCAGGAAGCCACCGGCGACCTCACCGCGCTGAACCCGAGCAACCCGCCGACCAACCTCGCTGACCGCTTCGTCGACTGGGCTCGCGTCCGCTGACGTCAGAAGGACCAGCGTGCGAGCCAACCCCGGGTCAGCGGGCCTCCGGGTCGAGGCCGAGCACGGCCCGTCCCCCGTCCACCGGCAAAGTCACCCCGTTGATGAAGCTCGCCGCTGGCGACAGCAGGTACGCGACCGCCTCCGCCACCTCGTCGACCCGCCCGATCCGGCCCACCGGGTGCAGCCGGGTCAGTTCGGCGTCGATCCACTCGGCCTGGGTGGGCTCCTGGGTGGCGAGAAAGTCGGCATGGCGTTCGGTGGCGATCGAGCCGAGCGCGACAGCGTTGGCGCGGATGCCGTGCCGCCCGTACTCGACGGCCAGCGCCCGGGTGAGCCCCTCCACGGCGGCCTTCGCCGTCGAGTACGGCAGGGCACCCGACACCGGCCGGTGGGCCTGGTGCGACGAGATGTTCACGATGGACCCGCCCGCGCCGGCGGCCAGGAACCGGCGGACCGCCACCGCGGCACCCACCACGGCCGGGCGCAGGTTCTGCCCGATCAGGTCCAGCACCGCGTCGGCCGACGCCGAGTGCAGCGAGGCGTCCCGGAACACCGCCGCGTTGTTCACCCAGCCGGTCAGCGGCGCGGCCCGCTCCGCCTGGTCGGCGGCCTGCTCGGCCACCCGCTCGTCATTGGCGTCACCGACAACGGCGACCAGCCGGTCGGCGGCCGGGTGTCCGGCCAGCCAGTCCAGCACGTCGGCGTCACGCTCCATGACGACGACGGTGGCACCGGTCGTCACCAGCCGTTCCACCACGGCCCGGCCGACACCACGGCCACCGCCGGTCACCACGCACGATGTGGGCACCGGCTCAGGCTGCCGGCCGTCGGTGGACGACCACGCAGGCCAGCCCCGGACCGGCGTGCGCGGCGACCACCGCGCCCGCCTCGGAGACGTACGTGTCGTGCAGCCGGTCACCCAGCCGCTCGGTCAGCGCGGCGAGCAGCGCCTCGGCCCGCTGCGGCGCGGCCAAATGGTGCACCCCGAGGTCCACCTCGTCGTCCCCGGCCGCCTCGACGGCCAGGTCGACCAGCCGGGCCACTCCCCGGCTGGCGGTCCGCACTTTTTCCCGCAGCACGATCGCGCCGTCCGGCATGTGCATGATCGGTTTGACCGACAGGGCGGTGCCGAACAGCGCCTCGGCCGCGTTGATCCGGCCGCCCCGGCGGAGGAATTCCAGCGTGTCGACGTAGAACCAGACCGTGGTCCGGGCGACGGCGGCGAGCGCAGCGTCGCGTACCCCGGCCAGGTCGGCGCCGGCCTCGGCGGCCTTGGCGGCCGCGATGGCCGGGAACCCGAGGCCCATGCCGGTCGAGCGGCTGTCCACCACGGCAACGCGGCCGTCCAGGTCGGCGGCGGCCAGCCGGGCCGCCTCGACCGTGCCGGAGAGAGTGGCGGAGAGGTGCACCGAGACGACTCCGTCGGCGCCGGCGTCGAGCAGCCGGCGGTACGTCTGCGCGAACTGTTCGGGTGCCGGCCGGGATGTGGTGGCCGTGACCCGCCGGCCGCTCAACGCCAGGGTGGCGTCGGCGGGCTGGGTCTCCACCCCCTCCAGCCCTTCCGCGCCGTTGAGCACGACGGTCAACGGGACGACGGTCAGCCGGTGCGCCTGCACCAGGTCGGGCGGGAGGTAGGCGGTGGAGTCGATGACGACCGCGACGGGCATGCCCGGCACGCTAGCCGATCGAGGCCCTGAACGCCGAAGCGCGAGCGCACCACGGGCAGTGGGGACGGCGGTCGGATCACGCCGACGGTGGGACGGGACGGCGGCTCAGACCGCGTCGACGACGGCCGGCGCGGTGACCAGGCCGACGTTGTGCGCCCGCAGCTGCCAGCCCCGGACGTCGTCGTGCCGCAGCTCGGTCCAGTGGCAGTTGGCCAGCGAGCCGATGGTGCGCAGCACACTGGGATCCCAGCCGAGCAGGTGACCGACGCCCTGCCGGGAGCCGCCACCGTGGGTGGCGATCACCACGGTGCCGCCGGGTGCCGCGTCGGCCGCCTCCCGCAGCGCGGCGGCGACCCGTTCGCCGAGGTCGCGCAGGGGTTCCAGGTCAGCACCCGGGGCCGGGTCACCGGCCCGCCAGCGGGCGTACTCCGCCGGGAAGCGCTCGGCGACCTCGGTGAGGTGCAGGCCCTGCCACTGGCCGAAGTGCCGCTCGCGCAGCCGAGCGTCGGTGCGGACCGGCAGCCCGGTCAGCGCGGCCAGCGCGGCGGCGGTCTCCGCGGCGCGGCTCAGGTCGCTGGACACGATGGCGTCGGGTCGCAGCGACGCGAGCAGCGGGGCGGCGGCGCGGGCCTGGTCGCGGCCCAGCTCGTTCAGGGGTACGTCGGTCTGCCCCTGAACTCGGTTGGCAGCGTTCCAGTCGGTGTTGCCGTGCCGCCAGACGATCAGTCGGGTCATTCGGCTGCGGCGGACCCGCCGGCGTCGGCCTCGACCAGGTCGCGGTCGACGAACGGGATGGTGGGGCAGTCCTTCCAGAGCCGGTCGAGCCCGTAGAACTCGCGCTCCTCGGTGTGCTGGACGTGCACCACGATGTCGACGTAGTCGAGCAGCACCCAGCGGCCACCACGCTCGCCCTCGCGCCGGATCGGCTTGGCCTTCTCCGGCAGCTCCAGCAGGCGCTCCTCGATGGCGTCGACGATGGCCAGCACCTGACGCTCGTTGGGGGCGGCGGCGAGCAGGAACGCGTCGGTGATGGCGAGCTGGTCGCCGACGTCGATGATCGCGATGTCCTGCGCCTTCTTGTCGGCGGCGGCCTGGGCGGCAGCGATTGCCAGCTCGTGAGCGCGTTCGGAAACTGTCACCGTTCTCCTTCGATCAACCGTGCGATCCACCAAGCGTCTCATACCCGGCGACGCCCCGACTTGTCAGTTCTGGTCGATTAGGCGCATGAAACGGCCCATATCGGGCGTGATTAGCGCTGATAGAGGCTGCGCTTGCCGATGTACTGCACCACACCGTCGGGCACCAGGTACCAGACCGGCTCGCCCCGGGCCACTCGCGCGCGGCAGTCGGTCGACGAGATGGCCATCGCCGGCACCTGGACCAGGCTGACAGTGTCCGCCGGCAGGTGCTTGTCGGTGAGCCGGAAGCCGGGCCGGGTCACCCCGATGAAGTGGGCCAGCTCGAAGATCTCGTCCAGATCCTTCCAGGACAGGATGCGTTGCAGCGCGTCCGCGCCGGTGATGAAGAACAGCTGCACCTTGGGGCCGTACTCGGCCTGGAGGTCGCGCAGCGTGTCGACGGTGTAGGTCGGCCCATTCCGGTCGATGTCGACCCGGCTGACCTGGAAGCGGGGGTTGGAGGCGGTGGCGATGACCGTCATCAGGTACCGGTCCTCGGCAGGGCTGACCGGCTCGTCGGACTTCTGCCACGGCTGCCCGGTGGGGACGAAGACCACCTCGTCCAGGCCGAACCGGTCCGCCACCTCGCTGGCCGCGACGAGGTGCCCGTGGTGGATCGGGTCGAAGGTGCCACCCATGATCCCAATCCGCCGGATATCTTCCTCCACCCCGTGATCGTAGGCCGGGCGTCGGGGCGGGCCGTTGCGGCCCGGTTCAGGGGTCGCGCTCCGGGCACTCGTGCGCATATACTCGCCTACGAGTAATCGGATACGAGGAACGGGAGAACGTCGTGCCGAAGCGGCGCAAGGTCGGCAACCTGCTGGCGCTGGCCGTGCTGTCCGCCCTGGTCCAGCGGCCGATGCACCCGTACGAGATCGCCACCGCACTGCGCGCCTGGGGCAAGGACCAGGACATGGAGTTCAAGTGGGGATCCTTCTACACGGTGATCCGCAACATGGACAAACACGACATGATCGAGGAGGTGGAGAGCCTCCGCGAAGGCCGGCGCCCGGAACGCACCGTCTACCGGATCACCGACGCGGGGCGGGCGGAGCTGGTCGACTGGGCCCGCGAGCTGGTCTCCACCCCGATGCCCGAGCATCCCCGCTTCCGCGCCGGCCTGTCCGTGCTCGCCGCACTGCATCCCGACGAGGCCACCGACCTGCTGCGGCAGCGGCTCGACCTGCTGGACGACGCGATCCGCCAGGACCGCGAAGCGCTCGACGCGCACCTGCGGGAGATCCCGCGACTGTTCCTGGTCGAGACGGAGTACGACCTGGCCATGCGCGCCGCCGAGGCGGCCTGGCTGCGGGCACTGCTCGCCGAGCTGACCTCGGGCAGCTACCCGGGGCTGGACATCTGGCGGGCCTACCACGAGACCGGCGAGGTGCCAGCCGAGCTGACCGAGCTGGCGGAGAGGACCAGCACCCCCGACCCCAGCACCCGACGCCCCGAGACCCCCAACTGAAAGACGGCCCCGGCGGGGTGCGCCAACACCCCGCCGGAGCCCTTACCTCGAACCGACACCTGGAAAGGCACCCGGCCCGAAGCGGCAAACACGAGGATAACCGGGTTCCCTCCCAGGTCGGTTCGCCCGCGCACGGACCGACGACACCCAGGGAGAGAACATGACCACGGTACGAACCGCGATCGTCATCGGCGGCGGCATCGCCGGCCCGGTGACGGCACTCGCACTGCGCCGCGCCGGCATCACCGCCACCGTCCACGAGGCGTACCCCGCCACCGCCAGCGGAGTTGGCGGCATCGGCGGCACGCTCGCGCTCGCGCCCAACGGCGTGGCGGCCCTGCGCACGGTCGGCGCGGACCAGGCGGTGACGGCGATCGCCACCCCGATCGAGCGCAGCGTCATGGCGGTCGGCCGCCGCCGCATCGACCTGCCCACCCTGGCCGGAGTGCCGCCGCTGCGCGTGGTGCACCGGGCCGAACTGCACCGGGTGCTGCACGACCGGGCGGTCGCCGAGGGCGTCGCTTTCGCGTACGGCAAGCGGCTGGTCGGCGCCGAGCAGACGGACAGTGGCGTGACCGCCCGCTTCGAGGACGGCAGCGCTGCCACCGCCGACATTCTGGTCGGCGCCGACGGCATCCGGTCGACGGTCCGTGGTCTCATCGACCCGGCCGCCCCCGGCCCCCGGTTCACCGGGCTGCTCGGCTTCGAGGCGGTGGCCCGGCACGAGGTGGACGTCGAGCCGGGCACGATGACCTTCGCGTTCGGGCGACGCGGCTACTACCTCTACTGGCCGGAGCCCGGCGGCGGCACCCGGTGGGGGGCCAACCTGCCGCAGCAGCGGCCGATGAGCCTGGTCGAGGCCCGCGCGGTGCCGTCGGCGGAATGGCTGGCCACGCTGCGCACCACCTACGGCGACGACGATCCGGGCCGGGAGCTGGTGGCGACCAGCAACGCCGACGAGCTCCAGGTGGTCGGTTCGCTGCAGATCATGCCGCCCGTGCCGCACTGGCACCGGGGGCGGATGGTGCTGGTCGGCGACGCGGCGCACGCGCCGTCGAACAGCTCCGGGCAGGGCGCGTCGCTGGCCATCGAGAGCGCGGTGCAGCTCGCCCGCTGCCTGCGCGACCTGCCGGACGTGGCGTCGGCGTTCGCCGCGTTCGAGCGGCTCCGCCGCTCGCGGGTCGAGAAGGTCGCCGCCCGCGCGGCGCGGATCAACCACGCCAAGGCGCCGGGGCCGGTCGCCCGGACGCTGATGCCGCTGCTGATGCCCCTGCTGACGCGCACCGCCATGGACCCGGAGAAGACGGTCGCCCACGAGCAGCGCTACGTCATCGACTGGGACGCGCCGGTCACGGCTGAGCCCGCGCTGCGCTGAGCCGGGGGCGGGGTGGCCGGTGGGCCACCCCGCCCCGACCGGTCTGTCAGGCCCCCGCGGCGGCCATCGCGGTCCGGGCGACCAGCGCGCGACGCAGGTCGTCGTCGGCGTCGGTGACCACCCGGCGCAGGCCCGGGGTCAGGTCGTCGCGGGCCAGCAGCGCGGCGGCCGCCTCCCGGGTCGGCTGCGCCACGGCGTAGCGGGGGAACGCCAGGGAAGCCACCCGGTCGGCCGTCCACGCGGTACGCCGTCGCGCGGCCGACGGCATGTCCGCGAAGTACCGCTCGACGTACGCGGCGGTCAGCTCGGCCTGTTCGGGTTGCCAGAACCCCTCGGCCGTCGCCTCCAACAGCCGGTTGGACAGCTCGGTGTCCCGCACGATGATCTCCCATGCCGCCTGCTTGGCGGCCGGGTCGGGCAGCGCGGCCCGGCAGCGGGCGGCTCGCTCCGCGCCGGTGGCGCTGGGGTCGGCGGCCGCCTCAGCGACGATCTCCGCCTCGCCGGCGGCGCCCAGCACCACCAGCCGGCGCAGCACCGCCCAGCGCAGCTCGGCGTCGACCTTCAGCCCCGCCGGCACGTCCCGGCCGGCGAGCCAGCCGGTGAGCAGGTCCGCGTCGGTGGTCGCGGCGATCCAGGCCCGCGCCGCGGCGAGCTGCAACGACTCCCCCGCCGACGCGCCGTCGAGCAACTGCCGGCACGCCCCGGCGACCCGGGCCAGCGCCGCGGACCGGGTCAGCGGGTCGAGGTAGCGATCGACCAGCGACCGGCTGAGGGTGAGCACGTCCTCCGCGATGATCACCTCGGCCTCGGCGGGCAGCGCGGCGACCATCAGGTCGACCAGGCCGCTGACCGGCCGCTCCCCGTCGGTCGCCGCGTCCAGCGCCTCGCCCCAGAGCACCGCCCGCGCCAACGGGTCGGCCAGCCCCGGCAGCACCAGCGGCACGGCGTCCGCCGACGCCGGGTCGAGGCGCACCTTGGCGAAGGTGAGGTCGCCGTCGTTGGGCAGCAGGAGCCGGGCCGCCGGCTGGCCGGTCAGTTCGCCGAGCACCGTCCGGCCGCCGTCGGCGGCCGGGTCGAGGTCCACCTCGTCGCGCTGCACGGCGCCGTCCGCCGAGTAGCGGCCCACGCCGATCCGGTGCGGGCGAAGCACCGGGTACGACTCGGGCGCCGTCTGCACCACGGCCACCTCGGCGTAGCGGCCCTCGGCGTCGACGGCGACCTCGGCGCGCAGCGTGTTGACCTGCGGCCGGCGCAACCACACATCGGCCCAGCCGGAGAGGTCCCGGCCGCTCGCGGTGGTGAGACTGGCCAGCAGGTCGGCGAGGGTCGCGTTGCCGAAGCGGTGCGCGGAGAAGTGCGCGTTCAGCCCGGCGAGGAACGCCTCGTCACCGAGCCACGCGACCAGCTGCCGCAGCACGCTGGCCCCCTTGGCGTACGAGATGCCGTCGAAGTTGAGCAGGCCCTCGTCGGCGTCGGCCACCTCCTCCGGAGCGACCGGGTGGGTGGAGGGGCGCTGGTCGGCGGCGTACCCCCAGGCCTTGCGGCGCATGGCGAAGGTGGTCCACGCCTGATCGAAACGGGTCGCCTCGGCGGTGACCCGGGTGCCCAGGTACTCCGCGAAGGACTCGTTCAGCCACAGGTCGTCCCACCAACGCATGGTGACCAGGTCGCCGAACCACATGTGCGCCATCTCGTGCGCGATGGTGGTGGCCCGCAGCTCGCGCTGGGTGTCGGTGACCGCCGAGCGGAACACGTAGTCGTCGCGGAAGGTGACGATGCCGGGGTTTTCCATGGCGCCGGCGTTGAACTCGGGCACGAACGCCTGGTCGTACTTGCCGAACGGGTAGCGCTCAGTGAAGAGCTGGTGAAACCGGTCCAGGCACTGCCGGGTGATGGTGAAGATCTCGTCGGCGTCGGCGTCCAGGTGCTCGGCGAGCGACCGGCGGCAGTAGATGCCCAGTGGCACGCCGTCGTGCTCGGCCCGCCGCACGTGGTACGGCCCGGCGATCAGCGAGAAGAAGTAGGTGGCCAGCGGCGCGGTCGGGGCGAACTCCCAACGACCGGGCACGGGATTGGCGGCCACCTCGGCGTTGCTGGCCACCGTCCACTCTGGCGGGGCGGTGACCGCGAGGGTGAACGACGCCTTGAGGTCGGGCTGGTCGAAGGCGGCGAAGATGCGCTGCACGTTGTCGAGGAAGGTCACCGCGTAGAGGTAGGTCTCACCGTCGGCCGGGTCGACGAAGCGGTGCATCCCCTCCCCCGTGTTGGAGTACGCCATCTCCGCCTCGACGACCAGGGTGTTCTCCGCGGCAAGGTCGCTCAGCGGCAGCCGGTTGTCGGTCAACGCTGCGGGGTCGACGGCGCGGTCGTTGAGGCGTACCGCCAGCAGTGTGGCGGGTTTGATCTCGGCGAAGGTCGCGGTGCCGGGGGTCGCCCGGAACCGGATCTCGACGCGGGAGCGGAACAGCTCCCCACCACCGGTCAGGTCGAGGTCCACCTGATAAGACTCGACAGTAATCGCCGCGCCACGCGCGGTCGCCTCTACACGGGTCAGGCTCGGCATCCGCTTATCCTGCCCGATGGGGATCCGCACGCGGTCACCACACGACCCTCGGCACTGGAGGAAAGAACCATGGCGCAGCACCCCAAGGGCGACTTCGACCTCTCTCGGGCGGTCTGGCAGCGGGCCGACGGGGACACCTCCGACAGCGCCGTCGAGGTCGCCTTCGTCGATGACCTGATCGGGATGCGCAACTCCGCCGAGCCGGAGGGGGCGGTGCTGGTCTTCACCCAGGCCGAGTGGGACGCGTTCGTCGCCGGCGCGCAGGACGGCGAGTTCGACCTGGACTGACACTCGTCGCCGGCGCGGCGCCCCACCCGGGGTACAACGCCGTCAGCCATCGCCGGGACCGTCGCCGTCGCCCCAGCCGAGCCCGCCAGGACCCGGGGCGTGGTGGAAGCCGGGGTGGTCGGCCACGTCGACGCACCGCTCCCCGTCCGGGCCGACCGCCCCGCAGAACAGCCGTTCGGCGCGTTGCCAGGCGTCGGCCGGTGACAGGGCCGCCGCGCCGAGCGCCAGCTCCGGGCGGAGCAGGCTCAGCGCCTCGGCGTACGCCACGGCCAGCTCGCGGGCGTCGGCCGCGCCCGGCGCGGTGAAGCCCAGGTGCACCGTGAAGAACCGGTGCGGCCGGGTGGGTCTTCCGGGCGGACGGATCAGCCCTCCGCCGTCTCGACCCCTGCCGATACCGAGCGCCCCGACCACCCGCCGCTGCCGCCAGTACCGTGATCTCTTGTCCCGCATCCACCCTCCCCGTGATCCGTGGTCGCCGCCCGGCCACGCCACCGGGCAGCCCGCCCGGCCCGGCTCTGTGGCCGGCCACCTACCGAGAAGCCAACCAGGTTTCCGCGCCGGTGGGAGGGGCCAGCAGACGCCGATCCGGTGGTCCCAGCGAGCGGACGGCCGGCCCAGCAGCGATCCGGGCGGCGGGATTCAGGAGCGCTGACCCGGGTAGACGCAGCCGACCGAGGAGACCGGCCAGCGGCGACGGCCGCCACCCGCAGGTGAGGAGACCCGATGGCGACCATGCCGGCCGACCGCAGCCCGGACAGCACGCTCGCGTTCCTCCGCGCCGGCTACCGGTTCATCGGCGAGCGTTGCGACCGGTACGGCAGCGACGTCTTCCAGACCCGGATCCTGCTGACCCCGACCATCTGCCTGCGCGGCAGGCCGGCGGCGGAGCTGTTCTACGACACCGAGCGCTTCCAGCGGCGCACCGCGATGCCGCTGCGGGTGCAGCGGACCCTCACCGGCCGGGGCGGGGTGCAGGGGCTGGACGGCTCGGAGCACCGGGACCGCAAGGCGATGCACATGTCGATCATGACGCCGACCGCCATCCGGCAGCTGGGCCAGCTCTTCGACGACGAGTGGCAGGCCCGGATCCCCGCCTGGGAGGGTGCCGCGCCGGTGGCGCTCTACGACGAGCTGGGCAGGCTGCTCACCCGGGTGGTCTGCGCCTGGGCCGGGGTGCCGCTGGCCGCGTCGCAGGTCGACCGCCGTACCGTCGAGCTGCACGCCATGATCGAAGCCCCGGCGGTGGTCGGCCCCCGGCACTGGCGGGGGCGGCTCGCCCGTCGCCGGACCGAACGCTGGCTCGCCGACGTCATCGAGCGGACCCGGGTCGGTAGCGTCGCCGCGCCGGCCGGCAGCGCGCTGCAGGTGATCGCCGAGCACCGGGACGCCCGGGGCAGAATGCTCCCCCGGCGGATCGCCGCCGTCGAGCTGCTGAACGTGCTGCGGCCGACGGTCGCCGTGGACCGGTTCATCGTCTTCGCCGCGCTCGCCCTGCACGACCACCCGGCCTGGCGGCAGCGGGTCCGCGAAGACGACGAGGCCACCGAGCAGTTCGTCCAGGAGGTACGCCGCTACTACCCGTTCTTCCCGGCCGCCGCCGCCCGGGTCCGGCGCTCCTTCGACTGGGAGGGTCACCACTTTCCGCAGGGCCGACGCGTACTGCTCGACCTGTACGGCACCAACCACCACCCGGCGCTCTGGCCACAGCCCGAGCTGTTCCGCCCGGAACGGTTCGCCGGCCGCCGCGTGGACCCGTTCGCGTTGATCCCACAGGGCGGCGGCGACCACAGGACCGGGCACCGCTGCGCCGGTGAGTGGATCACCATCGACCTGATGAAGCGGGCGGTCACCAACCTGACCAGCACCATGCGCTACGACGTCCCCCCGCAGAACCTGGCCCTGGATCTGCACAGGATGCCCGTCCTGCCCCCCACCGGCCTCACCCTCACCAATATCCGCCGCACCGCCTGACCCGGACGTCTGGGAATGGACCGCCCGCACCCGCAGCGCTACCCGGCGTCGGCCCGCAACGCCGAGGCCGGCCGCGCGCGGGCCGGAGAGCGGTCGAGCGACGGCCGCGCCGGCACGCCGCCACCCGCACTGCCGATGGCGTACGTCCTGCCGCTGCGCCGGACCACCGACGTTGGCCTGGCCGAGCTGACCGACTACCTGCGCTGGCTGGGCGACCGGGTCGAGGTGACCGTCGTCGACGGTTCGCCGCCGGATCGCTTCGCCCGGCACGCCGCCGCGTGGCGCGGACTGAACCTCCGGCACCTGCCGCCCTACCCCACCCTGCACGGGCTGAACGGCAAGGTGATCGGGGTGCTCACCGGCGTCCGCGTGGCGGGCCACGAGCACGTGGTGATCGCCGATGACGACGTCCGGTACGACGACGCCGGGCTGGGCGCGGTGCACCGGTTGCTGGGCCGGGTGGATCTGGTACGACCGCAGAACTACTTCGACCCGCTGCCCTGGCACGCCTGGTGGGACACCGGCCGGACCCTGCTCAACCGGGCGTTCGGGGCGGACTACCCGGGCACCCTGGCGGTTCGCCGCAGCACCTTCCTCGGCATGGGCGGATACGACCCGAACGTGCTCTTCGAGAACCTGGAGCTGATCCGCACCGTGCGGGCGTACGGCGGCACCGAGGCGGCACCGGCCTGGCTGTACGTACGCCGGCTGCCGCCGGACGCCGCGCACTTCCGCGGCCAACGAGTCCGCCAGGCGTACGACGATCTGGCCCAGCCGGCCCGCCTGCTGACCGTGCTCGCGGTCCTGCCAGCGCTGGCGGCGGCCGTCGCGGCCCGTCGACCCGGACTACTGCTCGGTGCGGCGGCCGGCACCGTCGCCCTGGCCGAGTTGGGCCGCCGTCGCGCTGGCGGCAGCACGGTCTTCCCGCCGACAACCGCGCTGTCGGCCCCGCTGTGGCTCCTGGAACGCGGCGCGTGCGGCTGGCTGGCGGTGGGCCGGCGTTTCCTGCTGGGCGGAGCCCGCTATGGCAACACCCGAATCCGCCAAGCCGCCCACCCCACCTCCCGCCTCCGCCCCCTTGCAGGGAACAGCCCGCGGGCACCGGGGTGGCCGCGGGCTGTCGGGTGGGGACGGATCAGTAGGTGACCTGCTGGCGGGACTGCTGGGCCTGGTCCTTGACGTCCTGCGCAGCCGACTTCGTGTCGTCCTTGACCACGTGCACGGCGCCCTGGGCGGTGGACTTCACCGACTCGGCGGCGTGCTGGGCCGGCTCGCGCAGCTCGTCCTTGAGCTCGCTGGCCACCTCGCCCAGCTTCTCCTTCACCGCCCCGCTGTGCTCGCCGACCTTCTCCTTGATCTGGGTCGCGGCCTCCTGCTCGCGACGGGA
Organism: Micromonospora sp. NPDC005173; assembly: GCF_040608515.1. NCBI lineage: Bacteria > Bacillati > Actinomycetota > Actinomycetes > Micromonosporales > Micromonosporaceae > Micromonospora > Micromonospora sp. NPDC005173. The sequence goes on from NZ_JBEXIK010000020.1 coordinate 70,967, forward strand.
GGCCGGGATCAGCGAGGAGGCCAGCCAGCCCACCCCGAACGCGATCAAGCCGGCGGCCAGCGGGTTGCCCGCCGACTTCTGCCGGATCACGTGCGGCGCGCTGTGCGCGGCGTCGCTGACGGTGGAGGCCGCCGAATGCGCGGCGTCGTTGACGCTGGAGGCCGCCGACGAGGCGCGGTCGCCCACCGAGTGGGCGGCGTGGCCGGTGCCGTGGCCGAGGTCAGACGCGGTTCCCATGACCTTGTCCCTCACATTCTGCAGCGCGGAGCGGGCCCGCTGCTTGCGGTCGTCAACGATGCGGCTGGGGCTGACCTTGTACGCCAGCGCGTCCACATCGGAGCTGAGGCTGTTGCGGGTGGCTTCGATCTCCCGGCGGATCTGGTCGGGATCGGTGCTCATCGGGTGACTCCCTCCGGGTGGGGCTTGAGCGCGTCGGGGATCCGCTGCACGCTGTCGTTGGTCTGCTTGAGGCCACGCACGTGTTGGGCGTTCTTCTTGGCCATGGAGTAGAGGACCGCAGCGATCGCCGCCCAGATGACGGCCACGATCAGCCCGGCCCAGCCGGCGTCCATGACGTTGGACAGCCCGGCCCAGAGGGCCAGCGAAAGGAAGAGCGCCACCATGTAGCCGCCGAAGCCGGCCCCGCCGAAGAGCCCGGCAGCCTTGCCGGCCTTCTTGCCCTCCTGGCGGATCTCGGCCTTGGCCAGCTCGACCTCCTGGCGCATCAGCGTCGAGAGATCACCGGTGACCTGACGCATCAGCTCACCGATCGAGCTGCCCTTCACCTCCGCCGCGGTGTGCGGGGCACCCGCGTCGGGGTGGTAACCGGAGTCCAGTCCGGACCCCTGCGTCGGCATGCTCATGCCGTCGCCTCCCTTCGGATGACTCGGTGGCTCACGGGCGGGTGGTGCCGCTGGACGGCACGCCGGGCAGCGGATCGGTCTGGGTCACCGGCGGCAGCGGCTGGCCGGTGCCGGTCTGCTCCGGGAAGTCGCCCCGGCGCGGGTCGGCGTAGCCACCAGGCGTCGGGTCGGCGTAGCCACCAGGCGTCGGGTCGGCGTAGCCACCAGGCGTCGGCTCGGCGTACGTGCCGGGCGTCGGCTCGGCGTAGGTGCCGGGGGTCGGGTCGGCGTAGCCGCCCGACGGGACGGCGTCCGGCACCGCGCGGGGCGCCGGCGTCGGGATCACGGCGGTCTGCTCCGGGTCGTACGCCCCAGCGCCCCGGTAGGTCGAGGAGCCGTTGCCGGAGTCGTCGCCAGCGGCGGAGATGCCGCGGGTCAGCCGGCCGGCCAGCACCCCGAGAACCGCCGCGCCGACCAGGAAGGTGCCCGGGTTACGCCGCGCGTAGTCGCGTACCTCGGTGAGCAGGTCGCCGGGCTCGCGCTCCTCGAGCCAGCCGGCCGCGCCGTGCACCCGGTCAGCAGCCTGACGGGCCAGCTCGCTCACCGGGCCGGCCTGGCCACCCTGCTCGGCCATCGAGCGCATCTCGTCGGCCAGCGAACGCAGCCCACCGGCGGCCCGGCGCTGCTGCTCACCGGTCTGGCTGGCGAGCTGCGTGCGGGCCTCGCCGTACAGGTTGCGGGCCTGCCGGACAGCCTCACGGCCGACCTCGGTGCCCTGCTCCTTGGCGGTCTGGGCGACCGCACCGCCGGCCTGCGCGGCCTCGGAACCGACCTGGCGCGCCTGGTCGCGGACGCCACCGCCGTTGGTCGACTCCTGCCCGTACGTGGAAGACGTAGGTGAAAGATCGTAAGTCATGATTTCCCTTCCGCTCGGATAGTCGTCGCGGTTGTACTGGGGGGATGCGGCTGCGTTACCGCGGCCGCCGACCATTCACCTACCCTGCGTTTTGGCTTCCATACCTCTTCGTGCATTTCTCTGCGCGGCCTGCCGGATCGACTTCAAAATGGAGGATCGTCGGGCTGCGTCACGTCGCCGCTGCGGACAGTGAGGTTCGCGAGGGCTGGCAGATCCACGAAGGGGGCAGCGATGGCACGAGACGCGCGAGGTGGCCGGCCGACTGGCCCACGACCCCGGGTCCAGCTGGCCGCGTTGATCGTGGCCGGGGTCTTCCTGCTGATCGGCGTCCTCGGCTTCATTCCCGGCATCACCACCGACTACGGCGAGCTGAGGTTCGCCGGGCACCACTCGGACGCCCGGCTGGTCGGGCTGTTCCAGGTGTCGATCCTGCACAACGCGGTGCATCTGCTGTTCGGGCTGGCCGGCCTCGTGATGGCCCGGAGCCTCGCCGGCGCCCGGCTCTTCCTGGCCGGCGGCGGTGCGATCTACCTCGCCCTCTGGCTGTACGGGCTGGCGATCGAGGCCATCGACGAGGAAGGCGGGGCGAACATCCTGCCGCTCAACAACGCCGACAACTGGCTGCACCTCGCCCTCGGCTTCGGCATGCTCGCGCTCGGGCTGCTGCTCTCCAACCGGGCGGGCACCGGCGGGCGGCTGGACACTCCCGCCAACCGGCACTGACCTGCCGGTTCGTCGGTTTCGCGGTCGTACCGAGGTGGGTATCGGGAGCTGATCCGCGAAGGAGGACGAGATGCCTCGTTGGCTGCGCGACAACGCGCTGGCCGTCGCCATGCTCGGCGCGTTCCTGGTCTTCCTGGTGTTGCAGAGCGTCTTCGGCTGGCAGACCCACAATGAGGAACTGACCGAGTTCGGCGCCGCGCCGCTGAGCTGGCCGGCGTACCTGACCACCGGGCACTTCGCCGAGGCGGTCTTCGAGAACTGGGAGTCGGAGTTCCTCCAGATGGGCGGGTACGTGCTGCTCACCGCGTACCTGGTGCAGCGGGGTTCCGCCGAGTCGAAGCCGGTGGACCAGACCGACCGGCCGGAGGACGACGAGCGCCGGGCCACCCCGCAGTCGCCCTGGCCGGTGCGCGCCGGTGGAATGCCGCTGGTCGTCTACCGCAACAGCCTCTCCATCGCGCTGCTGCTGATCTTCGCCGGCTCGTTCGTCGGCCACCTGCTCGGCGGCACCGCCACGTACAACCAGGAGCAGGCGTTGCAGAGCGGGGCACCGCCGATCGGGGTGTGGGACTTCCTCGGCACCAGCGACTTCTGGTTCCAGTCCATGCAGAACTGGCAGAGCGAGTTCCTGGCGGTCGGCGCGCTGATCCTGCTGAGCATCGTCCTGCGCCAGCACGCCTCGCCGGAGTCGAAGCCGGTCACCGTGTCGCACGCCAGCACCGGCGCCTGAGCGCCGGGTGCGGCGGCGGGGGTCGTCAGGCCGCGACCGGCAACCGCTTGGCGAAACAGACGCTGTACGGGTTGTCCACGTACTCGCCGTAGACCGGGATCCGGTCGTAGCCGCACGAGGTGTACAGCCCGATCGCGGCCGGTAGGTAGGTGCCCGTCTCCAGGCATACCACCGAGTGCCCCTGGCGGAACGCCAACTCCTCCAGCGCGGCGAGCAACTGGCGGGCGATGCCCCGACCTCGGTACGCCGGCCGGACGTACATCCGCTTGACCTCGCCGGTGGCGGTGTCGAGCGACTGGAGCCCACCGCAGGCGACCGCCCGACCGTTCACCACCACCGCGAGGTAGCGGATGTCGTCATGGGTGACGGTGACCTGCCCGTCCAACCCGCCGTCGGCCACGCGCAGCTCACGCTGCTGTGCGATGACCAGGGCGGCGATCTCCGGATCGGTGGTGGGCCGGACTTCGATCAGCATCACCCAACGCTAGGCGGGGCGGATTTCGCGGAGGTTTCCGGCAATCAACCCGATCACGGAGCGCACCGGGCTATTCGGCGTCGTCCTCGTCGTCGAGGTCCTCGATGTCGTCGGACGCGTCGGCACCCACCTCGTCGGCCGACCGCACCCGGCGGGCCTTGCGCGCGGCGAGCCGGTCCGCCGCCGACGCCCGGTTCGACTTCTCCTCCAGCCGGACGTCGGTACCCCGGTTGCCGGGCACGTACTCCACGCCGGCGTAGAGCGTCGGCTGCCAGTCGAACTCGCGGGCGCCGATCCGGACCAGGTCACCAGGCTGCGCGCCGGCCTTGGCCAGCTTCTCCTCGACCCCGAGCCGGGCCAGCCGGTCGGCCAGGTAGCCGACCGCCTCGTCGTTGTCGAAGTTGGTCTGCTTGACCCACCGCTCCGGCCGGATGCCACGGACGGTGAACGACCCGTCCGCCTCGGTCGTGATGGTGAAGCCGGCGTCGTCCACGGCCATCGGTCGGATCACGATCCGGGTGGGCTCGGCCGGTGGCGCGGCCTTGCGCTGCGCCTCGACCATCTCGGCCATCGCGTAGGTGAGCTCCTTGAGCCCTTCCCGGGTGGCCGCGGAGACCTCAAACACCCGGTAGCCGCGCTCCTCCAGGTCGGGGCGCACGATCTCGGCGAGGTCGCGGCCGTCCGGCACGTCGACCTTGTTCACGGCCACCAGCCGCGGTCGGTCGGCCAGCCCGCCGTACTCCTTCAGCTCGGCCTCGATGGTCTCGATGTCCGCGACCGGGTCACGGCCGGGCTCCAGCGTCGCCGAGTCGATGACGTGCACCAGCACCGCGCAGCGCTCGATGTGCCGGAGGAACTCCAGGCCCAGCCCCTTGCCGGTGGCCGCGCCGGGGATCAGGCCCGGCACGTCGGCGACGGTGAAGGTGTGGTTGTCCATCCGGACCACGCCGAGGTTCGGCACGAGGGTGGTGAACGGGTAGTCGGCGATCTTCGGCTTGGCGGCGGAAATCACCGAGATCAGCGACGACTTGCCGGCCGACGGGAAGCCCACCAAGCCCACGTCGGCGACGCTCTTGAGCTCCAGCACCACGTCCAACTGGTCGCCGGGCTCGCCCAGCTCAGCGAAACCGGGAGCCTTGCGCTTCGCGTTGGCCAGCGAGGCGTTGCCCCGCCCGCCGCGCCCGCCGCGGGCCACCTCGAAGGTGGTGCCGGCGCCGACCATGTCGGCCAGCACGGTGCCGTCGGAGGTCTGCACCACGGTGCCGTTGGGCACCTTGAGCACCAGGTCGTGGCCGTTGGCCCCGTCCCGGTTCGACCCCGCGCCGCCCTTGCCGTTGTCGGCCTTGACGTGTGGGCGGAAGTGGAAGTCGAGCAGCGTGGTCACCTGTGGGTCGACGACCAGGGACACGCTGCCGCCGTGCCCGCCGTTGCCACCGTCCGGACCACCGAAGGGCTTGAACTTCTCGCGGTGGATCGAGGCACAACCGTGCCCGCCATCGCCGGCCTGCAGATGCAGAACGACCCGGTCAACGAACGTCGCCACGGCGTCAATCCTTCCAGCGAGGTCGGACCCCGCACTGCGAAAAAGCTAAGCGGGCCGGGACCCGGAGGTCCGCGGCCCGCTTAACCGGAAAACTACTGCTGCGGAACGATGCTGACGGTCTTGCGACCGCGCTTGGTGCCGAACAGGACCGAGCCGGCGGACAGCGCGAACAGCGTGTCGTCGCCGCCACGGCCGACCAGGTCACCGGGGTGGAACTTGGTGCCACGCTGCCGGATGAGGATCTCACCGGCGCTGACAACCTGACCACCGAAGCGCTTCACGCCGAGTCGCTGGGCCGCAGAATCACGACCGTTACGCGAGCTGGACGCACCCTTTTTGTGAGCCATTGGAGGACGACCTACTTCCCGCTGGAGATGCCGGTCACCTTGACCTGGGTCAGCGGCTGACGGTGACCCTGGCGCTTGTGGTAGCCAGTCTTGTTCTTGAACTTGTGGATCTTGATCTTCGGGCCCTTGGTGTGCGCGGCAATCTCGCCGGACACCGCGACCTCGGCAAGCTTCGTCGCGTCGGTCACCAGGTCGTCACCGTCGACGAGGAGCACCGCGGTGAGCTTCACCGCGTCACCGGGGGCACCGGTGAGCTTCTCGACCTCGATCACGTCGCCCTCGGCGACCTTGTACTGCTTGCCGCCGGTCTTGACGATCGCGTACATCGGAGGCGGACTCCCTGTCGTTGAGGCTGCTGGCGGGTCGTCCCCGCGGCGGCTCGCCGGGTAGCAGTGCACGGCGGCGCGGGCACACGGGAACTCGGCACACCAAAAGTGCGCCGCAGGCAAGAGTACGCCATTGCCGGCCTCGACCCCAAACCGGCCCGCCCCCGGTCAGCGGGCGCAGAGCTGATCAAGGCGCTGCTGGAGCCGGGCGAGCTCGGTCTCGTCGATCGACTCGACGTCGGTGCCGAGCGCGGCGACCTCGGTGCCGATGTCGGTCAGGAGCGTCTTGAGCTGCGGATCGGTGGCCTGGGCCGACTGCTCCCGCAGCACGGTCCGCCAACCGGTCAGCGCCGCCTCAGCCCGCCTGCGGGCCGCCTCGGCCGTGGCGCTGTCCCCGGCACCAACCGCAGCGATCATCTGGCCCAGCTCCGCCACGTACGTCTGGACGGCTGTGCTGCCCGCCTGCTGCGCGGCGGCGCAGACCTGCGTGGCGTTGCCGCCTGCCGCACCACCCGTACCGGTCGACCCCGCTGGCGTGCCGGTCGACCCGGCGGAGGCGCCCCCGGACCCGGCGGCCGGGCTGGATCCCCCGGTCGTCTCGCCAGCGGGCCGGTCGGTGGAGCAGCCGGCTCCGGCGGAGAGCGCGGTGACCAGCACGGTGACGGCGAGCAGACGACGCATCTTCTTCTCCTGACCGGGGTGGCCGATCCTGGACCGGGTTGGCCGGACCGGCGAGGTCCCTCCCCCGTCACATTGCCGGGAAAGGGACCTCGTCAAACACCGGGCCGGTCAGGCGGTCAGGGGCGGGTCCGCCGGCGGGCGCCACCCCGGCGGGAGCGGCGACGGCCGGTGCCGCCCTCGGTGCCCTCCTCGTCGGCGTCGCCGTCGGCGAGCGCGTCCGGGTCGTCCGCGGCGGCCAGCCGGGCCGACTCGCCCTGCTGGGCGTCGGAGACAGCCGGCGCTGCGGCGGTGTCCGCCTCGTAGCGGGACAGGTCGTAGCCCATGGTGTCGACGTAGTCGGCGTCCGGTTCGGCGCTGGTGTCGGTCTCGACGACCTCGACCGCCGCCCGCTCGGCCGGGGCGTTCTTGCGCGCCCGGCGGCGGGAGGACGCGGTGCCCTGCTCGGCGGCCGGGGCGGCGGCGACCGCCGAGGCGACCGCCTTGACCTTCTCCCCCGCCGCGGCGGGGCGCGGCTTCTCCGGCACCGGCTCGGTGTGGATGATGACGCCGCGACCCTTGCAGCACTCGCAGGTCTCGCTGAACGCCTCCAGCAGGCCCGCGCCGATCCGCTTACGGGTCATCTGCACCAGGCCGAGCGAGGTGATCTCGGTGACCTGGTGCTTGGTGCGGTCCCGGCCCAGGCACTCGGTGAGCCGGCGCAGCACCAGCTCGCGGTTCGACTCCAGCACCATGTCGATGAAGTCGATCACCACGATGCCACCGATGTCGCGCAGCCGGAGCTGGCGGACGATCTCCTCCGCCGCTTCCAGGTTGTTACGGGTGACCGTCTCCTCCAGGTTGCCCCCGGAGCCGGTGTACTTGCCGGTGTTGACGTCGACGACCGTCATGGCCTCGGTACGGTCGATCACCAGCGAGCCGCCGGAGGGCAGGAAGACCTTCCGGTCCAGACCCTTGATGATCTGCTCGTCGATCCGGTACTCGGCGAAGATGTCGCTCGTGCCGACGTGCCGGCGCACCCGGTCCACCAGGTCCGGGGAGACGTGCGACAGGTACGACTCGACCATGCCGTACGACTGCTCGCCCTCGATCACCAGCTCGCGGAAGTCCTCGTTGAACAGGTCTCGGACCACCCGGATGACCAGGTCGGGCTCCTCGTAGAGCAGCACCGGAGCGCCGCCCTCGGTGGCCTTGGCCTGGATGTCCTCCCACTGCGCCTGAAGCCGCTTGACGTCGCGGGCCAGCTCGTCCTCGCTGGCGCCCTCGGCGGCCGTCCGGACGATCACGCCCGCGCCGTCCGGAACCAGCTTCTTGAGCACGTCGCGCAGCCGCTTGCGCTCGTTGTCCGGCAGCTTCCGGCTGATCCCGGAGGCGTTGCCGTTGGGCACGTAGACCAGGTGCCGGCCGGAGAGCGCGATGTGGCTGGTCAGCCGGGCGCCCTTGTGCCCGATCGGGTCCTTGGTGACCTGGACGAGCACCGAGTCGCCGGACCGCAGCGCCTGTTCGATGGAGCGGGCCCGCCCCTCCAGGCCGGAGGTGTCCCAGTTGACCTCACCGGCGTACAGCACCGCGTTGCGGCCCCGGCCGACGTCGACGAACGCCGCCTCCATGCTCGGCAGCACGTTCTGCACCTTGCCCAGGTACACGTTGCCGGCCATCGTGCCGGACGAGTTGCGGGTGACGTAGTGCTCGACCAGCACGCCGTCCTCCAGGACGGCGATCTGGGTGCGGTCACCGCGCTGGCGGACCGCCATCACCCGGTCGACTGCCTCCCGGCGGGCCAGGAACTCCGACTCGCTGAGGATTGGCGGTCGGGTACGCCGCTGCTCCCGGCCGTCCCGGCGGCGCTGGCGCTTGGCCTCCAGCCGGGTCGAGCCGGACACGCCCTGCACCTCGTCGACGGTCCGGCGCGGCTCGCGGATCTTGACCACGGTCGGTACGCCGTCGTCGGCGGCCCCCTCCGTGTCGCCGGCGCCCCGACGACGACGCCGCCGGCGACGACGGGTCATCCCGTCCCCGCCCTCGGCCTCCTCGTCCTCCTCGCCCTCGGCCTCGGCGGTCTCTTCCTCCTCGGCCTGCGCCGCCTCCTCGGACTCCTCGTCCTCGGCGTCGTCGGCACCGCCCTTGCCCCGGCCCCGGCCGCGGCGACCACGCCGGCGGCGGCGGCGCGCGGCGGCGCTGTCCTCGTCGTCCTCATCCGCCTCGGCGGCCTCGTCGGCCTCCTCGGTCGGCTCCTCCTCGGCCTCGATCGCCTCGACCGGCTCGAGGTCGCGGCGACCCCGCCGCCGGCGGCGGGACGGCTCGGCGGCCTCCTCCACGGCGGGCTCCTCGGCGACCGGAGCGGGCTCCGCCGGCCGGGTCACCGGCACGGCGTCCGGCTGCGGCGCCATGAACAGCACGGTGGGCGCGGAGAGCGCCGCACGCCGACGGCGGGTCCGCGGCTGCTCCGGCTCGTTGACCTCGACCGGCTCGATCGGCTCATTCGCCACACCGGCCACGGCCACACCCGGCGGCACCTCGCCGGAACGCTCCTGCGCCCCACTGGTCCGGGCCGGCTCGGCGGTGGTCTCGCTCGGGGCGGTCTCCGCCTCGCGCAGGTCGGACTCCGCCGGCGTCTCGGCCTCCGGCTGCTCCAGCGCGGCGGGCTCCTCGACGGCGGCGGGCTCCTGGACAGCGGCCGGCTCCTGGACAGCGGCCGGCGTGGTCTTCTTCCGCCGCGTGCGGGTCACCTTGACCGGCGGGACCACCTCGGCGGTGGCCTCCTCGGCGGTGGCCGCGACCAGCGGCTCGTCGGCGGTCGTCTCGACGGGGGCGGCCTTGCGGCGGCGCCGGGGGGTCTTCGGGGCGACGTCCAGATCGCCGGAGAGCGGTGCGAACACCTCCGCCTGCGGCGACTCGTCGCTGCCGGCCCCGGCGGTGGAAGCCTCGACCGGAATCTCGGTCTGCTCCGGTTGGTTGAGCGGGGCGGCCCGGCGGCGGGTCGCCCGGGTACGCCGCACCGGGGCGGGCTCGGCGCTCTCCGCGCCGGCCGGCTCCGTGGTGGCGGCGCCGGTGGGGTTCGCGACGGCGGCGCCGTCGGCGGTGGTGCTCTGGTCAGCGGTGTCGCCGGCCGGCTGTGAACCGGTCCGTTCGCCGCCCTCGGGCTCGTTCTCGAGCATGGACGTTCTCCAGTTCTGGCTGCCCCGGGCGCGGGTAAGCGCTGCCACGCAGGGTTGCCGCAAAAGTGTTTCCGCCGGGCGCGCGTGGTGCGCGACCGCCGAAGTCTGCCTGCCAGAGCACTGACCGTCGGTCAGTGCCCAACGATGGCTGCCCCGCCGCGGTCCGCATCCAACGGATCCACGATCGCACCCTGCGCGGTCAACGTGCCCTGAGCCAGCCGGGTCACCCTCGGCGAGACCGGCGGCTCCAGGTCGGCCACCACGCGGAGGCCGGAAAGGACGTCATCGGGCCGTACGGACGGGGTGACCTGCCGCACGACCAGTTCGAGTATCGCACACGGTACGGCCGGCGCCCCGGAAGGCGTCGGCGTCGCATCGAGGACATCGATCGATATCACGGCCGCTCGGGCGTCGAAGGTGCGGCGGCCCTGCTTGGTCATCCGCTCGACCAGCACCTCGTCGGCGGCGTTGAAGGCGTCCACGGCGGCGCGCAGCACGGCCGTGTCGACCTCGGGCAGTTCGATGTGCCAGTACGACGCCTCGATCCGGTCCGGCAGACTGCCGCTCACGGCGATCACGGCGTCCAGCACGTCCAGCCCGGGCGAGAGCGCGGCGTCCAGCGCGGCCCGCAGCGCCTCCGGGTCGACCGGCGCCTGGAGGCCGATCTCCAGGTACTCCGCCTCGCTGGCGACTCCGGTGGGCGCGGCGCTGGCGTAGGAGATCTTCGGGTGTGGGGTGAAGCCCTGGGAGAAGGCGATGGGCACGGCGGCCCGACGCAGCGCGCGCTCGAAGGCCCGCGCGAAGTCCCGGTGGGAGGTGAACCGCAGCGGGCCCCGCTTGGCGTACCGGATACGGACGCGCTGGACGACCGGCGCCTGGCCGCCCTCGGGTTGAGGCTTTCTGGCGATCGTGGGCTCCTCGGGTGGACCTGCGTGTCCGTCCCATCCTGGCGCAGGGCTCGTGACGGTACGCAGCCGGGGCGGCCGAAACGCCCGACGAAAACGCTGAAACCGGTCGGCGAGGTCGTCCGGACCCACCGGGGACGGCAATGGCCGGCCGGTGACCCGCAGGTCACTGGCCGGCCACCAGGATCAGGACCGGTTGCCGCCCCCGGGCGGGGCGGGCGGCGCCCCCGGAGGAGGGCCGTAGCCAGGCGGCGGGGGGTAGCCGGGCGGCGGGGCGTAGCCGGAGTGCGGGGCATAACCCCCACCTGGGGTCGGCGACTGGTAGGCACCTGGCGGGCCGTACCCGCCGGGAGGCGGCTGGTCGAGCAGGTGCTCGGGTACGTCGGCAGCCGCCCTCGCCTCACGGCGGTACCGACGCCGGTTCCAGATCAGGAAGGCCGCCAGCCCCACCAGCAACACCAGCACCACGGCGACGCCAATGGCGATCACCATGACCTGCTGGTCCGTGGGGCCGCCCCGGTCACCGTGCTGGGTGACGTCGAACTCCTCGTCCGTGCCCCCTGTCCGGGCAGGCTCCGGACCGGTCGCGGCGGCCGGATCGAGCAGCGGGTTGGCGTTGACCCGCGGCACGTCCGCGCTCAGCGCGGTTACCGGGTCGATCCGGCCGAAGCCGTACTGCGGGTCCCGGCCGGACGGCCCGGCGTCCCGGGAGGTCTGGATGATCCGGTTGATGACGTTGGCGGCATCGAGGTCCGGGTACTTCGCCCGGATCAGCGCCACGAGACCGGAGACGATCGCGGTGCTGTCGGAGGTGCCGTCGCCCCAGCCGTAGCCGTGGTCGGGGCCCACGTTGTAGATGCCGTCGCCGGGTGCGGCGATCACCGCCGCCGGCCCCTGGACCGAGCCGGACCAGAAGTTGCCGCCCCGGGTCGTCCCGGTCACCGCGACCACGCCGGGGACGTTGGCAGGACTATCCACGTCGGTGCTGCCCTTGGCGGTGTTCCCGGCGGCGGCGACCACGACGACGTCGCGGTCCAGCGCGTACCTGATCGCGCTCTCCTCGTCGGCGCTGGCCGCCCCCGGTGCACCCTGGGACAGGTTGATCACCTTGGCGCCGCCGTCGACGGCCATCCGGATGCCGAGGGCGACCGCATCGGCGGCGTTGCCGCCGGTGCCCGCGCGCAGCTTGATGGGCAGGATCTTCGCGCCGGGGGCGATGCCGTCCACGCCGTCACGGCTCGCGTTCGTCGCCGCGATGATGCCGGCCATGTGCGTGCCATGCCCGTCCTCGTCGACCCGTCCGTCGCCCGACGCACCGTAGCTGCGACCGCCGGGAAGCACCTGACCCCGCAGGTCCGGGTGGGTGGCGTCGACGCCACTGTCGAGCACGGCCACGACCACGCCCCGCCCGGTCGAGATCTTGTGCACCTGGGCGATCTTGAGCTCGTCCAGATACCACTGCTCGGCCCGCCGGGGCGCGGCGGACGCCGGTTGGGCGGCCCCCAGCACCAGGAGCCCCGCCAGCAGGCAGGCCGTGACCGGCCGACGCGCTCCGACGTTCACCCTCATCCGTCCGTCCTCATCGCAGGATGCCCGGGGACGCACCGTCACCGGAGCCCCACGGATCGTCGTCCTCAGTCAACCACGACGAGTGCTCGGAGCCGGTGCCGCCATGCCCGGCACCGCCCTGGCCCCCGCCCATCATGCCGCCGCCCATCATGCCGGCGCCCGCCATCCCGCCACGCGCGCCGCCCGCGCCAGCGCCACCGGCGGCTGCGGCGTTGCGCAACGCGCTCGCCGCGCTCGTCATCGGCGGCACCTTGCCGTTCCCGCCGCCCACCATGCCGGGGATACCGCCCATGCCGATCCCGCCGGCCGATCCGACGCCGCCGCCGATCCCACCGCCAGCACCGCCGCCGCCGAAACCGCCGCCGGCGCCGCCGAGACCGGCGCTACCGACTCCGGGGCCGCCGCCGAGGCCACTCAGGCCGCCGACGCCGCTCGGTGCCGCGCCAGCCAGACCGCTGCTGAAGCCGTCGTCGCCCCCGGGGTAACCGGACCCGGTGGACGGGGGCGTGAACGGGCCGACGCCGGGGCCGTCAGGAGTGTCGCCGATGGTCGGCGGCTTGCTGTCGAGGGACGGCGGCTTGCTGTCGATGGTCGGCGGCTTGTTGTCGATGGTCGGCATCTTGCTGTCGATCTTGGGGTCATTTCCCCGATCGAAGTCACCCAGGTCCGGCTTCCCCGTCGGCGGAACCCGGGTGTCGGGGCGGTAGCCGTCCGAGTCGTCGCGGTCTGGCCCGACGAGTGTCAGCTTCGGACGCTCGGTCACCACCGCCGTGGGCAGCGGAGACATCGCGGTGTTCGCCGCCTGCTGGTTGTCCCGGTACCAGTTGTCCAGGTGGGACTTGGTGTCCCACCAGCCACCCCGCTTGCTGTCACCGGCCTGGCCGTCGACCTTCATGGTCGCCTCCAGGTCGTCGGCCTTGTCGCGGAACGCGCCGTCGGCGTACGAGGCGGGGTTGTTCTGGTAGTCCTTGCGCAGCGCGGCGAGGAAGCCCGACGTGCTCTCACCGTCGCGGGAGTCGTCGAGCTCGGTGCCGTTGGGCAGGCTCCACTCGTTCCACCCGAAGTCGTCCATCAGTGGGATCGGGATCGTGGAAACCGCCTTGCGGATGTCACCCTCGATCCGCGACAACGCCCCGCTGACGTTGCTCGCGTCGGTGATCAGTTTCTCGATGTCCTTGCCGATCTCACCCAGGTGCTCGCGGTACGCGTCACCACCGCTGCCCTTCCAGCCGGCGAGCATGCCGGGCAGACCGCCGACGTGCGGGCGCTCCACGCCGGTCGCGATCGGGCCGACGAACGATCGGCCGACGAGCGCGTCCCGAAGCTGTGTGAGGCCGGAGGAGAGGTTGCTCCACCCCACCCCGACCGATCCGACCGTCTCCGGGTCCGCGGAGAGCGTCACCTCGCGGACGCACCGCTCCCAGGTTCCTCCAGCCATGACGTCCCCCTCAGGCCGTGTACGGGTAGGTGGGCTGGCCGCCGGCAGCGGGCGGCGGGGCCGCGGACTCGAGCAGCCGCTCGATCTGTGAGCCGTTGGCAGCGTTGCGCTCCTCGGTGTCGCGGAACGCCTGGGCGATGTCCTCGGTGCCCTTCTTGAGCGCGGCGAGCTTCTGGGAGAGCGACTTGAGGTGCGCCTCCATGTTGGTCGTCGACCGAGTCAGCGCCTGCCACTGCATGCGGGCGTCCTCGTAGGCCCCGAAGGGGGTGCCGTTCGGGACGGTCTGGGCGGTGGTGCTGTCGCCCTTCATCCGCTCCTTGACGCGCTCCATCTCGTAGCCGATGGTGTCGTCGACGTACTGCTTGAGCCGCTCGACGTACGCTGCCGCGGCGTCCAGGTCCTCGACGCTGACGTGCAGATCGCCGATGTTCGGCGGCGTGATGCCAGCCATCCGCTTCCTCCCCGTTTTCCGACCCGCAGGGGTCGGTCCATGTCAGACGCAGCGTATCGAGTGTTGCCAAGTCAGGGCAGCCCCGGCCACCGCTATTCGGTAATTATGACCGTCGATATCAGCGACGCAGCTGCGGGACCAGCAACGCGATGCCGATCCCGACCAGGGCCAACGGGGCCAGAAGCACGACCACGCCGCTCCAGTCCGCCTCCCCGCGCAGCGCCTGAACGGCCATCAGGACCACCAGGAACACGAGCAGCAGGGCGAGGACCGAGAGCATCACCACCAGCAGACGGGCCTTGTCGGGGCTCATCGGCCGACCGTCCCGCGCGGCAGCAACGACATCGGATCGGCCAGGAAGGCGTCAGCGCCGACGCCACCCAACCGCAGGCCGGACATGACCTCCGCGCGTCGCTCCTCGGCCAGCGCCTCCGCCGCCCGCACGGCCTCCACCACCGCCTCGCCGAGCGTGATGTTGTCGACCGTACGGTGGGCCCGCGCGGCGATGGAGATGTCCAGCAACTCCTTCGCGCCGGACACCGTGGCGGTGACCATGCCGTCCGCTGCGGTGCCGACGAACTCCTCCCGGGCGAGCCGTCCGGTCTCCGTGGTGGCGCTCTCCAGCAGCGCCGTCATCTCCGTGACCAATCGCGCGAGCTCCTGTCTCCTCATTGGAACCGCCGCGTCGCGTCCCGCCACACCGCGAGCGGATCCTCCGTGCGGCCGTCCCACTCGACCGGCGCCTCCACGACGTCGTCGAGGCTGGCCCGCATGCTCTCCGCCATGGCGAGGCGGGCGGCGGTCACGGCCTGTCGGCAGTGCGGACCCAGGAGCTCGGCGGGCAGGTCGCGCACCGCCCGCGCACTGATCCGTACGTCCGTGAGCTGGCCCGCGCCGTCGACGACGGCGGTGATCGTGCCGGTCTCGTCGAACCCCTCGTGCGTCCGGTCCCCGGTTTCGGTCACCAGCGCGACGAGGTCGCGGGTAGCGGCCTCGGCGCGGCGCATGGCGGGCTCGTACGCCTCGGTGCGGCTCACCTCCCGGACGGACTCGACGGCCCTGCGGTAGACATCGCTCATCACTGCTCCGTTCGCCCGACTCAGGTAACCGGTTCCTTGTTCCAGTTCTCCGGATTGCTGACGATGTCGCGGTACCGGTCCCCGATTTTGGCGCTCTCGGCGTCGACCTTCTCCCCGGTCAGCTCGAACCCTCGCTTGAGCTGGGCCACGGCCGTGCCGATCGCGCTGTTCGCACCGCGCATCCCCTGCATCAGTCCGACGATCGCGGTGATGATGCCGAGCACGAAGGCAGCCCAACTGCCGATGATCGCCCACTTGAAGGCGGGCCCCGCCGGTCCGCCGGCGTTCGCGGCGATGCAGCCGACGATCGCGAGGCCGGTGCCCACCGACCAGGCCCAGAAGAGCGTCTCGAGCCCGTCCGCGACGGTGTTGCACCCGGACGAGGTCGTGATGGCGAGTTTCTGGAGCGCGTCCAGCGGCTCGACCACCTTGGTGGTCAGGAAGTTCTTGAAGACCTCGGAGCCGGTGCCCTTCCAGATGCCGTCGACCTCACCGTTCAGCCGGGACAGCTTGCCGGCAAGTTCGGAGAACTCCTCCGCGAGGCCGGTCCACTTGTCGTCGGCCTCCTGGAACGGTGCCCAACTGCGCACGTTCATGACGGCGACCGGGGTGACGAAGGCCATCGCCAACGCCCCCGCGCCGGAGGGTTCGGCGGCCACCGCGAGCGTGCCGCCCAACCCGATGATGACCGCTTCCAGCGCGATCGTGGCGGCCTGGTCGGCACCGGATACCACGTTCTCACCCACAGAAGCTCGCCTCCCTGTTCCGTCGTGAAGGAGAGACCGGGCAGGTCGCGGGGACCGCGCTCAGTCCAGTGCCGTGTCGAAGGACTGACCGTGCCGTTCCTCCATCGTGCGGTAGTGCTCGACCACCCGGCCGAGCCCTTTCGCGACCTCGGCGACGGCAGCGGCGAGCGCCGTCACGGCCTGCGTCGTCGTCTCGTGCATCTCGTCGTACGCGGCGGAGAAGCCGGCATCGAAGGCCGGCGCGGCCCCGGCGGGCAGCCGCAGATACTCGATCTTGGGAAGCACTCCGGTATCCAGCGACTTTGCCGTCGCCGACAGCTCGGAGACGAGGTCGCCCAGCTTCTCGGTGTTCGTGGAGAAATCGGCCACCCGAGCCCCCTCCGCCAGCGCCGCTCACCCACCGGGCAAAGACCCGGTGGGTGACGTGTTGGTAATGGAGGGTAGCGGGTGACCGCCGCCCGGCGCTGCCCCGCGATCAGGCGGACTGGTCGCCCGCCGGCACCTTCATGCCGTTGCCGCCCAGCGGCGTGAGGGGGAGAAGCTTCTTGCCGGTGGGGCCGATCTGGATCTCGGTGTCCATGGAGGGGCAGACGCCGCAGTCGAAGCACGGGGTCCACCGGCAGTCGTCCTGCTCGTACTCCGAGACCGAGTCCTGCCAGTCCTGCCAGAGCCAGTCCTTGTCCAGGCCCGAGTCCAGGTGGTCCCAGGGCAGGACCTCCAGCTCGTCGCGCTGACGGGTGGTGTACCAGTCGAGGTCCACCCCGAACGCGGGCAGCGTCTCGGCCGCCGCGTCCACCCAGCGCTGGTACGAGAAGTGCTCGCTCCAACCGTCGAACCGGCCGCCGTTCTCCCACACCTTGCGGATCACCGAACCGACCCGCCGGTCGCCCCGGGAGAGCAGGCCCTCGATCAGCGACGGCTCGCCGTCGTGGTAGCGGTAGCCGATCGCCCGGCCCAGCGAGCGGTCCGAGTTGATCGCCTGCTTGAGGATCTTGAGCCGGTGGTCGATGACCTCCGGGCGCTCCATCGGGGCCCACTGGAACGGGGTGTGCGGCTTCGGCACGAACCCACCGATGGAGACGGTGCAGCGGATGTCCTTGGAACCGGTCGCCGCCCGGCCAGCCTTGATCACCTCGTGCGCCATGTCCGCGATCTCCAGGACGTCGGCGTCGGTCTCGGTGGGCAGGCCGCACATGAAGTAGAGCTTCACCTGCCGCCAGCCGTTGCTGTACGCGGTGACCACGGTGCGAATGAGGTCTTCCTTCGACACCATCTTGTTGATGACCTTGCGGATCCGCTCCGACCCGCCCTCCGGGGCGAAGGTCAGGCCGGTGCGCCGCCCGTTGCGGGACAGCTCCTGCGCGAGGTCGATGTTGAAGGCGTCCACCCGGGTCGACGGCAGCGACAGCGAGACGTTGGTGCCCTCGTACTGCTGGGCCAGGCCCGAGCACATGTCGCCGATCTCGGAGTGGTCGGCCGAGGAGAGCGACAGCAGGCCCACCTCGGAGAAGCCGGAGAACTCCAGCCCGTCGCGCACCATCTGCCCGACCGTGGTGATCGACCGCTCGCGCACCGGGCGGGTGATCATGCCGGCCTGACAGAACCGGCAACCCCGGGTGCAGCCCCGGAAGATCTCCACCGCGTACCGCTCGTGCACCGTCTCGGCCAGCGGGACGAGGGGCTTCTTCGGGTACGGCCAGGCGTCCAGGTCCATCGTCGTGCGCTTGTGCACCCGGAACGGCACGTCCGCCCGGTTCGGCACGACTCGCTGGATCCGGCCGTCGGGGAGGTAGTCCACGTCGTAGAAGCGCGGCACGTAGACGCTCTCGGTGCGGGCGAGCCGCAGCAGCAACTCGTCGCGGCCACCCGGGGAGCCCTCGGCCTTCCACTCCCGGACGATCGCGGTGATCTCCAGGACCGCCTCCTCGCCGTCGCCGAGCACAGCGGCGTCGATGAAGTCGGCGACCGGCTCCGGGTTGAACGCGGCGTGCCCGCCGGCCACGATCACCGGGTCGACGTCGGTGCGGTCGGCGGCCAGCATCGGGATGCCGGCCAGGTCGATCGCGGTGAGCAGGTTGGTGTAACCCAGCTCGGTGGAGAAGGAGATGCCGAACACGTCGAAGTCGCGGACCGACCGGTGCGCGTCGACGGTGAACTGCGGCACGCCGTGCGTGCGCATCAGGGACTCCAGGTCCGGCCAGACCGCGTACGTCCGCTCGGCGAGGGTGTCGGGCAGCTCGTTGAGCACCTCGTAGAGGATCTGCACACCCTGGTTGGGCAGGCCCACCTCGTACGCGTCGGGATACATCAGCGCCCAGCGCACGGTTGCCGCGTCCCAGTCCTTGACCACCGCACCCAGTTCACCACCGACGTACTGGATGGGCTTCGTGACCTGGGGTAGCAGCGGCTCCAGCTGGGACCAGATGGAATTGGTCGCGGCCGGGCGCGGCGTCGTGGACGGGGCACTCATGATGCCCAAGGGTACGCGTCCGCCCGGCCGTGACCGCGCGCACGCCGCCATGACGTCCGATCGACGCCGACTGTCGTGCGCGGCAGCCCGCAGCCCGGTCGGCGGAGCTGGCGGCGCGGTACTAACCTCGGACCGGCGCGAGAGGAGATTGCCGCGATGCCGGAGCCCCAGCCGGGAGCAGGCCGTCCGGCCGACGGGAGCACCCCGGGCACGGAGCCGGACCGGGATCCGGCGGTCGCCGACGAGCCGACGCCCCCACCCGTACCCTCGGACCAGCCGGAACCCTCGGACCAGCCGGAAGTACCGCAGCGGCCGGATCCCTCAGACCAGCCGGAGCCGCCGACCGACCAGGCCGCCGGCCCGGACGACGCCGCACCGACACACACACCGGGACCGGCGGACGAGCCGCGACCGGCCGACGAGCCGCGACCCGCCGACGAGGCCGCAGCCGCCGGTGCGGCCGACTCCCCGGCCGCCACCGCGCCGGTCAGCGCGCCCCGGTGGAGCGGATCCGCGCCGGTGCCGCCCCCGCTGCCGCGCAAGCGGGCCTGGGGTGCGTCGGCCGAGCCGACCCCTGTCCCACCCACTCCCGACGAGCCGCCGGAGCACCGGACCCCGGTCGACCCGTGGGCCGGCGTGGACACCGGCGGCTGGGACCTGCCGCACGCCGAGCTGCCCCCGCTGCCCCCGACGCTGCACTACCCGGTGCCACCGGCGACCCGGCAGTGGCCCGGTCCGCCCACTCCCCCGGTCGGACCGCACCCGGCGTCGCCGCCGGCCGCCCCACTGCCGCCGGCCGCCCCGCTGTCCCCAGCCGCCCGGCCCACCATGCCGGCCCGGCCGATGTCTCCACCCGCACCGCCGCCCGCCCCGCCGAAGCAGCGCCGGGGCCGACGGTCCGCGGCACCGCCACCGGTGTCACCGCCACCGGGCTGGCAGGCCCCCAAGGGGTACGTCCCGGTCAAGGTCCGTCGGCGACGCCGCTGGCCGTGGCTGCTGCTGCTCACCCTGGCCTGCTGCTGCGGCTGCCCGGCCTACTACGGGTTTCCGATCTCGGCCCAGTACCCGGCCCGAGCGGCGCTGCCCGAGCAGGTGGCCGACCTGAGCCTGCGCCAGGACAGCCGCAACGCGGACGCCGCCCGTGACCTGGAGAACGAGGTACGTCGGGAGCACTGGCTGGCCGAGGACACCTTCGCCGGCGTCTACGGCACCGCGGACGGCAAGCGGGTGACGGTCTTCGGCGGCACCGGCTTCCGGCTCACCCCGGAGGCGGACGCGGACGCGGAGATCACCCGACTCAGTGAGCGCTACGCGCTGGAGGCCCCCGAGACGGTGAAAACCGGCGTGCGGGGCCGGCACGAACGCTGCGCGGTCGGCCGTTCCGCCGGCAGCGACGTGGTGGTCTGCACCTCGGTCGACCACGGCAGCATCGCCACCGGCGTGTTCACCCGGCTCTCCGTCGCCGACAGCGCGGCGCTGCTGGACACTCTGCGCGGTCAGATCGTCCAGCCCGAGCAGAGCTGAGGGCCGGGGGTCGGTCAGGAGTCGCGGGTCGGGTCCGGGTGGGCGCGCGGCGGGGCGTAGCGGGGCACGTACTCCTGGCCCGTGAGCTTCTGGATCTCACTCATGATCTCGTCGGTCATCTGCCGCAGCGAGGTGCGGTCGGCCGGCCGGCCGGTGAAGTCCAGCGGCTTGCCGAACCGAACGGTGATCTTGGCGGTGCCGGGACGGGGCACCCGGGCGCCGATCGGCTGCGCCTTGTCCGTGCCGATCATGCCGACCGGGATGACCGGCACTCCGGCGGAGAGCGCCAGCCGGGCCGCTCCGGTCCGTCCCCGGTAGAGCTTGCCGTCCGGTGAGCGGGTGCCCTCCGGGTAGACCACCACCAGGTCGCCGCCCTTGAGTGCCGGGATGGCCGCGTCGAACGCGGACAGCGCAGCCCGCCCGCCGGCCCGCTCGACCGGGATCGCGCCCAGGCCGGTGAGGACGAACTTGGAGATCGCGCCCTTGACCCCGGTGCCCTTGAAGTACTCCGACTTCGCCCAGAACGCCAGGTGCCGGGGCACCACCGTGCCGAGGAACAGCTCGTCGGCCACCGACAGATGGTTCCCGGCGAAGACCGCCCCGCCGGTCTCCGGCAGGTGCTCCAGCCCCTCCACGGTCGGGCGGAACGCCAACCGCAGCGTGGGCGCCACGGTGAGCTTGCCGATGGTGTAGAGCAGGGGCACTGGTCCTCCGGCGGTCGTGGGTTGCACAGGCGGTGTCACGTTAGCTGACGCCCGCACTCCGCCCGGAGCGGGTGGCGGGCGTCCCGGACCCACGGGGGCGGCCCGGGAGTGAGCGTCCGGGGACGGACGGGACGACCTCGACCCGTCCGTCCCCGACCACCTCATACCCGACGGACCACGACCGTCACCCGGTCACCCTCGCCGACCTCGCCGACGAAGCCGTCGACGCCCTCGGCGAAGTCGACGGAGTCGGCCAGCACCTCTCCGGAGACGAAATCGATGTACGCGGCCACCGCCGCGCGCACCTCCTCGGACGCCGACACCGACACCACGATCCGGTCCGAGACGTCCAGGTCGGCGTCCCGGCGGGCCTGCTGCACCACCCGGACCACGTCCCGGGCCAACCCCTCGGCGGCCAGCTCGGGGGTGACCTCGGTGTCCAGCACCACCACGCCCTCACCGCCGGGCAGCGGCGCGGAGTGCTCGGCGTCGGCGGCGACCAGGCGCAGCTCGTACTCACCCTCGGCCAGGGTGACCCCGGCGGCCACCGGAGCGCCGTCGACCAGCTCCCACTCGCCGGCCTTGACCGCCTTGATCACCTGCTGGACCTGCTTGCCGACCCGCGGGCCGAGCGCCCGGGGCACCACGGTCAGGACCTGCTGGCAGTACTCGGCCAGGTCCGCGCTGAACTCCACCGCCTTCACGTTGACCTCGTCGGTGACCAGGTCGGCGAACGGGCGCAGCTGCTCCGCCGCCGGCGAGGCCACGACCAGCTTGGGCAGCGGCAGCCGCACCCGCAGCCCCTTGGCCTTGCGCAGCGACAGCGCCGCCGAGGCGACCGCCCGGGTGGCGTCCATCGCGGCGACCAACTCGTGGTCGGCCGGAAACTCGGTCGCCTCCGGCCAGTCGGTCAGGTGCACCGAGCGCTCCCCGGTCAGCCCGCGCCAGATCTCCTCCGCGGTCAACGGCGCCAGCGGCGCCACCACCCGGCAGAGCGTCTCCAGCACCGTCCACAGCGTGTCGAAGGCGTTCGCGTCCCCGGACCAGAACCGGTCCCGGGACCGGCGCACGTACCAGTTGGTCAGCGCGTCCAGGTAGGACCGGACGGTGGCGCAGGCACCGGAGATGTCGTACGCCTCCATCTGCGCGCCGACTGCCGACACCAGCTCGTTCGTCTTCGCCAGCACGTACCGGTCGAGCAGGTCCGGCGAGTCGGTGCGGCGCCGCGCCTGGTACCCGTCCGCGTTGGCGTAGAGCGAGAAGAAGTACCAGACGTTCCACAGCGGCAGCATCACCTGGCGGACGGCGTCCCGGATGCCCGCCTCGGTGACCGCCATGTCGCCGCCGCGCAGCACCGGCGAGGACATCAGCATCCAGCGCATCGCGTCCGAGCCGTACGCGTCGAAGACGTGGTAGACGTCCGGGTAGTTGCGCAGGCTCTTGGACATCTTGCGCCCGTCCGAGCCGAGCAGGATGCCGTGGCTCAGGCAGTTGCGGAACGCCGGCCGGTCGAACAGCGCGGTGGCCAGCACGTGCATCGTGTAGAACCAGCCGCGGGTCTGCCCGATGTACTCGACGATGAAGTCGCCCGGGTAGTGGTGCTCGAACCAGTCCGCGTTCTCGAACGGGTAGTGCACCTGGGCGAACGGCATCGAGCCGGACTCGAACCAGCAGTCCAGCACCTCCGGCACCCGACGCATCATCGACTGCCCGGTCGGGTCGTCCGGGTTGGGGCGGACCAGGTCGTCCACCGCCGGCCGGTGCAGGTCGGTCAGGCGTACGCCGAAGTCCCGCTCGATGTCGGCCAGCGAGCCGTAGACATCGAGCCGGGGATAGTTCGGGTCGTCGGACTTCCAGACCGGGATCGGCGAGCCCCAGAACCGGTTCCGGCTGATCGACCAGTCGCGGGCGTTGGCCAGCCACTTGCCGAACGAGCCGTCCTTGATGTGCCCAGGCGTCCAGTTGATCTGCTGGTTCAGCTCGACCATCCGGTCCTTGAACCGGGTCACCGCGACGAACCACGACGACACCGCCTTGTAGACCAGCGGGGTGTCGCAGCGCCAGCAGTGCGGGTACGAGTGGGTGTAGGTGTCCTGCTTGAGCACCACCCCCCGCTCCTTGAGCTCCCGGATCACCGGCTTGTTGACGTCGAAGACCTGCTCACCCTGGTACGGCGGAACCAACGCCGTGAACCGGGTGTGGTCGTCGACCGTGACGATGGTGGGGATGCCGGCGGCGTTGCAGACGTTCTGGTCGTCCTCACCGAAGGCCGGCGCCAGGTGCACGATCCCGGTGCCGTCCTCGGTGGTGACGAAGTCCGCGCCGAGCACCTGGTAGGCGTTCTCGCCGGCCTGCTCGACCAGGAAGTCGTAGAGCGGGGTGTAGCGGCGCCCGACCAGGTCCCGGCCGTACACCGTGCCGACCTGCTCGTACCCGTCCAGCTCCTTGGCGTACGCCCCGAGCCGGGCGGCGCCCACCACGTAGCGGTCACCGTCGCGCTCCAGCACGGCGTACTCGATGTCCGGGCCGACGGCGAGCGCCAGGTTCGACGGCAGGGTCCACGGCGTGGTGGTCCAGACGCCCAGCTTGACCGACCCGCGGAGCAGCTCCGGGGCGGACTCGTCCGGGGTCAGCCCGAACCACACGGTCAACGTCGGGTCGTGCCGGTCCCGGTAGACGTCGTCCATCCGGGTCTCGGTGTTCGACAGCGGCGTCTCGCAGCGCCAGCAGTACGCCAGCACCCGGAAACCCTCGTAGATCAGACCCTTGTCGTGCAGGGTCCGGAAGGCCCACATGACGCTTTCCATGTAGTCCAGGTCGAGGGTCTTGTAGTCGTTGGTGAAGTCGACCCAGCGGGCCTGCCGGTTGATGTACCGCTCCCAGTCCTGGGTGAACTCCAGCACCGAGGTGCGGCAGGCCTCGTTGAACCTGGCCACGCCGAGGTCGATGATCTCCGCCTTGCTGGTGATGCCGAGCTGCTTCTCGGCCACCACCTCAGCGGGCAGGCCGTGGCAGTCCCAGCCGAAGCGCCGCTCGACGTGCCGGCCGCGCATGGTCTGGTAGCGCGGCACCACGTCCTTGACGTAGCCGGTGAAGAGGTGGCCGTAGTGCGGCAGACCGTTGGCGAACGGCGGGCCGTCGTAGAAGACGTACTCGTTCTTGCCGTCGTCGCCGGCCGGGCGGGCCTCCACCGACGCCTCGAAGGTCTTGTCGGCCGTCCAGTGCTCCAGCACCCGGCGCTCGACCGCGGGCAGGTCCGGGCTCGCCGGGACACCGGCGGCGGTCGGGTCGTGCAGTGGATAGGCCATCGGGGGTCGCTCTCCTCGCGCAGCTCACTCATCAGTGGGTCTGCGAGGACGAGCGTCTCCGGGGACGCCTCGACGGCGCTCCCGGGTGGCCCGCGGTACCACCCCGCTTGGCGGTCAGGATCGACCGCCCGCTCATTGGCCGGCTGTGACGGGCCGGACCCGTCCGGTTCTACTGGGCCGGTTGCCCGGCTGTTCTTCCGGAGGCTCACCGGTGATGGCCGGGTCATCGCCTTACGGTGCACAACGATACTCGACCCGCCCACCGGCGCGCCGCCGAGTAATCCCGCCCGCCGACGCGCCGCCGCCGGATCCCGCCCGCCGACCGCCGCCTAGGCTGGCCGGGTGATCCGGATCGAGTTGGACGAGCCCACGCTGGCTCGCACCCGGATCGCCACCAGCCCGCTGTGGGAGGTGATGACCAGCCTGTACGTGCTGCACCGCAACCCGGGCGAGGCGCCCTGGCCGTACACCGGTTGGGCGCGGCACGCCCGGCGGGTGCTGGCCGAGGTGCCGGCTACCGCCCCGGTCCGGCTGCTGGCCATCGGCTCGCGCGCACCGGACTTCCTCAGCCCGATTCCCACATCGGCCACGCCGACCCTGGCCGAGCAGCTCGCCGAGCTGCGCGCGACGCCGCCGGAGGTGATCGCCGACCAGATCCCCCGCTACCACCGGCCCGACGACCTGCCCGGGTGGCTCAGCCCGTTCGTCACGGACCGGCAGGCCGCCCTGCACCGGTTGGCGGACGGTATCGAGGCGTACTGGGACGCGGCTATCGCGCCGTGGTGGCCGGCGATGCGGGCGACGCTGGACGAGGAGGTGCTGCACCGGGCGCGGGCACTCGCCGCGCACGGCCCGGACGCGCTACTGGCCGACCTGCACGAGCGGGTGCGCTGGGACAGGCCGGTGCTGACCCTGGTGAAGCCGCTGGAACAGCATTTCGAGGCGGTCGACAAGCGACTGCTGCTGATCCCGCTGATCTTCTCCCGGGGAGCGCTCGCCTGCTCCACCGACCACCCGGAGATCGTCGCCGTCTCCTACCAGGCGCGTGGCGCGGCGCTGCTCGCCGATGGCGCGCCCGCCCCGGCTGCCCCGACCGGGCCGGCGGTCGACCGGCTGGCGGTGCTGGTCGGGCGGGGGCGTGCCCAGGTGTTGCGGGCGCTGACCCGGCCGGCGACCACCGCCGGCCTCGCGGCCACCCTGGGGCTGGCCCCGAGCACCGTCTCGGAGCAGCTCTCCGCGTTGCTCACCGCCGGCGTGGTGCACCGCCGTCGGGTCGGCCGGCGGGTGCTGTACGGCCTGGAACCAGCCGGCGTGGCCCTGGTGCAGTTGATCGGCGACGAGCCGGCGACCGCCTCGGCCTGAGCATTCGGCCGGATCCGAATTCGTTTCCCGCCGTCCCGACCACTCCTAGCCTGCGGGCCATGAGCGAACACGCGATCGAGGCGGTCGGGCTGCGCCGCACGTACCGCAGCCGCACCGGATGGTTACGACCACAGCGCCGGGAGGTCGAGGCGGTCCGCGGCGTCGACCTGACCGTCGGCAACGGGGAGCTGTTCGGCCTGCTCGGACCGAACGGCGCTGGCAAGACGACGACCATCAAGCTGCTGAACACGCTGCTCATCCCGACCGCCGGCGAGGCCCGGATCTGTGGCTTCGACGTGGTTCGACAGACCCGCGAGGTGCGCCGGCGGATCGGGTACGTCTTCGGCGGTGACCGGGGGCTCTACGACCGGCTCTCCGCACGGGACAACCTGCGCTACTTCGCCGAGCTGTACGGCGTGCCGGGGCGGGAGCACAAGCGGCGGATCGCCGAGCTTCTCGACCTGGTCCGGCTGACCGGCCGGGAGAACGACCGGGTGGAGGGTTACTCCCGGGGCATGCGGCAGCGGCTGCACATCGCCCGGGGCCTGCTGCACCGGCCGAGCGTGCTCTTCCTCGACGAGCCGTCGATCGGGGTGGACCCGGTGGCCGCCCGGGAGCTGCGGCAGACCGTCGCCGAGCTGGCCGCCACCGGCACCACCGTGCTGCTCACCACGCACTACATGGCCGAGGCGGACGAGCTGTGCGGCCGGATCGCGGTGATCGCGAACGGCACCATCCAGGCCCTCGGCACCACGCCGACGGCCGGCAGGTGCTGGAGGTGGAGGCGTACGGGGTGGGCGACACCCAGCTCGCCGTGATCCACGCCCTGCCCGGGGTACGCGAGGCGAGCGTGGCCGTCACCGGTGCGGCGCAGGTGCTGACCGTGCAGTCCGACGCGGGGGTGGACGTGCAGGCGGACGTGCTGCGCGCGCTGGACGGGGTCAGGCTGGGCCGGGTCACCGCGCGGCAGCCCACCCTGGAGGACGCGTACGTGGCGATCGTGAACCGGGTCGACGCGCAGGCCCGTGCGTTCGAGGCGGTGGCCGGGTGAGGACGCTGCGGATGATCGCGGTCGGTGCGCTGTTGCACGCCAAGCAGCTCAGCCGGTCGCCGTTCGAGATCGCCACCGCGCTGATCGTGCCGGTGGTGCAGGCGACCCTGGCCGTCTACCTGTTCCGGGCCGGCGGGGAGCCGGGCCGACTGTTGGAGGCCGCTGTCGGAGCGGGGCTGATGGGCATCTGGTCGTCGGTGCTGTTCGGTTCCGGTGGCGCCATCCAGAACCAGCGGTGGCAGGGAACCCTGGAGATGATCATGCTGGCGCCCCGGCCGCCCGCCCTGGTGGTGCTGCCGATCACGCTGGCCACCGCGCTCACCGGCACGAACGCCATGCTCGCCACGCTGGCCTGGGGTCGGCTGCTGTACGGCATTCCGCTGTCCTTCGCCCACCCGTGGGCGTTCGCGGTCGCGGTGCCCGGCTGCATCATCGGGCTCGGCATGTTCGGCCTGCTGCTCGCCTCCACGTTCGTGCTGCTCCGCAACGCCAACGCGCTGGCCAACACGCTGGAGTACCCGATCTGGCTGGTCTCCGGGATGCTCGTGCCGATCACCGCGCTGCCCGGTTGGACCGGCCCGATCGCAGCCGTGCTGCCCACCACGTGGGGAGCGCGTGCGGTCCGCGAGGCGGCCACCGGCAGCGGGCCGGTCTGGCCGTCGCTCGGCGTCTGCCTGGCGATCAGCCTGGCCTGCCTGGCGCTCGGCGCGATCATGATGACCCACGTCGAGCGGCGGGCCCGCGCGGCGGCCACGCTCGCTCTGGCCTGAGGAGGCGACGATGACCGCACTGCTCCGCCTGGTCGGCATCGGTGGCGTGATCGCCTACCGGGCACTGTTCAACTGGACCACCCCTGCGATGTTCGTCGGCACGCTGCTCGTCGGCCCGCTGTTCCAACTGCTCTTCTTCGCCTATCTGGGACGGCAGCTCGGCGTCGCCGACGACAGCTTCTACATCACCGGCAACGCGGTGCTGGCCGCCTCCCTGGCGTGCGTGTTCGGCGGCACGATGGCGGTCTCCAACGAGCGGCGCTTCGGCACCCTCGGGCACGTGCTGCTCTCACCGCGCAGCCGCACCGCGGTCTTCCTCGGCCGGGTCCTGCCGTACGCGGCGAACGGCCTGCTGATCGCGGTGACCACGCTGACCGCCGCGTCGCTGCTGCTCGGCCTGCGGGTGCCGGTCGACGCGCTACCAGGGCTGCTGCTGACCCTGGCGGTCGCGGCGCTGGCCTGCGGCTTCTTCGGCCTGACGTTGGGCGCGATCGGGCTGCGGTTCCGGGACGTCTGGCTGGTCTCCAACGTCTCGATCGCGCTGCTGCTCCTGCTGACCGGGGTGAACGTGCCCGCCGCCGGGCTACCGGCCTGGATGCGGGTCACCGGCGAGCTGCTGCCGATCACCCACGCCGCAGAGGCGGCCCGCCGGCTGGTCGCCGGCGAGGGTTTCCGGGCCGCCGCACCCCAGCTCGCGGTCGAGCTGGCCATCGCGGTCGCCTACGCCCTGCTCGCCGCCACCCTGCTCAAGCTCTTCGAGGCCGAGTCCCGCCGCCGAGCATCCCTCGACACCCTCTAACCCCAGGGCTGACCGAGGCCGACCATGAGGTTGGCGGGCGCGCCGAACTGCGCACGCCCGCCAACCTCATGATCACCGTGCTCGGATCAGGGTGCCGGGAGGGTGGTGCTCCACAGGGCGGCGCCATCGCGGTCGCGGAGGTGCACCGTGAGGGCGGCCGACTCCCCGTCGATGGAGACCTCACCGAAGTGCTGGAAGCCCTCCGCCGGCGAGGTGTTGGCGCGCGGCGGTGCGTGCACGAAGGCCGCCTGCGGCCCGAACGTGCCGTCCAGCGCGTTCGGACCGAACGCGCCGGCGTGCGCCGGCCCGGAGACGAACTCCCAGAACGGGGTGAAGTCGCCGACCGCCGCGCGCGACGGGTCGTAGTGGTGCGCGGCGGTGTAGTGCACGTCGGCGGTGAGGAAGACCATGCCGGTCACCCCGGCCCGGTGGGTGGCCCGCAGCACCTCGGCGAACTCCAGCTCACGCCCGGCCGGCGCGCCCGGGTCGCCCTGCGCGACACCCTCCTGCGCGCCCGGACCGTCCGGCACCACCACCCCGATCGGCAGGTCGTTGGCGATCACCTTCCAGGTCGCCCGGGACCGCTTCAGCTCCCGGATCAACCACTCCCGCTGCTCGCGGCCGAGCAGGCCGCGCTTCGGGTCGGCGTACGTGTTGCCGTCGTTCGCGTCCTTGTAGGTCCGCATGTCCAGCACGAACACGTCCAGCAGCGGCCCGTACGACAGCCGCCGGTACATCGGCCCGTCGACCGGCACCGGCAGCCACTCGTTGAACGCCTGACGGGCCCGGGCGGCCAGCACGTCCACCCGCTGCTCGGTGTAGCGGGAGTCGTCCAGGATCTCCCCCGGGTACCAGTTGTTGAGGACCTCGTGGTCGTCCCACTGGTTGATCTGCGGCACCGTCGCGGCGAACGCCCGCAGGTGCTCGTCGAGCAGGTTGTACGCGAACTGTCCCCGGTACTCGGCCAGCGTCTCGGCGACCTTGCTCTTCTCCGGGGTCACCAGGTTGCGCCAGATCTGCCCGTCGGGCAGCGTCACCGACTCGACCAGCGGGCCGTCGGCGTACACGGTGTCACCGCTGCACAGGAAGAAGTCCGGCCGGGTCTCCCGCATCGCCTTGAAGATCGACATCCCGCCGAAGTCCGGAGCGATCCCCCAGCCCTGCCCGACCACGTCCCCGGTCCAGACGAACCGCACGTCGCGCCGCCGGTGCCGACCCGGCGCGGTGGTCAGCGACCCGGTCAGCGGCTCGCTGACCAGCCCGTGCCGCTCCAGGCTCTCCACCCGGACCCGGTAGTGCAGCCGCTCGGCGTCCGGCAGACCCCGCAGCCGGACCTTGCCGGTGAAGTCACCGGTCGGGGCCAGCACCGGCCCACGCAGCTGCCGCGCGCCCCGGAAGTCCGGCCGGCGACTCACCTCGACCAGCATCCGACCCGGCCGGTCAGCCCGGGTCCAGACCAGCGCCGAGTCCGCGGTCACATCGCCGCTCTGCACACCATGGGTGAGCACCGGGCGCCCCGCCGGGCGCCAGGCCGGCGCCGCGTTCGCCCCGGCACCGCCCAGCAGGCCGCCGCCGGCGACTCCGGCCCCGGCCACCAGGCCGGCCCGCAGCAGGGTACGTCGATCAAGCTCGGTCATGCTTCCTCCCGATGATGGGTTGACCCCGTCGGTCTACCGGTCGGAGATGGCCGCGACCGGCGGTCCGGGTGACGAGAGCGGGAACCCCGGTTGTCCGGCCGGCTTGACCCGGCTGGCGCGCTCGCGCAAACTTCGCCGGTGCGTTCGCTTCGGTACGACGAGTTCCAGGCCATGCGTCGATTCCCCGCCCTGGACGGGCTGCGGGCAGTGGCCGCCATCATGGTCTTCGCCTTCCACTACGGAGGCCCGTCCTGGAAGTGGCTGACCGGCTGGATCGGCGTACACCTGTTCTTCGTGCTCTCCGGCTTCCTCATCACGACGCTGCTGCTGCGTGAGGAGCACCGGTACGGCAAGGTCTCGCTGCGCGCGTTCTACCTGCGGCGGTTCTTCCGGATCATGCCGGTCTACCTGCTGGTGCTCTTCCTGACCTGGGGGCTGGCCCGGCTCAGCGGCAGTGCCGACTCGATCGAACGCCTGATGAAGTACTACCTGCTGTTCCTCAACGAACTCCTGCCGGACAGCGCGCCGTACCTGCACTCCTGGACGATCGGGATCGAGCAGAAGTTCTACCTGTTCTGGCCGGCCATCGCGTTCGTCCTGGTGACCGCCGCGTTCCGCCGCCGGCTGGCCGTCACGGCCGGCCTGATCGTGCTCTTCATCGCGCTGATCCCGCCGGACATCGCCTGGCTGAGCTGGCCGATCCACTACGTGGCGATCCTCCTCGGCTGCCTGACCGCGGTGGTCATGCACCACCCCCGAGGCTTCGCGCTGGTCCGGCCGCTGACCCACCCGGCGACGGCCACCGTGGTGATCGTGGTCTTCATCGCGTTCCAGGTGGCCGTGCAGTACTGGCCGATCCGGTTCGGCCAGGAGGCGCTGATCGGCACCTACGCCGCCGCCGCGGCGCTGCTGCTGCCTGCCCTGCTCTCGCGCAGTGTGCTCGCCCGCGGGTTGGGGCTTCGTCCGCTGGTCTTCATCGGCGAGCGGTCGTACTCGATGTACCTGGTCCAGTCCATCGCGGCGCGGGCGGCGATCGGACTGCTGCCCACCATGGGACGTCGCAGCACCGGCCTCTTCCTGGGTGCCGTGGTGGTGGCGCTGCTCATCGCCGACGTGCTCTACCGGTGGGTCGAGCTACCCATGATCGAGGTGGGCCGCCGGCTGGCCGCCCGGGTGACCCGGCGCGGCCCGCGCGACAGCGGCGACAACGCCGGTGCGGGCGGTACGACAGGTGACGCCGCCAAGGTCCCCGCGGCCGAGCTGATCCCCCGCCCGCGCGAGGTGCTGGCGGACACCGCCCCGGCGGCCCGCGGCTGACCTCTTCCCCGACCTGTTCCGGACGGCATGACCGGGGTCACAGCGGCCCACTGTCACGGCACACCCCGGCCCACCCGTCGTGACGGTGTCGAACCGATCAGGGAGGTAGTCGTGCCACGGATGAACCCGGCCGAGCTGGTACCCCAGGCGTACAAGGCCGTCATGGGGATGGAGAAGTACGTCCAGACGAACGTCGACCACACCGTGCTGGAGCTGGTCAAGCTGCGGGCGTCGATCCTGAACGGGTGTGCGTTCTGCGTCGACATGCACAGCCGGGACGCGCTCGCCGCCGGCGAGTCGAGCCGGCGGCTGTTCGCGGTGGCCGCCTGGCGGGAGGCGACGTTCTTCGACGAGCGGGAGCGCGCCGCACTGGCGCTCACCGACGCGGTCACCCGGCTCGGCGAGCACGGGGTGCCGGATGAGGTGTGGGACACCGCCGCGAAGGTCTGGTCGGAAAAGGAACTGGCCGACCTGGTCATCGCGATTGCCACAATCAACGTGTGGAATCGGATCGCGGTGACGATGCAGCTGGAGCCTCCGGCACAGGTGTGACGACCGAGGCGGCAGAGGCGGCCGGTGCGCTCGAGGCGCACCGGCCCATGCTGCTCGGGCTCGCCTATCGCCTCCTCGGCAGCCGGGACGACGCGGAGGACGTGCTCCAGGAGGCGTACCTGCGCTGGCTGGGCGTGGACCGGTCAGCGGTGGACGAGCCGCGCCGGTACCTGTCCCGGGTGGTCACCCGGCTGGCCCTGGACCGGCTGCGGACGCGGCAGGCCAGGCGTGAGACGTACGTCGGGACGTGGCTGCCCGAGCCGGTGCCCACCGCGCCCTCGCCGTTCGGGCCGTTGGACCGCGCGGAGCTACGCGACTCGCTGTCCACCGCGCTACTGCACGTGCTGGAACGGCTCACCCCGCCGGAGCGCGCGGTGTACGTCCTGCACACCGCCTTCGAGATGCCGTACGCCGAGATCGCGGAAATCCTGGATCGGACCCCTGCGGACTGCCGGCAACTGCACCACCGCGCGACCGCCCGGGTGCACCAGGAGCAACGACGGTTCACCGCCAGCCGGTCCGAGCGGGAACGGTTGCTGGACGCGTTCCTGGCCGCCGCCCGGGACGGTGACCTGGCGACGCTCACCGGCCTGGTTGCCGCGGACGCCACGGCCTGGACCGACGGTGGCGGCCGGGTGTCGGCCGCCCGCAGGCCGATCAGCGGAGCGGATCGGATCGCCCGGTTCTTCGCCGGGATCTACGGCCCGCGCCACAGCTGGGCGGCGCGCCACCTGGAGCTGAACGGGGAACCCGCCGCCCTGATGACCCGCGCGGACGGCAGCCGGTACACGCTGACGGTCACCGCGGCCGACGGGCGGATCACCGGGATCTACGTGGTCGGCAATCCGGCGAAGCTACCGCCGCTCGACTGAGCCCCGGCACCGTCAGCCGATGCCGTCAGCCGGACCCGGCGAGGACGCGTCAGCCCAGCTCGGGGAACCAGAGCGCGATCTCGCGCTTGGCGCTGTCCGGAGAGTCGGAGGCGTGCACCAGGTTCTCCCGGTTGGACAGCGACAGGTCGCCGCGGATGGTGCCGGCGACAGCCTTACGCCCGTCGGTCGCGCCGACCAGCCCGCGGACCACCTCGATGACCTGGTCGCCGGAGAGCACCAGGGCCACCAGCGGGCCGCCGGTCATGAAGTCCTTCAACGGCGGGTAGAACGCCTTGTCGACGTGCTCGGAGTAGTGCTCGTCGGCGAGTGCCGCGTCCATCGTCCGGTGCACCATCGCGTCGATCCGCAGCCCCTTGCGCTCGAAGCGGGAGAGGACCTCGCCGACCAGGCCTCGGCGGACCGCGTCGGGCTTGATCAGAACGAGGCTGCGCTCATCCGCGCTGTTGCTGGACACGCTGGGTTCCTCCTGTACGCGCTGAACGCTCGGGGTCGGTACGGTCAGCCTAGCGACCCGGTCCCGGCGCCGGCGCGGCGGCCGGTCTTCCCCCCGGTGGCCGGTCCGGCCTAGCCTGGCCCTGACCCCCGGGAGGTCCACTGTGGCGAATGGCGGGAACCGACCCATCGCGCCGGTACGCAAGCTGATCGGCACGGTGCTGGGCACCGTGGCCACGTTCGTCGTCCTCTTCGGGCTGGGCATGACCAGTTGGGCCATCGTGGCGCTCGGCGTCGCCCTGTTGGTGCTGGCGATCGCGCTGGCCACCGTGCGCGGTGGCGGGCGCACCTGGGTGGTCGGGGTCGGGCATGTGCACAGCGCTTCCGAACCACCCACCCAGTACACGTTCGGCCGCTGCGAGCTGCAACTGGTGATCGACGCGCCCGGGCTGCCGCCCCGATCCAAGAAGATCATCGAGCCGCGGGTGCCGGTCTCCAAGTGGCCGTCGCTGGGCCAGACCCTCCCGATCCGGGTTGCGCTGGACGACCAGCGGCACGTCAAGGTCCTCTGGGACGAGGTGCTGACCCACGCCGAGACCGCGGCGGCCGTCGCGGACCTGCCGCCGGAGTTCGCCGACGCCGAGGCCCTGGACGAGGTGCTGATCCAGCAGGACGCGCCACCGTGGGCCGACCGCGCGCCCGACGACGACTTCCGGGACGACTTCCGCGATCCGCGCGGCGGTGACCCGTTCCGCAGCCCGCTCGACCCCGACCCGCTGCGCGACGACCTCGGCGTCGCGCCCGAGGAGCGCGAGCCGGTGGTGGTGCACCAGAGCCCGGGTGGCCCGGTGGTGCTGGAGGGGGTCCTGGTCGAGCAGCAGACCGGCGGCGGGCTGCCCCGGCGGGCCACCCCCGCGCCGCGGCCGCCCGCCGAGGAGCAGTTCGACCAGCCCGACACCGACCGCTTCGACCAGCCGGCAGACGATCCGCCCCCGCCGGCCGAGGAGCGCTCCGACCCGCCTGCCGCA
The DNA here is from genome assembly GCF_040608515.1 of Micromonospora sp. NPDC005173. Classification (NCBI taxonomy): domain Bacteria; kingdom Bacillati; phylum Actinomycetota; class Actinomycetes; order Micromonosporales; family Micromonosporaceae; genus Micromonospora; species Micromonospora sp. NPDC005173. Next base: position 104,740 of record NZ_JBEXIK010000020.1, read on the forward strand.
CAACGCTTCGACCCGCCTCCCGCACAGCGGTCCGGCCCGTTCGTGACGGACCCGCTGGACCCGCTCGACCTGCCGCTGGACGATCCCACCCCGGCCGGAGCGGCACGCGAGACCGTCACCGCCGAGGAGTTGGACGAGGCGATCTTCGGGTACGACGCGACGACCGCCGCCGATTCGGCCGCCCCGATCAGCGGGGTGGGCCTCACCCTGCTGGTCACCGACCTGTCCCGGTCGCTCGGCTTCTACCGCGACGTGCTCGGCTTCACCGAGGTCGACCAGGGCGCCGGCAACGCGGTGCTCGCCTCCGGCACGACCCGGCTGGTGCTGCGCGAGGTGACCGGGGCGGCGCCCATCAGCCGCCGGCTGGTGCACGTCAACCTTGAGGTCGACGACATCGAGGCGGCGTACGGGCGGCTGCGCGGGTCGGGCGTCCGCTTCACGTACGCGCCTCGGGTGGTCAACCGGGGCACCAAGCTGGAGGTGTGGGCGGCGGCGTTCCGCGATCCGGACGGCCACGGCATCGCCCTCACCCAGTGGCGCGAACGCGCCGACGCCTGAGCCGACACGGCACGGGCGCGGCTGTCCGGGTCGGGCTTCAGCCGAGGATGACCCGGCGGACGTGCAGCGCGTACGCCCAGACCAGGGCGAAGATGACGCCCAGCGCGAACAGCGACCAGTGCAGCAGGCCGGACAACAGCAGCAGGCCCTGGAGCACGGTGCCGGCGTGCCAGGCCCACGGACGGCGCATCATGCCGGCAAGCAGGACGGCGACCACCGCCAGGGCAACCACGGCGCCGATCGCGGTGCCGCTCAGGTCACCGCCGACCACCCGGATCGGCTGGATCGCCAGCACCAGCACCAGCGCTTCCAGGCTGAGCGTCCCGGCACCCAGGCCGCGTACCGCCCCCTCCGGGTTGCGCAGCCCGGACCGCCGCGGCTGCCCGGCCACCGGCTGGTCCGCCGGCGCCTCGGCCTCGGGCTGGTCCACCGGCGCCCCGGCCGCAGGCTGGTCCGCTGTCGGGTGCTCTGCGGTGCGGGGGTCCCGCTCCGGGCCGGTCATCGCTTCAGCAACCGACGTGCGTCGGCCACCGTCACCACCGACCCGGTGACCAGCACCCCGACCCCGCTGAGCTCACCGGGGACGTCCTCCTCGGCCAGCGCCACCGCCAGCTCGATCGCGTCCGGCATCTCCTCGGCCACCTCGACCCGCTCCTCGCCGAAGATCTCGCCGGCCAGCGCGGCGAGTTCCGCCGTCGGCATCGCCCGCGGCGAGGTGTTGCGGGTGACCACCACCAGATCGACCACCGGCTCCAGCAGCTCCAACAGGCTGGACGCGTCCTTGTCGGCGAGCACGCCGACGACCGCCACCAGCTTGCTGAAGGCAAACTCCTCCTGCAACGCCTTGACGGTGGCGGCCATGCCGTGCGGGTTGTGCGCGCCGTCCAGCAGGACGGTGGGGGCGTTCCGGACCCGCTCCAGCCGACCCGGGGAGCTGGCCTCGGCGAAGCCCTCCCGGACCACCTCGACGTCCAGTTGCCGCGTGGTCCCGGCGCCCAGGAACGCCTCCACCGCAGCGAGCGCCACGGCGGCGTTCTGCGCCTGGTGCGCGCCGTGCAGCGGGATGAACACGTCCTCGTAGATGCCGCCGAGCCCCTGCAGGGTGAGCACCTGGCCGCCGACCGCGAGGGACCGGCCCAGCACGCCGAACTCGGCACCCTCCCGGGCGAGGGTGGCGCCCACCTCGGCGCACCGTTCGAGGAGGGGACGAGCCGCCTCCTCCTCCTGCGCCGCCGCGATCACGGTGGCGCCCTGGTGGATGATGCCGGCCTTGGCCAGCGCGATGTCCTGAAGCGTGTCGCCGAGCCATTCGGTGTGGTCCAGGCCGATCGGCGTGATCACGCAGACCCCGGCCTGGATGACGTTCGTGGCGTCCTCGGCGCCGCCGAGGCCCACCTCGACCACCGCGATGTCGACCGGCGCGTCGGCGAACGTGGCGAACGCCAGCGCGGTGGTCATGTCGAAGTACGTCAGCGGCTCGTCCGACCCGGCGTCGACCAGCTCTGCCAGCGGCCGGATCTCCCGGTAGACGGCGGCGAAGCGCTCCTCGCTGACCGGCTCGCCGTCCAGGCTGATCCGTTCCCGGACCGTCTCCAGGTGCGGGCTCGTGTACCGGCCGGTGTGCAGCCCGAACGCCCGAAGCAGCGAGTCGATCATTCGCGCGGTGGAGGTCTTGCCGTTGGTGCCGGTCAGGTGGATGGCCGGGTACGCCCGCTGCGGGCTGCCGAGCAGGTCGAGCAGAGACTCGATCCGGTCCAGCTCGAAGACCATGCGGGTGAAGCCGCGAGCGGCCAGCTCGGCCTCGACAGTGGCGAAATCGGTACGGTCGGTCACGAGGAAAGCGTCTCCAGAGCAGCGTCGATCCGGACCAGGTCGGCCTCGGCGGTGGCGAGCCGGTCGCGGATCTTCGCGACCACCGGCTCGGGGGCCTTGCCGATGAAGGCCGGGGTGTCGAGCTTCGCCCGGGCCTGCGCGACCTCCTTCTCGGCCGCCGCGCGGTCCTTGGTCAGCCGGGCCCGCTCGGCGGCCACGTCGATCGACCCCCGGGTGTCCAACGCGACACCGACCGCCCCGGGCATGGCCAGCGTGGCGCTGGCCTGGAAGTCCTCGGCGACCGGGTCCAGCCGGGCCAGCGAGCGGATCAGCGGCTCGTGGGCGGCGATACCGGCCCCCGCCAACCCGTCCAGCCGGGCGGCCACCCGCTGGGTCGGGCGCAGCCCCTGGTCGGAACGGAACCGGCGAATCTCGGTGATCACCCGCTGCACGCCGGCCAGCTCCGCCTCGGCGGCGTCGTCGATCAGCGAACGGTCGGCCACCGGCCAGGCGGCCCTCTGCACCGTCTCGCCGCCGGTCAGCGCGAGCCACAGCTCCTCGGTGACGAACGGGATGACCGGGTGCAGCAGCCGCAGCAGCTGGTCCAGCACGTGCCCGAGCACCCGCCGGGTGTTCTCGGCCCGCTCGCCGCCCTCGGCGAGCACCGATTTGCTCAGCTCGACGTACCAGTCGCAGACGTCGTCCCACGCGAAGTGGTAGAGCAGGTCGCACACCTTGGCGAACTCGTACGCCTCGAACTGCTCGTCAACCTCGGCGGTGACGTGCGCCAGCCGGGACAGGATCCACCGGTCGACGGTGGAGAGCCGCTCCGCTGCGGGCAGGTCGCCCGAGGTGTGCGCGCCGTTCATCAGGGCGAACCGGGTGGCGTTCCAGAGCTTGTTGCAGAAGTTGCGCGAGCCCTGACACCACTCCTCACTGACCGGGACGTCCTGGCCGGGGTTCGCGCCGCGGGCCAGGGTGAACCGGGTCGCGTCGGCACCGAACCGGTCGATCCAGTCCAGCGGGTCGACCACGTTGCCGAACGACTTGGACATCTTCTTGCCGTGCTCGTCGCGGACCATGCCGTGCAGGGCCACCACGTCGAACGGCTGCCGGCCGTCCATCGCGTACAGGCCGAACATCATCATCCGGGCGACCCAGAAGAAGAGGATGTCGTAGCCGGTGACTAGGACGCTGGTCGGGTAGAACTTGGCCAGGTCCGGGGTCTGCTCCGGCCAGCCGAGGGTGGAGAACGGCCAGAGCGCGCTGGAGAACCACGTGTCCAGCACGTCCTCGTCCTGCCGCCAGCCGTCCCCCGTCGGCGGCTGCTCGCCGGGGCCGACGCAGACGATCTCGCCCTGCGGGCCGTACCAGACCGGGATCCGGTGCCCCCACCACAGCTGTCGGGAGATGCACCAGTCGTGCATGTTGTCGACCCAGGCGAAGTAGCGCTTGGCCAGCTCGGCCGGCTCGATGCGGACCCGACCGTCGCGCACCGCGTCGCCGGCGGCCTGGGCCAGTGGCGCGGTGTTGACGAACCACTGCAACGACAGCCGCGGCTCGACGGTCGTCTTGCACCGCGAGCAGTGCCCGACCGCGTGCACGTACGGCCGCTTCTCGGCCACGATCCGGCCCTGCTCGCGCAACGCCGCCACGATCGCGGGCCGCGCCTCGAACCGGTCCAGCCCCTCGAACGGGCCGGGCACGGTGATCACGCCACGCTCATCCATCACGGTCACCGCGGGCAGGTCGTGGCGCTGGCCGATCTCGAAGTCGTTCGGGTCGTGCGCGGGGGTCACCTTGACCATGCCGGTGCCGAAGGACGGGTCGACGTGCGCGTCGGCGACGATCGGGATGCGACGACCGGTCAGCGGCAGCTCGACCTCGGTGCCGATCAGGTGCTGGTACCGCTCGTCGTCCGGGTGCACCGCCACGGCGGTGTCGCCCAGCATCGTCTCGGCCCGGGTGGTGGCCACCACGACCTCGTCGCTGTACCGGATGGAGATCAGCTCACCGTCGTCGTCGGTGTGCTCGACCTCGATGTCGGAGAGCGCGGTCAGGCAGCGCGGGCACCAGTTGATGATCCGGTTGGCCCGGTAGATCAGGCCCTCGTCGAAGAGCTTCTTGAAGATCGTCTGGACGGCGTGGGTCAGGCCCTCGTCCATGGTGAAGCGCTCCCGGTCCCAGTCGACCGAGTCACCGAGGCGCCGCATCTGACCGAGGATCGCCCCACCGGACTCGGCCTTCCACTGCCAGACCCGCTCGACGAACTTCTCCCGGCCGAGGTCGTGCCGGGACAGGCCTTCGCCGGCGAGCTGACGCTCGACCAGGTTCTGGGTGGCGATGCCCGCATGGTCCATGCCGGGCAGCCAGAGCGCCTCGAAGCCCTGCATGCGCTTACGCCGGGTCAGCGCGTCCATCAGCGTGTGCTCGAACGCGTGGCCCATGTGCAGCGAACCGGTGACGTTCGGCGGCGGGATGACGATCGTGAAGGGCGGCTTGTCGCTGTCGGCGGAGGCCCGGAAGTGCCCGGCGGCTACCCACTGCTCGTACCGTCGCTGCTCTACCTCGCCGGGCTGGTACTGGCCGGCCAGGGTGGGGGCGTCGGGGCGTCGGGCATCGAGTCTGTCGGTCACCCTGGAAAGTCTACGGAGGGCTTCGGCGGACCCGGCGTGCACCGCCTGCCATTCGCGTACGGTGTCGGCTATGTCCGACGCACATCTCACTGAGCGCCCGCTCGACGACGGTCGCGAGCCGGTCGAGCTGACCGACGAGCCGATCCAGCTGAGCACCCGGGATACCGGCGGCGACCCCGACGAGCCGCAGGGTGGGTGGTCCCGGCGCCGCCGGATCGGCTGGACGGTCGCACTGGTCGTCGGCCTGGCGGGTGCGGGTGTCCTAGGTGTCGGCGGATGGCGGGTGGCACAGCAGAAGGACACCCAGTTGACCTCGCCCGATCAGGTGGCGGGCCTGACCCGGGACGACAGCGAGCGGGCGAAGAGCACTGCGGACTACCTGCGCAGCGGCCTCGCCGCCGACATCGAGCTGGACCGCAGCTTCGGCACGGTCTACCGCGACCCGGCCGACGACAAGCGGTCGGTGCTCGTCTTCGGGGGCACCACCCTGCTCTGGCAGCCGGAGCGCGACCTGGACAGCCTCTTCGGCCTGATGTCCGACGAGACCGGCGCGGTGACCGGCCTGCGCGAGGTGCCCGCGGGCGAGCTGGGCGGCGTGATGAAGTGCGGCAGCACCAGCGGCGAGGGCGGCGACTTCGCGGTGTGCGGCTGGGCCGATCACGGCAGCGTCGTGATGGCCATGTTCCCGGGACGATCGGTCACCGACGCCGGGGGCCTGCTGCGCAACCTCCGCGCGGACATGCAGACCCGGAACTGACCGACTCCGTTTTCCGGGTACGGATATGCGTCAGGGCCACCCCGGTGGGGGTGGCCCTGACGCATAAAAACGCAGGAAGGGTCACCCTGTACGGGTGACCCTTCCTGGAATGATTGTCCGGCGGTGTCCTACTCTCCCACACCCTCACGAGTGCAGTACCATCGGCGCTGGAGGGCTTAGCTTCCGGGTTCGGAATGTGACCGGGC